>NZ_JARAUO010000008.1:175534-233840 GCF_033792105.1 Streptomyces sp. WI03-4A
GGGACGGGCCCAGCGGCGTGTGGTGCGGAGATGGCGCGGTCGGGGCGGGCCCAGCGGCATGGTGGTGCAGGGTCCGTGGGCTATTCAGGGCGGCCGAAGCGGTGGGCGGCCCAGAGCAGGGCCATGGCGCCGCCGGCCAGCAGGATGGCGCCCTCCAGGAGCAGCGGGGGCTGCCAGCCGGACCATTGGATGCCCGCGGTGGTGGCCGCCTGGTGCGGCACGCGCAGCGCGATGCAGCGGCGCAGCAGGTCAACGCCGTAGGCGAGCGGGTTGACGGCGGCCAGCGCGTGGGCCCAGCCGGGCAGGTTGTGCAGCGGGAAGAAGCCCCCGGACAGGAACAGCAGCGGCATCATCACCAGGCCGAGCAGCATGTGGAAGGCCTCGGGCCGGTCGATGCTCACGGCCAGCAGCAGGGACAGGGCCGTGACGGTGAAGGAGGCCAGGATCATGCCGGCCAGGAGCAGCGCCAGCAGGAGCGGGTCATAGGGCAGGCCGACCGCGCCGGCCAGGGCCAGCAGGACGGTTCCCTGGACGGTGGAGACGAGGGTGCCGCCGGCGCAGCTGCCGAGCAGGAGGGTGGGCCGGGCGACCGGGGCCATCAGCAGTTCCCGCAGGTAGCCGCTTTGCCGGTCGGTGATCAGGCGGACGCCGACGATGATGGCCGGTGCCTGCACCGTCATCATCAGCATGCCCGGGAAGAGGTAGGCCTGGTAGCCGGTGCCGAGCGAGGAGTCGGGGATCAGCGCGGCCAGACCGCCGCCCAGGACGAAGAGGTAGAGCACCGGCTGGAGCAGCATCAGCGCGGTGTGGGTGGGCTGGGCCGCCATCCGCAGCAGATCGCGGTGGATGAGGGCGTGCACCGCGCGCAGTTCATTGCGCAGCGGCGGTCCCGGCTCCCGGCCGGGCCCGCCGGCCGCGCCGGATCCGCCGGGAGCACCGGAGGGCTTGGGGGCGCCGGACCCGCCGGGGGTTCCGGGGGTTCCCGACCCGCCGGGGGTTCCGGGGGCGCCGGACCCGCCGGGGGTTCCGGGGGTTCCCGACCCGCCGGGGGTTCCGGGGGCGCCGGACCCGCCGGAAGTGCTAGGGGTCCCGGGGGCGCCAGAGGTCCCGGGGGTGCCGGAGGTGCCGGCGGTCTCAGGGGTGGCGAACCCACCGGACCCGCCGGGAGTGTGGGAGGCCCCAGGGGCGCCGGGGGTGCCGGCGGTTCGGGGGGTGCCGGGGGTGTTGGAGGGGTTGGAGGCGTCCGGGGCCGGGAGGGCGGGCGCGGTCATGGGGCCTCCTGGGTGGCCGCCGGGATGGTCGTGCCCGGTGCCGGGTGGGAGCGGGGGGCGTGGATGCTGCGGCCGGTGTGGTGGAAGAAGACGTCGTCGAGCGTGGGCGGGGTCGCGGATGCGGCGTGCACCGCGATGCCGCGGTCCGCCAGGGCCGCGCACAGCCGGGGGATCCAGGCGCTGCCGTCGGGCAGGCGCAGAGACAGCCCCCCGGCGTCCAGGGTGACGGCGGGCCCCGGGGGCCCGGCCCGGCCCGCAGCCCCACCCACCGCGGTCCGGTCCGCGGTCCGGTCCGCGGCTTGGCTGACGGCTTGGCTCACGACCTGGCGGGCCGCCGCATCGTCGCCGGTGTGCAGCACCACGCGGTCCTCGCCGATCTCGGCCTTCAGCGCGTGGGGGGTGCCCTCGGCCACGAGCCGGCCCTGGTCGAGGATGCCCAGGCGGTCGCAGTGCTCCGCCTCTTCCAGGTAGTGGGTGGTGATGAACAGGGTGCTGCCGTGCCGGTCGCGCAGGGCGCGCAGGTGCTGCCAGACCTGGGCGCGGGCGTGCGGGTCGAGTCCGGTGGTCGGCTCGTCGAGGAACAGCACCTGGGGTGCGTGCAGCAGACCGCGGGCCAGTTCCAGGCGGCGGCGCATGCCCCCGGAGAGGGTGCGCACCAGGGACCGGCGGCGGTCGGCCAGGGCGACGGTCTCGAGCATCTCGGTGACGCGCAGGCGGGCATGATGGCGGCGCAGTCCGTACAGGCGGGCGTGGATGTGCAGGTTCTGCTCGGCCGTCAGGTCCGGGTCCAGCGCACTGTGCTGGAAGAGCATGCCGACCCGCCGTCGTACCTGGTCCGGCCGCTCCAGCACGTCGGCGCCCGCCACCATGGCCTGTCCGGCGGTGGGACGGGCCAGCGCGCACAGCAGGGCGAGGGTGGTGGACTTGCCCGCACCGTTGGGGCCGAGGAAGGCGTAGGTCTCGCCCTGGAACACCTCCAGATCCAGGCCGCGGACGGCGTCGGTGGTGCTCCCGGCCGGGCCCGGATAGCTCTTGACCAGACCGCGGGTACGGATCGCGGGCGCCGGCCGGACGGGGCACCGCCCGCCGCTCTTCGCAACGGCGACCAGGCCGGCGTCCGGCGCGGTGCCCGGGCCGGCGTCCGGGTCGAGGGGCGGCGCGGCGTCCGAAGCAGGGCCCGAGGCGGCGTCCGGAGCGGTGCCCGAGGCGGTGTCCGGAGCGGTGCCCGAGGCGGTGTCCGGAGCGGTGCCCGAGGCGGTGTCCGGAGCGGCGGGCGCGGTGACGTCCAGGACGGTGCCCGGGCCGGCGTCCGGGTCGAGGGGCGGCGCGGCGTCCGAAGCGGTGCCCGAGGCGGCGTCCGAAGCCGTGCCCGAGGCGGTGCCCGAGGCGGTGCCCGGCGCGGCGGGCGCGGTGGCGTCCGGTGCGCTGGACTGCCCGACGTCCGGAGCAGTGCCCGATACGGCGTCCGGCGCGGTGGACTGCCCGGCATCTGGCGCAGTGCCCGCTCCAATGTCTGGGTCGGTGGACGGCGCGGCGCCCGAAACGGTGCCCGGGGCGCTGGACTGCCCGACGCCCGGGGCGGCGTCCGCAGCGGTGGGCGGGGCGGCGTCCGCAGCGGTACCGGGGCCAGGGTCCGGGTCGGTGAGCGCGATGGTGTCCGGGGCGGTGGGCGGGGTGGTGTCCAAGGCGGTGGGCGGGGCGGCGTCCGCAGCGGTACCGGGGCCAGGGTCCGGGTCGGTGAGCGCGAGGGTGTCCGGGGCGGTGGGCGGGGCAGCGTCCGGGGCGGGGGGTGGGGTGGTGGGCGGGGTGGTGTCCGAGGCGGTGGGTGGGGTGGTGTCCGGGTCGGTGGGTGGGGTGGTGTCCGGGGTGGTGCCGGGTGCGGTGGTCGGGGGGGTTGCTCGGGCGCGGGCGGCGTCACCGGCAGGTGCCTGCATGGTCGGCTCCTCGTCCACGGGGGTGTCGTGCGCGGGCCTGCGGGCCTCCGCATGCCGGCCGCGGCGGCCTGCGCTCCGGCCGGCGGCGGCCCCACGGGGGCCGCGGCCGGCCGGAGGTTGTCGGCTAGGCGCAGCTGATGCCCACGCAGACGGTGTTGAGCAGCGTCAGCAGGCCGACGCAGGCGCACGTCCCGGAGTACGAGGCTCCGTCGAAGTCGACCGGGTCGGTCTCCGGAAGGGCGTGCAGGTGGGCCAGCAGCTCGAGGTTCTGGTTCTCCATGACATTCTCCTTCTCCGTGCGGCGGCGGCAGGGGTTCCTGCCGCTCAGCCCGGCTGCTGGACCATCCAGTGCCGGGAGTCGTGGTGGCGGGTCCTGAGCAGGAACGCCAGGATTCCCGCGGCGCCGTCGCTCCAGCTCGTGGAGAGCTCCCCGTACTCGTTGGGGAAGACGACGTGGGTGCTGCGCTGAGCCCGTTCGCAGACGATGAGGCGGGCCAGTTCCCCGGCCATCACCCGGTAGCCGGCCTCGCCGGTGGCGTCGGCCAGGTCGAGGAGGAAGTCGCCGTTGCCCGCCAGCCCGTGGCACTGGGCGACGGCGGCGCGGGAGGCGCGTTCCATGACGGCGTGCGCGGCGCCGCGGGCGAGGCCGGCGTAGCGGTCGTCACCGGTGCGCTGCCACAGCCGGATCAGGAACGACCCGATGCCGGCCGAGCCGTGACACCAGTACGGCGCGGTGGGCGGGTCCGTGGCCTGGGCCGGCCACTGCACCCCCTCACCGACCCCCACCGCGTGGGCCACCAGATGCTCCCCCGCGGCCACGGCCAGTTCCAGATGCTCCGGTCGCCCGGAGACGTCCGCGGCGGCCAGGAGGAAACTGCCGATGCCGGCCGAACCGTGGGCGAAGCCCAGATAGCGTTTGCCGGCCTCCTCGGACACCGCTTCCGCCGGGACCGGCCAGCTCACCCCCGACGGTTCGATCTGGGCCGCGGCGGCCAGCCGGTCCGCGGCGTCGACGACGAGGCCGGCCAGCCGCGCATCACCGGTGCGGTGCCACAGGTGGGCTGCGGCCAGCCCGCTGCCCGCGGTGCCGTGGGTGATGTCATGACTGGGAGTCGGCTCCAGCGGGGCCAGCGCCAGCGCCAGCGCATGGTCCGTCAGCCGCCGGTCGGCCACCGCACGGCCCGCCTCGTACAGCGCCCAGGCGATCCCCCGGCCGCCGAAATGCAGACCCGGACGGATGACGCGGGTGTCGCTCCGGGCCACGATCCAGCCGCCCGCGGCCGAGATCACCTCCGGCAGACGCGGATCACCGGTCAGCTCGAAGTAGCGGGCCAGGACCGCCAGAACGCCTGCCGCGCCCTGCTGCACCGTGCACGGACCGGTCTCCCCCGCCAGGGTCGACACCGGCCACAACCGCGACTCACCGTCCAGGGACATGGTGTCGAGGAGATGCTCCACCATCCCGGCGACCACCGCCTCGACCACGGCATCCGGCCCCGCCGCCACCGCCTCGACCACGGCATCCGGCTCGGCCGTCGCTGCCGCTGCGCAAGCGGGTACGGGGTGCCTCGGCCGCGGCAGCAGACCCGCACCGTCTGCGGACAGGCCCCCGCCGTCTCCCGACAGGCCGCTCCCGCCTCGCTCCAGATCCGCGCCGTCCCCGGGCAGGGCTTCGGTCCCGTGTGAGGACCGGGCAGTCCCCTGTCCTGGCAGGCCACTCCCGTGTCCGGGCGGGGTTTCGGCCCCCTGCCCGGGCTGGGCGGTCCCCTGCCCGGGCAGGGGGGTTTCGTGTCCGGGCGGGGAGGTTTCGGTCCCGCGTCCGGGCAGATCGGTCCCGCGTCGCTCCAGGTCCGTGCCGTCGCCGGGCAGGTCCGCGCCGTCTCCGGGTAGACCGGTCCCGTGTGAGGGCTGGGCGGTCCCGTTCCCGGGCCGGCCGCTCGCGCGTCCTGGCAGCTCCGTGCCGCGCCCGGGCAGGGGGGCTTCGGTCCCGTGCGGGGGCAGGGTGGTCCCGTGCGGGGGCAGGATGCGGTGGAGTGCCTCGCGTGCGGTGTCGGGGTCCCAGCGTTCGCCGGGATCGTCCTTCATCAGCTGGAGGATCATCTCCTGCAGGCCGCCGGGCAGGCGGAGCATGCCGGCGCAGGCGGCCAGCCACTCCTGGAGCCGCTCCTCGGCCGCTCTTCCCTCGGGCTCCTCGGGCAGCAGCTGGGGCACCTTGCCGGCGAGGACGAAGCACACGGTGGCGCCGAGACTGTAGTAGTCGGCCGTCGGGGACACCGCGGCGTCCTCAAGGCGTTCCGGGGCGCTGAACCCGGGGGTGCCGACCCGGGTCGGGAGCATGACCTCGTCGGTCAGGACGGCGAGCTCCAGATCGATCAGGCGCAGTTCGCCGTCGGGCCGGACCATGACGTTGCCGGGGGTGAAGTCCCTGAGCACACAGCCGCAGGCGTGGGCCGCCGCGACCAGGTCCACCAGCCGCCCCACCTGGGCGAGCGCCTCTGCCCGGTAGCGCTCGGCGCCGACGTCACGGAACCGTTCGGCGACCCAGGTGCGCAGCGGCACACCCGGCACCTCCTCCTGGGCGAGGAACAGGTGGCCGCCGATCTCGAACACCGCGAGCGGCTGGGGGGCCAGCCCGGTGTGCCTGAGCTTCTCCAGGGTCCTGGCCTCGGCCCGCAGCCAGTCACGCACGTCGGAGCCGGCCACGTCGCCCTCGACGTGCGGCCGCGCCTCCTTGATCACCACCGGGGCGGACGTGGTGACGTCGGTGCCCCGGTAGACGCCGCCCTTGTTGGTGTGCCGGATCGCCTCGCGCACCGAGAACCGGCCCCCCAGCAGCACCGGGCCGCTCGCCCTCTCGGGCCGGCGGGGCGGGGCCGGGACCGAGGCCGGGAAGGGACTGACGGCCCAGGCGGGCGGGGAGTACCGGCCGGTGCGTCTGTCCTCCACCGGGTTGCCGTCGGGGTCCTCGATGAACCACACCAGCAGCCCCTGCTCCGACACCCGGCGCCGGCCCACGAACGCGCCGTAGCGGTAGTGCACCAGGCTCTGCGGGGCATACGGCTGATCCGACAGGATCCTGGGGCCGGGCAGACCCGCCGTCGCCTCGTGCAGTGCGAGCGCCACCCGGGCCGCAGCCTCGTCCGAGGGCGGGTAGACGGTGATGAACTTCCCCGAACTCCCCCGCGGGGTGGCACGGGAGTTGAGCGCGCTCACCTGCTCAAGCGAGCGGACGAACTTGAACCCCGACTCCTCCCGCAGCAGCACATCCAGCGACCTGACAAGAACGTCCGGCGCGGAAGCGGACGTCGCGGACACGTGCAGCTTCCAGCCCTGTCGGCGCCGCATCCCCGAGCGGTGGGTCAGCCGGCACCACATCTCATCCGCGTCCACCGTCCACCGCGCACCGGTACCGGTCGCCTCCACCGCCCGCCGAGACTCTCGAGATCGACTTCGGTTGCGTGGCTCGTCATACACGTTCCCCCTCAACGGCAACAACCGCCGGCTGGAATATGCCTTCAGCACGCAAAGAACGTACAACCCGCCCCCGCCGAACGTCACCGGAAACGGTGAGCGCACAGCGCTATACCGACAGAAGATGGCGCAGTCCGGCGCGAATATCAGGCGCACACATTCCCTGCAGGGCTTTTAATACTTCACCTGTTCGAGGGCACCGTTCACCGAAACGAGCGCGGTAAATGCGAAAAAACCGAACAGACCCCAGACCCCCGACCAGCCCCCCACCAGCCCCTTCACCCTCACCAGCGTCCCTCAGCGCCCCCATCCACCCCACCCGCCGACACCCGCTCCACACGATGAGTTGAATCGGGCGCAAGGAGAGTTCGATTTCCACCCCCACCCCACCGGCGAAAGGCGAAATACAGCACACCCGCACGACCGCGATCAGCAACCCCACCCGCATCCGCCAAAGAAATCCGACGGTCACCGAATAACCGGCGAACGGTCAAAAACGACTCACATGACGAATTGAGTTGGGCCGCTCCGTCGACGCCGGGCGGCCCACACTCCGACGAGTGCCACACCGCCCCACAGCCCCGCTCCACACCCCCCTCTCACACACCCCGCCCCACAGAGACCGGGGACCGGGACGGGAGCCGGGACGGGAGCCGGGACGGACGCCCGGACGACGCCGAGACCGGAACGGGGACGAGGGCCGGGAGTCGGGGCCGGAACGGGAGCCGGGACAAGGGCCGGGGCCCGAGCGGGCCGGGGGCCGGGACGGAGGCCGGAGCGGGAGTCGGGGCCGGGCCGGTGGCCTGCGCACCGCGGCGGACGGGGCCGCCGGCCCCAACGCTTCGGGGCGGTGTCGCCGTCACCGCCCGGCGCCGTGGCAGGGCCGCGGGGACTGTGAAACGCTCGAAAAGCGGGGGCATATCCGTCCCCTCACCGCACGCCGACGGCAGACGAGAAAGCCGGCCCGTCCGTGACGGGGGTTCACCCGGTTCCCCGGCCTCGCGTTTCGCCGAGTGGGGAACAGCGATGACGACGACCGAGCACCCGACGCACGACCACGACGGCCCCCCGGACCCGACTCTGTACCGCACCCCGGCGGACGCCGTCGCCGCCCCCGGGGAGAACCTCGCCTACGTCGTCGGCTTCGACCCGGCCGCACAGCGCCCCGACGCGCTGTTCACCCTCGACACCGACCCCGACTCCCCCGCCTACGGCCACGTCATCGCCCACGCCGAGGTCCCCGGGGCGGGCAACGAACTGCACCACTTCGGCTGGAACGCCTGCTCCAGCGCCCTGGCCCACACCGGCCACCACCACCCCGCACGCCGCTACCTCATCGTCCCCGGACTGCGCTCCTCCCGCCTCCACGTCTTCGACACCCACCCCGACCCCGCCCGCCCCCGCCTGGTCAAGACCCTCGAACCCGGCGAACTGGCCGCAAAGGCCGGATACTCCCGCCCCCACACCCTGCACTGCGGCCCCGACGGCGTCTTCCTGTCCTGCCTGGGCGGCGCCGACGGCACCGACGGACCCGGCGGCGTGGCCCTGCTCGACCACGACAGCTTCGACGTCCTGCGCGGCTGGGAAAGCGAACGCGGACCACAGCACCTCGCCTACGACATCTGGTGGCACCTGAACCAGAACATCGCCGTCACCAGCGAATGGGGAACCCCCTCCATGATCGAGGACGGCCTCCTCCCCGACCTGCTCCTGAAACGCCGCTACGGCCACTGCTTGCACTTCTGGGAACTCGACACCGGCCGCCACCTGCAACAGATCGACCTCGGCGACCGCCACCAGATGGTCCTCGAACTACGCCCCGCCCACGACCCCGAAGCCACCTGGGGATTCACCAACACCGTCATCGACGTCGAAGACCTCTCCGCCTCGGTATGGCTGTGGCACCGCGACGGCGACGACTTCCACGTCACCAAAGTCATCACCCTTCCCGCCGAACCCGCCCCCGCCCAGGACCTGCCCCCGGCGCTCAAACCGTTCGGCGCCGTACCCCCGCTGATCACCGACATCGACCTCAGCGTCGACGACCGGTGGCTGTACGTCTCCGCCTGGGGCACCGGCGACCTCCTCCAGTACGACGTCAGCAACCCACGACAACCACGCCAGACCGCCGCCGTCCGGCTCGGTGGCATCACCACCCGCACGTCCCACCCCGCCGCCCCCGGCATCCCCCTGACCGGCGGCGCACAGATGGTCGAGGTCAGCCGCGACGGACACCGCGTCTACCTCACCAACTCCCTCTACGCCGCCTGGGACGAACAGTTCTACCCCACCGGCATCCAACCCTGGATGATCAAACTCGACGCCGACACCACCCACGGCGGCCTGACCGCCGACACCCGCTTCCACCCCCACGGCGAGGACTTCCACGGCCTGCGCGTGCACCAGACACGCCTCCAAGGCGGCGACGCCTCCTCCGACTCCTACTGCCACCACCACTGACCCCGGCCGGCGCCTACCTCCGGCCCACCACCGGCACCCACAATCCGGCCAGGACCGGCACACCCCCGACCCGCCGCCCATCCGACCCGCCGCTCCCCCGACCCGCCACTCCCCCAACCCGCCACTCCCCCAACCCGCCACCCATCCGACCCGCCACCCATCCGACCCGCCGCTCCCCCGACCCGCCGCTCCCCCGACCCGCCGCCCATCCGACCCGCCGCCCATCCGACCCGCCGCTCCCTCGACCCGGCGCTCCCCCGACCCGCCACTCCTGTGGGAGGGACCATGCTCTGCGCGTCCGAGACGGTGGGCGCGCCCACCGCCGGCGCATCGGCAGGGCAACTGCCATCCGCCGAAACACTGGCGGCCGTGGCCCTGGTGGCCCTCGCCACCGTGGCAGGGGCCTGGGCGGCGCGGCGGGCACGGGGCCGCACCGCGCTCCTGCCGGCCACCGCAGCCGGCATCCTGCTGGTCGTCGCCGTCCTCGACCTGCTGCCCGACGCCTGGGACGAAGCCGAAGACGCCGGCCTGCCGCCCTGGGCGGTACCGCTCACCGCGCTCGCCGCGCTCGCCCTGATGGGCGCCGTCACCCGCACCGGCTGCCCCTGCTCACGGGAACGCGCGGGCGGCATCGGCGCAGCAGCAGGGCTCGCCGTACACCGCTTCGTGGAAGGAGCGGCCCTCGCCCTGACCACCTCCCCCGCCGTCATGGCCGCGCTCCTCGCCCACGCCGCAGGTGAAGGCCTGGCGCTGACGGCACTCCTGGGCGCACAGCCCGGACGCCGCACGGCTCCCTGGATCACACTCGCCTGCCTCAGCCCCGTCGCGGGTGTCTTCGTGACGAGTGCCGTCCCCCTCCCGGACGGCCTGCTGCCCCTCCTCCTCGCCGTCGTCGCCGGCATCCTGGCGCAGGCGGCGTGGGTGGCACTCGACCACGCCCACCGACAACTCGACCTCACCCACCGACAACTCGGCCCCGCCCCTCAGCAGCAACCCATCGGCCGGCACGTGCGCACCACCCCCATCACCACAGCGATGACCCTCGCCGCCCTCACCACCACACTCACCCTCCTCATCACAGCCGGCCACTGAACGCGACACGCCACCGCTTCGGCACCCAGCAAACCCCCGCGCGGACGGTGCGCGTACGGGATCTGTCTGCCGACAGGGTCACTTGCGCGCCCGTTCCCCGCCGGCCTCGGTGACGCCCCCGGCTGCCGCGGTTCGGGGTCTGCGCGCGGCGCCTCCTACTTGGCACATATGCGGCACGTCCTGGCCGTACAGGTCCGACTGGCATGCAGCACGGCTCCGGCTCACCCGGTACCGGTCCGGCGCGCGACCAGGCGCTGCGCACGACGGGGGTCGAGGCCATGGGCGAAGCCGCGTTCCTCGCCTGCGGGGTTCGCCTTCCGGTCGATCCACCGACGGTGACCGGGACCATCAGGTCACGCCTCACCCCCATACGGGGCCAGCAGGGTCATCCGGCTGACTCCCTCCCCAGCGCGTGGCCCGTTTCCTGGAGGAACTGAGCAAGCCGGGCACCACCGTCATCGCGGCCGCCGCCGCCATCGCGGTGTGCTTTTACCCGGCGCCTACTGCGGAGTCAAGTCCCGAACTTGCGGAACGTGACCCGGCTGCGCGAATCGGGCGTACTTGAAGCACAAGGCCTCACCGGAAAGGAACGAGGCCGACCGGTAAGGCGGAATTCTCCCCAAGGGCCGAGGATTCTCCCCCCTCACCGATATCTCGAATCACTGGGCGACAGAGATGCCCTTGAGAAGAAAGAGGAAAATCCATGACCCGTAACAAGCGCACGTACGACGAGATTCGTCCCCGGCGTCGAGGTATTCGTTTCGCGACCGTCTTCGCGTCGGCCGCACTGCTCACCGCAGGCGTCGCCCTTCCCGTGTCCTCCGCGATGGCGGCTCCGATGCCCGCCTCGACCGTGGCCTTCGTGCAGGGCGGCGGCGCCGGCGGTGACGGTGGCGCCGGTGGTGGCGGCCTGATCGGCGGGGGCGGCGGCTCCGGCGGCTCCGGCGGGGGCAGCGTCCTGGGCGTCGGCGGTGCCGGCGGCAACGGCGGCAAGGGCGGAGACGGCATCCTCGCAGGTGGCGGCGGTGGTGGCGGCGGTGGTGGCGGCGACGGCGTCGTCGGCGGTGCCGGCGGCAACGGCGGGGCCGGTGGCTCCGGCATCTTCGCCGGGAGCGGCGGTAACGGCGGTGGCGGCGGCAGCGGTGTCCTCGTCGGCGGCAACGGCGGCAAGGGCGGCAACGGCGGCTTCGGCATCCTCCAGGGCGGCAACGGCGGCAAGGGCGGCGCGGCCGGACTGGGCGGTCTGTTCGGCGGGACCGGCGGGGCCGGCGGCGCGGGTGGCGGCAGCCTCTTCTGACCGCCAGGGGCCCGCGGAACCCAGGACCGCGAAGCCGTAGCACCACAGGGTGGAGGCCTGGCCGGCCTCCACCCCACCCCCAACGAAAAGAACCTCTCTCCCCCCCGGCAACAGAAGAATCGGAGAACCCCGATGTCCACAACCTCCTGGCGGCGTCCCCTCCTCATGGCGGTGGCCTCCCTGACCCTCGTCTCCGGCACCGCGTGCGCCGCCCAGGCCGCGACGCACACCGCCACCGCCACCGCCACCGGTTACTCGGCCCTCGCCGGCCGGTCCGCGGACTGTGGCAAGGGCGGGGAGGGCGGCAAGGGCGGGGCGGGCGGCACGGGCGGCTCACCCGGCCGGCCGGGTGAGCCCGGCCGGCCCGGCGGCTGCCTGTCCCTCAAGGACCTGCCCGACAAGGCGGGGCCGGACCTCACGGCGATGGACAAGGTGCGGATCGTGCTGACCGTCACCTCCGGCCACGCGACGAAGGCCGACATCGCCAAGAAGTACAAGATCTCTGAGAAGGAGGTCGACATCTGGCAGCGGCAATTCCAGGACGGCGACTGGCTCGGGCTGCTCGACGACAGCTCCACCCCCGGCTCCTGACGGGCTGCCTGCGCCCCGGCCCGAATTCCCGGACCGGGGCGCCCTCATGCTTCTTGGGGACCCATATCTCCTGAAGCTCACTTTTCTCACCGTTCTCGGAAACGTCTTCAGAAAGAGAGAAATCACATGCCTGCACGCCCGTCGAAATTCGGTCTCGGTCTGGCCGTCTCTGCTGCCGTGATCGCCGCAGGTGCGCTGGCGCCGACCGCCATGGCGGCGCCGATGCCGCAGAGCCAGGCGGCCGTGAGCGATGCCGCCCAGCACCTCCCCGCCGACAACAGCGGCAACGGATCCGGCGCCGGCCGCCACGCCTTCGGCGCCAAAGTGCTCAGCGGCGTCGAGTTCGGCAACGGCAACATCCGTGTCGGCGACAACATCTGTGCGGGCAACTGCAACGGAACGGTCAACGGCACCAACGGCACCAGCGGCGGGATCTGCGCGGGGCTGTGCAACGGCAGCGCCAACGGCGGCAACGGCAGCAGCGGGACACCCGGCCGCAACGGCACCGCCGGCGGCAACGGCGGCATCTGTGTCGGGGTGTGCGCCGGCAGTGCCAACGGCGGCACCGGCGGCAACGGCGGCGACGCCATGGGCGGCGACGGCGGCACCGGCGGGCGCGGCGGCAACGGCGGAATCTGCCTCGGGGCCGGCTGCGAGACGAGCGGCCAGGGCGGCCGCGGCGGCAACGGCGGCAACGGGTGACCAGCCAGGCCGCGCCGCGGCCGCGGCGGCGGCGGAGGCTGACGGCCCCACCCGGCCTCTCAGGGTGCCGCCAGCAACTACCGGCCCGGACGGACCTGCCGACGCGATTGCGCCGGGCCGGCACTCGTCCACCTCCAGCCCCGAGCCGCCCGCTCTGCCCGCGGATACACGCACGGAAGCAGAATGATCCCGCCGCGCTCACGGCAGTAGTCCATGTCGTCCCGGGCCCGGGCGGCCTCGGTCAGGGGATAGGCGCGCCAGAGGGCAGGTACGGCAGACCCGACGGTGAGCCGGCCGGTGACGGCAAGACCGGCGAATTCGGGCAGGACCCCGGAAGGGGGCGCGGTCGACGGGATCCCTACCGGTGAAACACCACCCCGTACCGGGCGGGCGTGACCTGGGAACAGCACTTCACGACCGCGCGCCCGGACATGCGGCGCACCGCCCGGACATTCGCCGCGCACGGCCCCGAGCGCCAGGGCGAGATGACCCTGGACCACCTGCACCGGGAGGCCCTCGAAGACACCCGGAACGACCACGAACGCCCCGCCGCCCCCCCGGCTCCTCCTCAACGCCGACAACTCCGGCACGATCACCGGCCCCCGGCCGGCCCACCGGGCAACCCCCGGCCAGCACCGCGACCACCGCCACGCCGCGCACGGAACTCGAACTCGCGCGTCAGGAGAGCAAACAACTGCGCCGCGAACGTGACCGAGCCCAGATTGCCGTACGCCACCGGCTCGGACGCCAGCGCGGCGCGCTCCCGGTGCCGTGGGGCCGTTCGTCGGGCGGGGTCGTTTGTGGGTGCAACTGCTGGGTGGTGGTCATGTCTTTGAGGTGGGAGTGCAGTCCGCGCGGGTTGTGGGGCGGGGAGAGTTATTGGGAGGGGGTCATCGCTGTCTTGGTGGTGTCGTGGGTCTGCGGGTCCGTGGTGATGACGGTCTTGGTGTAACTGCGATCACTGGTGGGTGGTCCGGGTGGTCCGGGTGGTCCGGGTGGTCCGGTCCGGTCCGGTGGCCTGGATGGTGGCTGGTTCCTTCTTTTTGCCGGCCTTCCCTCCCTGGTCGGCGGGGCCTGGTGGGGGGAGGTGTCGCGGCCGCTGTCGATGGTGTTCTGGTCGTCGATGGTGTTCTGGTCGGTGCTGGTGTAGGCCGGGTACGGCTCGGGGTGGTTGGGGGGACCGGTCGGGCGGCCTGGCGGTGCTGGGCGTCGACCTGCGCGCCGTCTGGGCGCGGGCCCGCGGCCACGGCCCTGCGCGCCGACTACCTCCGCCTCCTGGCCCTCGGCCTGCCCCCGTCGCGAGCTGATCCTGGACACCGGAAGACCCGGAAGCGCGGCCCGGTGACGACCCGGCGGTCGCGGCCGCCTGCGGCGCCGTCAGCGCCGCCTCAGCCCCGTACGGCTCCCCCAAGCCCCTGCGGCTGACCCCAAAGCGCGTCGCCCGGTTCCTCGAGGAACTGCGTACCCCGGGGACGACCGCTGGCTGCCCGCCCGCCTCGTGTGGGAGCGCACACCCCCACCGACCGCACCACCGTCCTCCACCAACGCTCCGCGCGGGTGCGGCCTCGCGGTCGGCTCGGGCAGCCGCCCCGCCGCCGGCCTCAGTGGCGTGAGGGAGTGACGGCGTCAATGACGTCCTGGACGATGGCGAAGCTGTCGCCCACCTCGTCGGTGATCTCGGCATCGAACTCTTCCTCCAAGGCCATAACCAGACCTGGTCTGGCCAGCTCATCCATCCCGAGGTAGATGAGCGAGATGCGGTTGTTCCTCAGCTCCTCCATGTCGCATCCCAGTTCCCGGGCAATAACCTTCTTCGCGCGCTCTTCGATGCTGCTCATGCAAGCCTCTCCTCGATGGAGCCGGACACCGTTCGCGTCGGCCTAAGTGATCATTCCGGACCTCGCCTATGACAGGTGGGCGACGCACGGAAGACCTCCCCTGAAACGAGCACTCGCGCGAGGAGCAGGAGGGCGACGGTGAGTGCGATGGTCGGCCCAGCGCTCTGGAGATCCGACGGTCGCCGGTCGGCACGACGGGGCGGGTGATGGCTGCGGTCCTCGTCTGCACCCTCTTGACGAACTCCGCTCTATGCTCGTGCGATGGCCGATGTCTCGAGGATGAAGACCTTTTTTGCCGACTGCATGGACAACGCGGCGAAGGTCGGCTTCAGCCTTGTCGACGGTCGCGAGTTTCTCGGCTGGATCGCTGAGGTCGCGGACGATCGGATATCGGTCGCTTGGGCACCCAGCCCGATCTTCATGCAAGCCACGGGCGGCGAGAAGTGGAATCCGGACGATGAGTGGATACCGTTCAGCGCGATACTGGCCGGGACACTCGCGTGGTACGACACGTCCGCCAGGCGGTGGGTGACGTACCCGCTTTGAGCTTCCTCAGCGTTGCCGCTCCAGCGTGAGGACGGCTTTGGCGATTGACGTCATGCGGTTCAGGCTGCATCGGGATCTGCGGAAGATCCGCCAGGACTACAGGCGTGCGACGCCACGTTCGACCGGTGCCCGTGCCGCGATCAGGGCCCGGTTGGCGGTCTTCTCGGTGAGGGCCACTTCCTGCAGGGGCTTGCGTTTGATGCCCTCACCCAGGGGCCGCCGCCCTGGTAGGCAAGGTCGGCCAGAATGGGGACGCCCTCCGGTGGGTGCGGGCGGCGGTCAGATCGTGAGCCCGGCCGGGCAATGCGGGTGAGAGCCACAGCAGCCGGCCGCCCGGATCGGTGACCACCTGCACATTCACCCCGTGCCGGCGGTGTTTGTGGGAGTAGTCGGCCCGTGCGTCGCCGACCGGGTCGCACTCGGCGAGCGTGCCGTCCAGCAGGACGAAGTCGGGATCGGCCTCGCGCCGGACCTTCAGCAGACCGGCGCACGTTCGGCGAGCAGGTGGATGACCGCGCTGATGTAGGCGTGGGCGGTGAACTCGCTGATCCCGAACCCGGCAGCGATCTTCGCCAGGGTCGCGTGTTCGCGCAGGTACACCAGCGCCACCATCGCACGCTGAGACGGGCGAAGCCCGCAGCGCCGGCCACCCTAACGGGCGACGATGAGCATCGTGACCCACTCCGCGAGCGCATGGGGCAGGTCGAGTGCGGCAGTACAGATCACCAACAAGGCCCCCGAGCAGCGTGGTTGAGACGTCAGACATCTCGATCAACAGCCCGGGGGCCTCGCTCGTTGCGCCTCATGGACCTCACCAGATCGGCGGCCAACTCGAAGAAGCTCACTGACTTCTCCTGTCCGGGGTCGCGCCGGAGCTCAGGGTTGGTGCCGTGCTGAGGGCTGGTTCGTGCTGGGCGCACTCGGTCCGCCCCGAATATCACCTTGCGCTACATGTCCGTTCGCGGTAGCCGGTGCCGTGACCGGGAAGGTTCACCGGGTCTGGTCGTAGGGTCTGGTCTGTGTCAGTTGACCAGGGGCATAGTCCGCGGCCTGTCGACCAGTGCCGGGACGTCCAAGACGTCCTGGACCAGATCCGGCGGCGTCCTTCGATGTGGATTCGCCAGGGGTGCCTGCGGGACTTGCAGAACATCTTGATCGGCTATGCCACGGCTTTGTCCGTTCACGGGGTCGACGAGCCTTTCACCCTGTCACCCTGTGGTCCGTTCGCCGAGTGGCTGGGCGCTCGTCGAGGCTGGTCGATGTCTTGTGGCTGGGCTGATGCCATCGAACGGCATGCCGATGGAGAAGACCCGCTGATGGTGTTCTTCCATCTCCTGGACGAGTACCGGTCTGCCTGCGGGTCCGAGCCCTGATCGTCCATCCGCGCGGCGGCCGTTCCGCGCCCCCGGCGTCGTCGGCGTCCTCGGTTGCGGCGACGGGTCGTGCGCAGCCGTCCTGAACGCAGCCAGGCCGCGGCCTCCGGGGCCTTCTCGGACAGTTCCACGAGAGCCAGATGCGGGGCTGGCGGGACGTAGGGTTCGCAGGCCGCGGCGCGGTCCGGGCCGGGCCTGCCGCCGTAGCGCGCCAGGAGGCCGAGCTGGGCCAGCGCGGCGAGGCCGGTGGCCGCGGTCGCGGCCCCCTGCGCGGGCCCCTGGGGCAGGCGGTCGAACAGCGCCGCGATCACGAATGCGAGCTCCCCGGTGAGAAGCAGCACCCCGGTGGCCGCCAGACAACCCCGGGCGGTGTGCGCCCGGCGGGCGCGGGACGCCCCGTGGAACTCGGCGTGGGCGGCGCGAAAGGCGGGGTCGTGGAAGGCGATGATGCCGAGCGTCGTGGCGGCGGAACGCCGGCGCAGCGCAGCGAGCAGGGCGTCCGGCAGGGGGTGCCCGGCAGTACGCGCCACGTCCGCGCCGGTCTCGGTCAGTGCCAGATTGCCGCGATGGTTGATGGTGACCAGGCCGTCCAGCAGGAGCCGGGCGGCGGCCGCCTGGACGTCGTCCTCGGTCAACCAGCGACCGGCGGCCGCGCGATAGGGGTCTACGGGTGCGGCAGGCAGGCGCGCGCGCAGGCGGTCGCGCACGACGGGCGCCCCGTACAGCAGGACTGTGACGGAGACGACGGCACAGGCGAGCGCGACGCGATCCACGCGCCGAGCCTAGTGAGGAACAGGCACTTCCCGTAAGGGACTCGAAGTGACGCGGTGGCCCGGGTTACCGGTGCACTCTCAGGGTGGTGGAGGCGGCGGCGAGGGCTTGCGCATGGGCCTCGTCGTGGGCGGTCGGGGCCTTCGGGGGCGGCGGGGCGTGCCACGGGCCTGCTGCAGGCGGGCGCGGATCTGCTCCGCCTCGAGGGGCACGTCCGCGTCCGCGAGGTGCCGCAGTGCGTCGCGGGCGCAGGTCAGCAAGGCCGGTCTCGGCTGCGGTGCCGGCGCGCCGGCGGGCGGGTAGCGGCTGCTTCAGCTGGTAGTGGATCTGGCCGTCCAGTGCCTGAGCCGCGCGCTCGGGGGTGCCGAAGGCCTCGATGACGCGGCGCTGGGTCTGCGCGGTGGCGACCGGGGCGAGCGTCTCGGGCAGGTCGAGGGGGGCCGGGGTGGGGAAGGCCAGGCAGCCGAGCGCGTCATGAAGGCGGCGCAGCTGGCCTTCGCGCGCGGTCAGGTAGGCGGCCCTGGCGTGCAGCAGTTCGGGGGCGGCGACGTAGTCGGTGCTGTCCTCGGCGGTGATCGCGGTGCGCTGCGCGGCGAGTGCTGTCACGGCGTCCCGGGCGGTGGCCGAGTGCTGCCGCCAGGTGCGGGCCGGGCCGCTGGTGGCCAGGACACGGGCCGGGATCGGGAAGAAGTCGAGGAGACGCTGCGCTTCCTGCTCCCGCCCCGCATGAGCGGCGGCCGTGTAGGCGCGGACGGCCTGGCGGGCCTGGGCCAGGTGCTCGGCGCGCGGCGCGTCCAGAGCGACGGCGGTGCCCTCCAGCCCGGGAGTATCGGCTTGCTGGCCGTGCAGGTAGTCGGTGATGTCCGGCTCGAGGACGGCCCGCAACTGCTGGGCGTGCGCGTCGCGCAGGGCGATCTGGTCGAGCAGCCAGCCGGCCAGCTCGGTGAGCGCGGGGACGTCGGCGGCCAGGGACCGAACGGTGTCCCAGTCCTTGATCAGCTCGGTGCGAGGACGGTTGACGTGCTCCAGCCGGACCAGGAGGTCGGCGATCTGCAGACCGGTGCTGACCACCAGGTCCTCGATGGCCTCGTCGACTTCGTCGGCACGCTCCATGCTCGCACGCAGGACAGAGGGCGGCGGGTAGCTCCAGTCCCTGGGGTGCGTCGGCGTAGCGGCGATACAGCCAGCCAGCCAGCTCGCCGGTGAGAGGGGCGTCGTCGGTGTCCGGGTCCTGCCGGAGCTCGGCCGCCAGTTCCCCGGGGGTGTGTTCACGCAGGACACCGGTCGGGGCGCTGACGATGGCCAGCAGATTGTGTCCGTCGTCCAGTTGAAGCCACCGGTGCAGGGTCTCGCGCAGGCCGTGGGTGACCTCGTGCAGGGTGAGGCGGCTCAGATTGGCGCCAAGGGCGGCGATCCCGCTCTCCCCCCACCATGGGCGCCGGGACAGCCTCCACACGGTCGGCGCCGGTCCCTTCACTCACCCAGGCCAGTGTGTAGGCATCCGGTCCTCGCTCGCTCAGCCAGGCGTAGAAGTCGACGGCGGCAGGAGTGGGTTCGTCACTCATAGGGGGCCTTCCGCTCGGCGCCGGGCGGTGGCCGGGCACCGAGGGCGGCAGCTGACGGCAGCATGCCCGCCACCGTCGGGCGGCAAGAGCCCTGCGGCCGGCCCGTTCCGTCACAAGGGAGCACCCAGCAGGACAGGGGACACGCCATCCCGCCGCACGGAATGTCCAGCGCGGCTGCGGGTCATGCAGCGCAGGCCGGACTACATCATCGAGAGCCCGAAGCCGTCCAGGATCGGAGTCGGCTTGGGCCATCGTTGCCAGCAGGCCGTTCCCTGCGCTCCGCTGATCTCGTGACGTCTACCTGAGCGAGTCCGTCAGTGCGCACAGGTCGTCTATGAACCGGCTCGGCGGCGAGGGCCTGAACTGGGCGTCGTTCCACTGGTGCCACAAGCCTCCCGGGACGAGGAAGCGGCTCGCGTGTTCGCTTCCCGCCCGATGGTCGATGTGGAGGAGCGCGCTGATGGCCCAGCGCTGGTCGTACACGCAGTCAGGCTGCTGGAGATAGCGTTCCAGGTAGGCCGCCAGATGCAGGGCGTCTTCCTGCGTGGAGAAGCGGGCGAGAGCGAAGCAGTAGCCCTGACCGGAGTAGCACAGCTGGCTGGCGAGAAGCAGGTCACCCAGAACGTCCCGGAAGTGCTGACGGCGGTCCACAGCGATCAGCCAGGCAGCGGTGAGACGGGAGCGCCATTCGCCTCCCAAGAGGACTTCGAGTTCCTCATCGGTGATCGCCTGGGCGGCTGAGTGCAGTGCCTGAAGGAAGAGTGTGCGTTCCCGCTCGTCGTCACGGGTGAAGTTGGCGTGGAGGAGGTGAAGGTAGCGCCCGATGCCGTTGGTTGTGGGCTTGACGTAGCGCTCGATGACGTCGAGCAGTCGGGGGTCCAAGGAACGCATGACAGCATCTTCCCGTTCGCCATCTGTCTGCATTGCAGTTCCGCCGCGCCACCGGGCGCCCCATCGCGGCAGCGGCAGTCCCTCGCCCGTTCGGGCGGGTTCAGCGTTGCCGACCCGAGCTTCGACGCTGAGGGCGCTGCGCGGCCCCGTCGAGAGCGCCGGGCGAGCGCGGCCGGGCGCTCCTCGGGTCCGGCGGCGGGCGAGAAGAAGCCACCGGGAACGCCCGGCCGGGCGGCCGGTACCGGCGTGGGAGGCTGTGCGCTTGCGCGCCCGGGCCTGGCCGCGCGGGCGACGACGGTGGTGTGCGCAAGCAGCAGGGCGCAGGCCGCGCAGACTTCTTCGACGTTCCAGACCCGGCCCACGGTGGGGTGCTGCCGCAGGATGAGCGTCACGGCGCCGGCGCACTGCGTCCGGGCGTCCGGGTGGGCCTCGCAGCCGGTGGAGCCGCAGTGGCACCAGGCGTTGGCGCGGACGGTGGCCGCCTTCGCGTGAGCGGCGGCATGCTGCGCCGCGAACGCGCGCAGGGCCGTCAGGTCCATGGACCTGGCGGGCATCGTGCAGGCCGTGTTGCTGCAGGAGACGGCGGCGGAGCGGTCGGCGTAGCCGGTGAGCCGGACCGTCCAAGCCCGCCCCGGGACCCGCTCGATAGGGGTTGCAGGGTGCGCGGTCGTCACGCAGGGCCGTCCGTTCGTCGAGGAAGAAGTCCAGATTCGAGGTCCACTATGTGCCACCCGTCTGCCCCGAGGGCAAGGGGATTGTTCCCGCGTTGGCTCTGCTCACGAGAACCGGCCCTGGCTCGTTTTTGCGTGACCTGCACCCGCCGAGGCACGGTTCATGGTCGTGTTGGGCTCCTGAAAGCCGCCCGAAAATGATCAGTGGTCGACGACCAAACCCATCGCAGGAGCCGCGCATGTCCAGGAGTGCCGACATCGATCTCATGTTCGCACGTGCCGTCACCGTAGAAGCCGTGGTGCGGGCTCTGGCCGGTGAGGGGTGGTCGCTGCAGGAACCGCTCGGTATCTCCTACGTGGTCAACGACGACGACCTGTTCAACTGGCAGTCGGCTTCCAGCGAGCAGGCAGCTGAGGTGCTGGCCTTGGTGGATTCACCGGCCAATGTCAACCACAACGTCGGTGTCTGTATCTATCACTCAACTGCGGAAACCGGTGGCCAGCTAATTTTTCATGCGGCCGATCGCGCTGCTTCTTCCTCCCGACGATCGACCGGCGCAGTCTCTCCGGAGCACCGGCCCTCACGGACATGGCCTGGTATCTGAACGCACTGGTGCCGCCCCTGCTTGACCTGGGGCTGGCCAGCTACGAAGCGAGATACCTTGCTGACTGAGACGCGTCGTACCGGCGCAAGGGCCGCCGGTGACGCGGCATTGCACGAATCGAGGCCGTAGCGGTCGGCCCCCGGCGGGCTGTCACCGGGTCGGGGAACGGTGACCGGCCTGAGCAGCTCCTGCCGGCCGGGCAGGGTGGTGACCTTGCCTGCGGTCCTTGCCAGTACACCCAGACCCCGGACGAGCCGGCGGCGCGGCCGGTTCCTCTGCCGCCCGAACACCCCGGCGCCGGAAGCGGGCGCGTTCGCGCGGCTCATGACCGTGTGGCCGGCGGCGGGGGTGCCGGGTGCGGCGTCTGTCGAGGTTCCGGCCGACCTGGGCGGTGACGGCATCGAGTTCGCTGTCCTTGTGGGCGGTACGGATGCCGGAGACGGACATGCCGCTGGCCTGGCGAGCGGTTCGACTTGTAGGGGCGGTGTCCAGCGCTCTATGCGGGCCAGAACTGAAGGACGTGTTCCTCGACCTCGTGCGTAGCGGTGAGGAGGCGTCCCTCCCAGTGGTAAGGGGGTTCCAGGCCGGGCCGGTTGAACAGGTGTTCCGGCGGCATCGGGGCCTGGAACATGTCGTCCGGGTCGGTGCCGGTGGTGAAGCTAGCCGGGGCATCGGTGGCGGTGCAGGTGAAGCTCTCGGTGTGGGTCCACTCTCCCGGCAGCAGCTCGGGTTCCTGGTCGTAGATGAGAAAGCTGATCTTGACCGGGTCCCACTCGGCGGAGCCCGCGGTGATCGTAAGACAGCTCTTGCTCTCGGTGGCAGTGACGCGGGTCTGGGGGGACATGGAGGGCAGGGCGATACCCTCCGGTTCTCCCATGTCGATGACGTAGAAGGCGTGGTCCAGGGTGGCCATTCCGGTGTACTCGTCCACCGGCAGGATCTCTGTCATGGTCGCGATTCTCTCCAGAGACGGGGCAGGCCCCCACACATGCGGCGTGGGGGCGTGCCATTATCGAGAAACCGCAGTGGTCATCCCATGTTCACGTAGAACTTGTCACCGGGCAGGATGTGGTACCGGCCGAAGAAGGTACGGATGATACCGCCCTGCTGGCGGTTCTCCTTCAGCGGCACCCACTTGATGGAACGGTTCGGCGGGTTGTAAGCGGTGCCGCCCTGCTTGGTCTCAGCGAAGGGGTACTCGTCGCACGAGGGCTTGGTGCCGTCGTCATGGGGGTCGACGGTCCACCAGATGTCACCCGGCTTGGGGTGGACGTCGGGGCCGCACACCGCCTTGCGGTTTTTGTCGGCCTGGTCCTTGGTGGTCCGGGTGAGCGGGACCGTGGAGTTCATGCGGCCGATGTGGAGTCCGGCGTTCTGGACCTTGCGGATGTTGTCCTTGATGCCCGGGAGGGCGGCCATCTGAGAAAGATGGGTGAAGTCGGATTCAACGGAGAGCATCGTCGGGTGGACGCAGC
Organism: Streptomyces sp. WI03-4A; assembly: GCF_033792105.1. Classification (NCBI taxonomy): domain Bacteria; kingdom Bacillati; phylum Actinomycetota; class Actinomycetes; order Kitasatosporales; family Streptomycetaceae; genus Streptomyces; species Streptomyces sp. WI03-4A. Next base: position 198,088 of record NZ_JARAUO010000008.1, read on the forward strand.
CCGCCCCGTACTGGCGGTCTTCGTCATCACACCGGTAGGTCTGTCCGTTGTAGGTGACCTGTCCTGCGCCGTAGCCGGGCTTGTTGAAGTCCCATTCGTAGTGGGTGTGGGTGGAGCGGGGGTGTCCGTGGCTGACGGTGAAGACATACTTGTTGCCGCCGGAGTGGGCCGATCCGTTCAGGGTGAACGGCCTGGCCATGGCGCCTGTGGCGTGGACCTGACAGCCGGAGCCGCAGGAGGGGTGAAAGGCGGCGACGATACCGTCAGCAGTGCCGACGATCTTGGTCTTGCTGGCGGTGATCTTCTCCGTCCACTTGACGCTCTTGAGGTTCAGGTGCGTCTCGTGCCAGACAGTGAAGGAAGCGGTGCCGACGGTGCGGCCCCGCACCTTGACCTGGACCTTGATGTCCTGGTGGAAACATTCCCAGGTGCGGTTGACCACGTTGGTGAGAGGCTTGGGAACCTTGCAGTAGCCCCTGGGTTCGCCAGTGGCATTCGGCGTGACCGCCTTGCCGTTCGTGGTGAAGTCGGACTTCACCTTGCCGACAGTAGCGGTGATGGAGCTTCCGCTGGCCGCACCGGTCGGTGCGGAAGCAGCGATGGTGCCGGTGGCGGCGAGCACCAGCGTCGCGGCTGTAGCGAGCAGCTTGCTGCCGCTTTTCACTTGGTGGCGCACGAATCTCTCCCCGTGTTGGTCGATTTCGAGCGATACCGTGACAGGTCCATCGCTCACAGTGAGCACATCACAGGTCGAAGCGTTCATGACAGACAACTCTGAGACGAACTAGCGTTCTATATTGGCCAGTTCGACAGCAAGACGCACCGGCTTGTTACCCCGCCAGCGAGAGCGGTGACGGTGACTCCCGAACACATCGACAGTGATCACGCCGTCGTACAGGGAACAACTCGCAAGCTGTCGAGAGCCCGGGGCCGGGCGGCTCTTTTCGGGCCGGGGCCAGCCACCGGGTGAGTCTGGCGGCCGGCAGGTTTCGGCGGGGAGGGCAGCGAGGACGATGGCGGCGAACTGCTCGAGGGCTTCCTGGGCGGGGCCGTCGGAAGTAGGCGGCTGTGAACCTTCCTTGCCGGGCCCACGTCTTCCTGCACGACCGCCCCCTCACGCGCAGGAGAATCAGACCGTGGACGACAAGGCCGCTGAGCGCGCCGACGAGCCCAACTACGGCGCGGGACCCTGGGGGGCGGACTTGGGAACCTGGGGGGGCGGTCGCACTGATCGCTTTCGGGGCCATCGCGACCGCATGGGTCTTTCTCCGGCTGCCCGGCACCCCGCAGGAACCGGCGCTCGGCTACCACGGGGCTGCCAAGCTCATCGCCATCGGTCTGGTAACCGTCGGATGCACCCTGATGAGCCGACGCCGTGGCCGGCCCGCGGCAAGCAAGAAGACGAACGAGCAGGAACACATTTGAAGCCTCGCCGGTGACGGCCGCGAGGGGGTGCTCGGCGGAACAGGGGGCTCCCGGGCGTAGTGGCTGGCACTGTGCATGCCAGCTCTCGCTTTCGCGGGCCGACCGCCGCGACACCCGCACCAGTGGGTGTCATACCGTCAAGTGCGTGCGGTGCAGCGGCCGTGGCGGCACGTGGCGCACCGGCCGCGCAACCGGGGCTGGGCCCGAGCGGTACGGCCTGCTCCGCCCAGGCGAACGTCCCCCCGGCCCATCGCCCGACCCGACGACCTCACGTATCGGCGGATGCGGGCGCTCATGGACGCTCGGCATGCGGGCGACCCGGCCGAATCGCTCCGGTTCCGCGACGGCCGGGGAGGCTCCCCGCCGCGTCATGCCGAGCCCTGTCGCCGGGTCGCTCACGGCCGGCTGCGTGTCGATCAGGTGCCGCAGGTCGCCGAAGCCCTGTGAGGCGAAGGGGGCTTCCCGGATCGCCCGGCCGTTCGCGTGGTCGCCGTACGTTTTCGGCGAACCGATTGCGTCGAGTCTCGTTGCTCAAGCCATGAAGAAGATGATCGCGACCGCGGTTCTCGCCGCGGCGGCCGGCATGACACTGTCCGTTTCCCCCGTGCAGGCGCAGGCGCTGGCGGACCACGCAGCAGCCCGCGGCACCGGCACGGATCCGAACCCCTTGGGGAACCTCCTGCAGACAGGCCCTGTTTCTCTCCCCGAGACCCTTCTCCACCTGCTGCCGACGGAATGATCAGGGAGGCGGCGCTGCCCGGGGCGCGTACCTGAAGGGCTTCCCGCCCCACCCCGGGCGGGGCGGGAAGCGGGCTCCGCTCGACCGAGGCCGGCACCTGGGCCTCCCGCTCCCTTTGTGCGCCGAGGACCAGGGCGGTCGGTCGCGAACCCCGGGAAGACCGTCGCATCGAGATCCACCATGACGAGGCCAATCCCGCGAGCGGCGCCATCGCCCGCCGCTTGGGCTTCACCGAGATCGATCGCTTGCGGCTTCCGGATGGGGCGGAGGCACCCGACGGCCACGCTCCAACTGCGTTACGACCGCTTCGACAGCCCGCTCCCGGACCGCGTCGAGCTCTTCCGGGCCGTTCGACGGCGTATCCACAAGGTGACGGGCCAGACCGAGCTGCCGCCAATGCCGGGGCGCAGCGGCGTCGGACAGTACCTCCACGCCCGCCGCGGGCAGCTCACGGGCGTTCTCCGATGAGCTGTTCGAGAGCGAACTGGAACGACCTGTTCTCCAGCGCCCGCAGGCCGGCGTCCGCACAACCAAGCTCCTGCAGCAGACGGACCCGCATCACCCCCAGGAGTACCTGGCCGTGCCAGTGACGCTCCTCCGCCGAGAGGACATGCTGAGGAGTTGCGCTGCCATGGGAGACCTTGTTGCAGGTCTGCGTCAGGTTCTGAACGAAGTCAGGTGCCCAGTCTGCTATCTCTTCACCCAGGGCTCCGGTAGCAGACACGACGTCTCGGAGCTTCTCCCGCATCGGTTTGGCATTGCGCGTCTGGATGACGCTTCGCGCCCGCTGGGTAGTAGCGGCATCCAACGAGGGCTGCTCCAACGCCGCGACGACCTGTTCGACGCGCTTATTTTGGTCGGCCCTCGGGAGTTGAGCGGTCCCAAACTTGCCTTTGCGCGCGTGGTGGTACGCCTCCGCGCTCTGCACGAGCGCTTGGAATTGGTGCTCGGCATAGGTGAACGGTGCGAGCAGTGCCACGAGTACCCCCCACAGTTCCTCTCGCAAGTCGATCCATCTGGGCAGCAACTCGGCCAGCGGGATCGGACTCGTGGCGGCCCTGAGCAACGTGGGCGCGTTGAAATGGCTGATGGGCTCAGTCGATCCTGCGGCTACCGGCGTGGTGACGAGGAAGGCGTCGCATAAGGCCTCGCATCCGTCGGGCCGCAACATCAGTCCATGCATGCCGATGGACCGTCCGACCGACAGGACCAGGAGGTCTTGGAACGGCCGGAGGTAGGTCTCCAGCAGTTCCCTCCACTCCTGAGCCGACTCCGGCTCAGCAGAGAAGTCACACCAACGATCAAGGTGGACGCTGCTGCGGCCCACCCCGCCTATCGCGCCACTGCGAAGCGTCAGATGCGCACCGCCCCACGTGGTCGTCATCAACTCCGTCTGCGATCCACGCACCGAGATGGTGTCCGTGGACGGGTTGACCAGGGCAGGCGCGCCAGCCCAGTCCGCCAGGTGGTCGAACTCCGCCCGGATGCCCGTGAAAGCCGCGTCTTGAGCGTGCACCTCGCCGAGGGTCAAGCCAGCAGCAGAAAACAAGGTCACGAAGGGTCCATCCCGCAGCTCACCATGAGCGACCGGGTTCACCTCCCACTGCGTGAACACTCACACCGCGCCTGCAGCCCGAGGGAGGACCGGGCGCAATCCGCCGCCGTACAGCCTCAACTCAAGCCCGCTGGCGTCGTAGGTGAGCGTTCCTGGCAGCCTCGAATCAGGGATATCGGGCAACCACCACATGCCCGAGGTCGGCCAACGCGGCGCGCTTGTCGGGGGTGAGCTTGGCCCGCCTGCTCTTGATGTTGGACAGGAATACCCCGAGCTTCACCTCCGTCCCGTCCTCCAGGTGTTCTACGTGGGCCTGGGGGACCTTCACAGAGCCCTCGCGTGATTTAACCGGGTCATATAGGGACCAGGTCTTCGGTGGCGATGGGCGCCGGGGTTGGGCTGTTCGTGGTGTGGATGTACTTGACGGTGCTCCGTGGTTTTCGGTGGGAACGGGCGCCACTTCGGCGAGTTCGGGAGCCACTGATCGGGTGATCTGAAGGTCGGGCGGAGAGTCCCGGAGGTTGCCACTGCGGGAGTGTCGATAGCTTGTGGGTGCGGGCCCTGGGGCTGTCTCCCTGACAAGATGCGGCCAGGCGCTCGCACCTGGTTAGACGCCGTTTCACTGGCGAGGCGGCACTCAGCTCCCCGTTGCAGCATCCGGCCCCGGTGAGGTGGGGGCCGCGACGCCGAGTCGCGGTGACGTTCCCCACCGAACGCTCCCCGTCTCCGGGCGCCCCGAGCGCCGCCCCGCGCTCTTCACCTCACCGGGAGCGGGACGTCCCGTCCGCGCGCAGGTGGTCCAGGGCCATCCGGGCTGCAGTGCCGAGGACGTCCTCGCGGGTGGGTGCCCCGGGTGTCAGCGACCGGGTGAGGACGGCGATCGCGTACCGCCGCCCGTCGGGGAAGGTGACCACGCCGACGTCGTTGCTGACGCCGCCCGGCACGGTGCCCGACTTGGACGTGACCAGCACTTCTGGCCCGAAGCCGGTGGCGATCTTCCGGGTGAGCCGCTGCTGTCCCATCATCCGGCGCAGGTTAGAGCAGGCCTCGGCGGGGCCGGCCTCGTTGCGCCAGACCGCGCGGACCAGGGCGGCCATGTCGTCGGCGGTCGCGCTGCTGATCCGTCCCGGTCGCATCCCCGGTGATGTCAGCACCCGCTGCCACATCGCCTCGCCCTCCTCCGGTGGTGTGGCGTCCCGGACCGCGTCGGCCATCGCGTCCCAGTCGGCGAACCCAGCGTCGCGGGCCGCGGTGTCGAACTCATGCTGGATCGTGCCCGGCAGGTGGAAGCCGGTGAAGCCGAGCCCGGCGAGGCGCGTGTTGACCCGTTTCGATGCCGACCCGGCGGATCAGCACGTCGGTCGCGGTGTTGTCGCTGATGGACAACATCAGCCGGGCGACATCCCGCAGCGAGATCTCCACCGGGTCCTCGGTGATGCAGAGCCCCTGGCCGCCCACCGACGCTTCGGCCGGCGAGACCACCACTCGCTCGGTGGGGTCCAGTTCTCCCTCCGCCGCCTGGCAGAAGAACTCAAGGCCGATGGTGATCTTGAATGTGGAGGCTGCCACCGCGAGCTCTCCACCCGCCACTGATAGTCGCCCCGGTCCGTCGACCTCCAGCGCGCTCAGGCTTCCCCAGCAGTCGCCGGCCGCGAACACCTCGTCAATCGTCTCTTCGATCATCGGCTCACCGTGGCATCCGGCGACCGCGCCGGGCAGAGGTGTTCACCGTGAGCGTGTCCGCTGCCGGCGTCATGGACCGCCGATGGTCCACGCTCGGCTCGCTTCGGCGGGAGGCGCACTTCAGGGCTGTCGGGACGTCACTTCGTTGCTGGGAAGAGGGATTCCTGGGTGGTCTGGAAGCGGTAGGACTCGGTGCCGGTCGGATGAGGGTGCAGCGGAAGGTGATCCGGTCGGCGATGGCCGCAGAGGCGGGCGTCCCCGAAGGTCTTGTCCCACTCGGTGAACGGGGAGTTCGTGGCGACCGCGGTCGCCTTGCACTCCTCGCGTTCGGTGAAGATCTGAAACAGAAGCTTGCACCTTTGCGATCGAGGGCCAGATACCCGAACTCGTCCAGGCACAGAAGATCGATCTTGCTGTAGCGGGCGATCACCGAGGACAGCCGCCGACTGGCGTCGGCCTCGGCGAGCTCGTTCACCAGCGCCGAGGTGGTGGTGTAGCGAACCGACAGGCCGGCCTCCGCGATTGCGGTGCCGATCCCGATCAGCAGGTGGGACTTGCCGGTGCCGGAGTCCCCAATCAGCCCCAGGGCGGCCCTAGCGGACCCCCACGGGAGACTTCAGGTCGGCGACGACCTCTGGGGTGACATTCGGGTTCTTGGCGAAGTCGAAGTCCTCCAACCGCTTGGGGCGCGGGAAGCGGGCCAACCGCAGGAGCCTCTGCTGGCGGCGCACATCGCGGTCGACAAGCTCGACCTGCAAAAGGTCGAGGAGGCGCGGGGAGCAGCGCCCGGCCTGCTGGACGGACCATCCCCCCGGGCGCGGGGACCCGTTGCGACGACGCATGGACACGCCGGTCGCTGCTGCTCCCCGCGCCCGACTGCCCCCTTATGGGCCCCGGCCGCTCTGGAGCGGGTCGGGGCGGCGACGCGGCCCACTTCTTCACCCCGCTCGGTGAAGGGCGCGAGCGCTGATGTCCTTCGGCTGACGTCCCCGGTCACCGGCGGTGGCCGGATCGGCGGCCTTTCGGCGCCAGGGCACGGCCGGGTACGCCTGAAGTCATGTGGTGGTCCCGCCCGGACTCCCGTCGATCGCCATGGAGGCACGCTTTGATGGCCCCAGTCGGCATGACCAGCTTTGAGGACGTCTACGTCCTCCCCGACCCCCGCGGGTACTTCGCCGCCCTCGAGCCGTACGCGTACCAAACCCCCGGTCACGCCCAGCCGGTCTTCCGCGCGCTCGCCGCCGAACTCGAGCCGGGGCGGCGCACCGTCCTCGACGTGTGCTGCTCCTACGGAATCAACGCCGCCCTCCTCAACCACGACGTCACTTTCGACGAACTCTTCGCGCACTACACCTCGGTCGAGGTCGCCGAACTCACCACCGCCCAGCTCGCCGACATCGACCGTGCCTTCTACGCGGCCCGCCGCCGTCGCGATGCCGTGCGGGCCATCGGCATCGACGTGTCACGGCCGGCCCTGGACTACGCGGTGGCCGTCGGGCTGCTCGACGAGGGGCACAGCGTGGACCTGGAACACACCGAACCGACACAGCGGCTGCGCGGCTCACTCGCCGGGACGGGCCTGATCACCGTCACCGGCGGCACGAGCTTTCTGACCGAACGCACCTTTGCCCGGCTGTTCACCGCCATCGGCCACCCCGTGCCGGTGGCGGCCTTCGTCCTGCGTACCCACGACTACGGGGCGATCTCCGCCTGCCTGCAGTCGTACGGCCTCACCGTGGAGCGGGCCGCCGACACCCAGCGGCAGCGGCGCTTCACCGACCCCCGGGAGCAGCAGCAGGCGGTGGCCACCGTCACCACCTTCGGCGAGGACCCTGCCGGAAAGGAGTCGGCGGGCTACTTCCACACCCGACTGCACCTGGCCCGCTTAAACCCACTCCGGGGCCAGGGAGGACCGGGCCGTTCGCTCCGGACGGAGCGGTGACGGGGCCCAGCTAGGCCGCGTCCTTCAGATCATCAGATCGTTGGTTGATGGGTGTCGTTGACTGACGCCCGGTGGGCACGCATCGAGCCGCTGCTGCCGGACCGAACGCCGAAGCGGGGAGGCCGGTGGCGTGATCACCGGCAGGTGATCGATGCGATCGCGTTCAAGGGCGGCTTCTCGCTCGATCACGCGTGCAGCATCCCGTACGGGCACGATTTCGACCAACGAATTCCCACGGCACAGAGCCATGCGCTCTGCGCCAGTACACCCGAGGCGCTGAACCTGCTCCACCTCGAGCTGGTAGACCCACGCCCTCCTCGATACAGGGAGCTTGGGAAGCTGCGGGGACGGTCTGGGTGCCTTACCGGGGCCGCTGAAGCACGCTCCTCCCGACCGGGAAGCGAGCGGTGAGCTCCTCCCACGCCAGGATCCGAGGCGTCGGAGAGCAGGCCGACGCCACCCTGAAAAGTTGGCGGCTGCTGCGCAAACTCCGTTGCAGCACCGCACGCATCACCGACATCGTCAAAGCCGTCCTGGCCTGCCTGGCACCTTGGCACGGCAGCCTGAGGTCGCTGTGACCGGAGGCATGGACCAGGACGCCGCCACCATCGACGACAGCAAGGAGGCCGCTCACCGTGGCAGACGTCAGAGTCACCTACGACAAGACCGCGAACGCAGCGTACAAATACCTCAGCGAACCGCAGGCCCGCGTGAAGTCCGCGCACATGTATCCCTGCGACCCAGTGAGTGTCGACGGCATGATCAACCTCGACTTCGACGAGCAGGGCCGCCTCATCGGCATCGAGGTGTTGGCGGCCAGTTCAAAACTGCCCAAGTACCTGCTTCAGTCCGCGGAGCGACTGGACACTGAATAGGTCTCGCTTGCTCCGCGCCGAACAACACGGCGCCACGCGATGCCGTGCGACCAGGAAGGCCGAGGAACAATCGTGTCGGACCATGAGCCAGCCGTCCGCTACACCGAAGTCGCGGACCAGGATGTGCGCAGTCTGCGGACGCGTTACTGCCGGTTGCGCACCGACGCAGGCGCACCGGTCGCCGAACTCGAGGCGGTCTCCTTCCGCGTCCGCTTCGGCGGGGTAGCCGTCGCCGCGGAGGGCATCGGCGGCGTGGAGACCGAGCCCGAATTCCGGCGGCGTGGACACATGAGCCGGCTCCTGCGCCAGGCACTGGCCGGCATGGCGCAGCGGGTGGACGTCGCGTTCGTGTCCGACGGTGTCGAGGGAGTGTACGAGAAGTTCGGTTTTGTCGGCGCTGTGGCAGAAGGGGCTCTGGTCGTTCCGGTGCGCAACGTGGATCGCGCGTCCGGGGACGATCCGGGAGCTGCCGTCCCGGGCGTCCGTAACGGCTTGGCGGCGGATCTGCCGGCCATGGTCCGTCTGTACAACACCGCTCACGCCCAGCGGCCCTGGACGCACGAGCGGCACGTCGGCTGGAACCGGCTCGTTCCCCAGTCAACCTGGAAGCCCGGGTCGCAGACCCTGGTTCTGCACAACCACGGCGCCCTCACGGGCTATGCAGTGCTGCAGGGCCGGGCCTTCGGTGATCCCTTGGGGTCGGTGGTCGCGGACGAGCTGGTGGCCGAAGACGCGTCCGCGGCCGCCCTGCTGCTCGCGGCCCTCGCTCGGCTGTGCTGGGAGAGGCGCTTGAGCGAGTTCACGGTCCGGGAGCCGGCCGACAGCCTGGTGGGTCGCGTGGCACGCCATATGGGCTGCACCGAGCAACGCAGGTTCTGGTCGAGCGGCGGGATGATGGCGGCCGTTCTGAACCGGTCGGAGCTGGTGCGCAAGCTCGAGCCCGAGCTACGCCGCCGGGCCGCTGGACAGTGGCCGGACCAGGGTTACGACACCGCGCTCGCCGCACTGCGGCGCGGCGATCTGATTCCCGATGGCACGGCGCTCGTCCGGCTGCTTCTGGGCCACTGGTCGTCCGATGACGCGGATGCGGCGGGCGTGGCGATGCCCGACCGGTACCGCGACCTTTGCGCGGCTTGGTTTCCCGGCGGCGGCAGTCCGTCCCTGCCGACGCCGTACGCCCATCGCCTGGACCGCTACTAGCGTGTATCGAATGTGCAGGTCGCTGAACGGAAACGTGCGGCCCCCCGGCAGCATGGTGGAGGACTCCGCGCTGGGCGCTCCCCGGGCTCAGGCAATGCCGTCGGTGCTTGGGGCTCTGCCCGGCGCTCGCGATCCACCGGCCTACTGGCCGCCGGCCAGCAACTGCCCGCAGGCCCTGATCCCCGGGCACGCGGGCTTTGCAGCCGATGCCACCTGCACCACCTTCTCGGTGCCCACCTATGTTTTCGAACCGGCCGACAGCAGCACCGTTGCCGGCAAGCGGACCTTGCACAAGTACATGGAACGGGGCCCGAGAGCACGGACACCGACCTGCTGGACACGCAGTACACGGCCACTTTGCCCGCGACGGGCAAGGCTCGGTCCACCCGGTGAACCACCGGAAGGCCGTCACGCCCGACAGGCCGAAGCCCGGCGGCAGTTGACTCCAGGTGCGCCAGAGGTGGCCAAGGTGATGGCGGCCGGCACCTCGCGGTCCCCTCGCCGACGGTGCCCTCCACCCTGCGGGCGAACCGGCGCCGGCAACACCAACTGCCGGAACAACGCCCACAGGCCTTCCGGCGACGTCCGTGAACTCCCGGCTCCCGGCCCCGGGGTGCACTTGCCGCGGTGGTCCGACGGCCGGGGCCCACCCCGACAGGCCCGGTGATGGAGGGTGCCGGCAGACATGAGCGATGTCGTGGATACGCGCGCCCCGCGCAGAAAGGTCCCAGTCGATGAACCCGGCTGGTCGGAGCACGGCATGGCTGACAGGCGGTGTTCCGGGGCGACGGATCCTTGTGACACACGAACTCCTGGTCTCCGGCCGTCGGGTCGTGGAACTCACGCACGAGCCGGGCGAGTGCCATCGGGCTCTCGCCGGACGTCATGGCAGGGGGACGGCGTGACTCCCATGCCACATGGCCATCCAGGTGACTGAGGACGGCGATCACGGCCGCGACGGGCACGGCGCAGACGGCGACGGCCTGGGAACTGTGAGACGCGAGAGCACGGGATCGATCTGACGGGCCGCCTGGGCATCGCCTCATGCCGAGTACAGAGGCCGCCGCTCCCTGGTGAACCGGCGCAGGGCCCCGGGCAGCGGCTCCACGCCTATGCCGGGGGTGTCGGGGACCGGAAGATGGCCGCCGTCGAGGACGAACGGCTCGGTGATGTCCTCGGCGAAGTAGCGAGAGGAGGCGGAGGTGTCGCCGGGGAGGGTGAATCCGGGCAGGGCGGCCAGGGCGAGGTTGGGGGCGCGGCCGATGCCCGTCTCCAGCATGCCGCCGCACCACATCGGCACCCCGTGCGCCTGCGCCACGTCGTGGACGCGGCGGGCCTCCAGGTAGCCGCCGACCCGGGCCGGCTTGACGTTGACCACCCGGCAGGCGTCCATGGCGATCGCGGCGGCGGTGTCCCGTGCGTGGTGCAGGGACTCGTCCAGGCAGACCGGGGTGCGCAGCCGCTTCTGCAGCTGGGCGTGGGCGTGCAGGTTGTTCTCCTCCAGCGGCTCCTCGATCAGCAGCAGCCCGTACTCGTCGAGCCGCCGCAAATGCTCCACGTCCGCGAGGGTGTAGGCCGTGTTCGCGTCGACCTGCAGGGGCAGCGCGCCGCCGAAGCGCTCGCGGACCGCGCGGACGGGCCCGACGTCCCAGCCCGGCTCGATCTTCAGCTTGATGCGGACGTAGCCCTCGGCGAGGTAGCGCTCGACGTCGTCCAGCAGCTCGGCAACGGAGTTCTTGATGCCGACGGAGACTCCGGCGGGCACTCGGTCCCGTACGGCGCCCAAGTAGGTGGCGAGCGGCATGCCGTAGGCCCGCAGCTCGGCGTCGAGTACCGCCGTCTCCAGGGCCGCCTTCGCCAGCTCGTGCCCCTTGACCTTCGCCAGCGCCGGGGCCAGTGCGGCCGTGGTGAGGTGCGGCAGGGCGGCCGCCCGGGGGAGCAGGAAGTCGCGCAGCACGATCTCGGCTCCGGCGACGAACTCCGAGCAGTACAGCGGCTCCGGGTCGGCGGCGAACTCCGACCAGCCCTCCGCCTCGTCGGTGACGACGTGCAGCAGGAAGGTGTCCTTCGTGGTCATCGTGCCGAAGGAGGTGCGGAAGGGGGTCACGAGCGGGATCGCGACGTGCACGATGTCGACGCGTTCGAGCTTCACGCCGCGGCCTCCTCGTGCGAGAGCGTGTACCAGCCGTCGCGGGACATCCCGGTGGCCCGGAATCCCTCCTGGAAGGCATCGAGGAACACCTCGCGCACGGCGTACCGCCAGCGCAGCGCCAGGGCGGGCTCCGCGGCGCGCAGCTTGACGACGTCGTCGGGGACGCGGCACCACAGGTGCCGGCCGTCCGGGTCCCGGCGGGCGAGCGGGCCGCCGTCCGGAGCCATGCGGACGGCGGGCCCGTGGCTGTCGACGCCGGAAGGCTCGCTCGGCGCGGTCAGGTCCCAGGTCACCGTCAGCCGGTCGCTCTCGTCGCCGTCGTTCACGCCGTCAGCCATGGGGCCGTAGAAGTCGACCAGGTATTCCGTGCCGACGGCACCCAGCTTGACCAGGTTGAAGCGGGCGTTGCGGCCGACCAGCGGGTCGAACGTCCAGCGCATGGTGCGGGCGCCGAGCCCGGCCGCCCAGTCCCGCTGGGCCTGTTTCACCTGTCGTCCGAGCCCCCGGTCGGCGGCGGCGACCAGCGAGTACGTGCTGCGCTCGGGACCGAGCACGGCCACGGACGCCCCGGCGAGACGCGGGCCGTCGTAGACCGCGTGTACGGCACCCCCGGCATGCACCAGGCTGTGCAGAACCTCGGCCGGATAGGGCGGGGCGGTGCGGGGGGTCTGCCAGACGTCGCTGAAGTAGTCGGACACGGCCGCGAACCCGGTGACGTTGTGGACGGTACGGATGGTGACTCCTGCTGTCATGGCACGAGTGTCGCCAGGCGACGCACCCCCCGTGTTGTGGGAGCGGCCAACGGATGCGTACTGTCGTTTCACCATCAGCCAATCACCTCTCCAAGGACCCGTCATGGACGCCTGCACCCTCGGCGATCTTCTGGACGTCGTCGGCGGCCCCACCCTGCGCCTGCACACCGCCCCGGCCGGTTGCGGAGCGCCGGTCACCGAGGTCCTGCTCTACGACGGTCACACCCCGCTCCCTCGGCTGCCCGGAGCGCTGCTGTTGGCGGTCGGGACACGGGCGGCGGACGCGGGCCCGTTGCTGCGGGCGGCCGCGCAGGCGGAGCTGACCGGCGTGGTGGTGCGGGGGGCCGACGGCCCGGTCGCGGAGGCCGAGGCCCACGGCGTGGCGCTGCTGTCGGTCGCCGAGGACGCCGGCTGGCACCATGTCCACCTGCTGCTGGCCTCCGCCATCGCCGCCCGGCCCGCCGCGGCCACCGCCGACCTGGGGCTCGGCGACCTGTTCGCGCTGGCCGACGCCATCGCGGCGGCCACCGGCGGCGCCATCGCCGTCGAGGACCCACGCCAGCGGATCCTCGCCTACTCGACCGTCTCCGGCCAGCCGGTGGACGAGGACCGCCGGCAGGGCATCCTCGGCCGCCAGGTGCCGGCCAGCGCGGACAACACCGAGCAGTACCGACGCCTGTTCGCCGCCGACCGGCCGCTGCGGCTGCCCGCGCTGACCGGCTCGGACCTGCCCCGGCTGGCGATGCCGGTACGGGCCGGCGGGGAGACGCTGGGCTCGGTGTGGGTGGTCGACGGCGGCTCGCTCGCGCCGGACGCGGAGGACACCCTCGCCCAGGGCGCCACCACGGCCGCGCTGCTCCTGCTGCGGGCGCGTGCCGCCCGGGAGCTGGCCCGGCACCGGGGCAGCGACCTGCTGCGCCGCCTGCTGGACGGCACGGCACCGGACCCGGCGACCGCCGCCGCCCGCCTGGGCGTCGACGGCCCGGCCCGGGCGGCCGCGTTCGTCCTGGACTCCGCCGCGAGCGTCCCGGACGCCGAGCGTACCGCGCTGCGTCTGCTGGACGTCGTGCGCCTGCAGTGCGAGGCCCGCTACGGACGGCACGCGTGCGTGCTGCTCGACGGGGTGGTGTACGCCGTACTGCCCGGTCCCGGCGAGCGGCACAGGAAGCTGGCCGAGGACATCGTGGCTCGGGCCGGACAGGCGTTGCGCGTGCCGGTGCGGGCGGCGCTGGGCGAGGTCGTGCCGGGCGCGGCCGGGCTGCCCGGCTCGCGGGCGGACGCCGACCTGGTGCTGCGAGTGCTGGACGCCCGGCTGCCGGTGGCCACCGTGGACGAGGTCCGGCCCCGGGTCACGCTGCTGCGTCTGGCCGAAGTGATGGGCGAACACCGGGAGTTGAATGCGGGGGCGTGGCGGCGGGTGCTGGCGTACGACGCCGAGCACGGCACGGAGTACGCCCGCACGCTGGTCTGCTGGTTCGACGCCGGTGGTGACATGGCGGGCGCGGCGCGACTCCTCGCCGTGCACCCCAACACCTGCCGCTACCGCCTCCGGCAGCTGCAGCAGCACGCCGGGGTCGACCTGGACGACCCCGACGAACGACTGCTGCTGTGGCTTCAGTTGAGGGCGCTCGCGGGGCTCAGCTCAGCCACGCCCTGAGCCTGCTCTCGCACCGCTCGAGATGCTCGACGGGGACGTGCTCCCCGGCCGTGTGGGCGAGCGACGGGTCCCCGGGGCCGTAGTTGAGTGCGGGCACGCCGAGCGCGGCGAAGCGGGCCACGTCCGTCCACCCGAGCTTGGCCCTCGGCTCGGCGCCCAGCGCGCGGGCCAGCCCGCCGATCCGGTCCAGGTGGGGCGGGGCCCCCGCGACGACCTCGGTGACGCGGACCTCGTACTCCGGGAACAGCCCGCGCACGTACGCCTCCGCCTCCTCGGCCGAACGGCTTGGTGCGAAGCGGCAGTTGACGGTGACGACGCACTCGTCGGGCACGACGTTCCCGGCGACCCCGGCCCGCACGGCGACCGCGCTCAGCCCCTCCCGGTACTCCAACCCGTCCATCACCACCCGCTCGGGCGTGTGGTCGTCCAACCGCTGCAGCACCCGGGCTGCCTTGTGCGCGGCGTTCACCCCCTGCCAGGCGCGGGCGGTGTGCGCGCGGGCGCCCTCGACCACGATGTCGGCGGTCAGGGTGCCCTGGCAGCCGGCCTCGACGCCGGCGTCGGACGGTTCCATGAGGATCGCGAGGCCGGCGTCGGCGAGCAGGGCCGGGCGCTCGGCGCCGATGCGGGCGAGCCCGTTCCTGTCGCCCTCGACCTCCTCGCACTCGTAGAAGACGTACGTGACGTCGCGGACCGGCTCCAGGATCCCGGCGGCCAGCCGCAACGCCACGGCGACCCCGCCCTTCATGTCGCAGGCGCCGAGCCCGTGCACGCTGCCGTCGGCGAGCCGGGACGGCAGGTTCCCGGCGGCCGGGACGGTGTCCAAATGCCCGGCGATCAGTGCCCGTTCGGGGCGGCCGAGACCGGTGCGGGCGACGACGGAGTTGCCGACCCGCCCCACAGTGAGGTGGGGCAGCGCCCGCAGGGCCGCCTCCACGGCGTCCGCCAGTTCCGCCTCCCGGCCGCTCTCGGACGGCAGGTCGATCAGGGCGCGGGTGAGGGTGACCACGCCGGCGGTGAGGTCCAGGGAGTGGGTCATGCGAGGTCCTGCTGCCGGTCGAGCCTGGAGTGCCGGATGCCGTAGAGGCCGTAGATCACGAGCCCGGCCGCCATCCACGCCCCGAACGCCACCCAGGTGTCGGTGCCGAGGCTGCCCAGCATGTAGACGCAGAAGCCGACCCCGATGAGCGGGGTGAACGGGGAGAACGGCACCCGGAAGGAGCGCGGGGCATCGGGGCTGCGCCGACGCAGCAGCACGACGGCCAGGTTGACCAGCATGAACGCGAAGAGTGTGCCGATGCTGGTGGCGTCCGCGAGGCTGCCGAGCGGGACGAGGGCGGCGAGGACGGCGATGAACGAAGAGACGATCACGGTGTTGGCGCGGGGCACACCGGTGCGCGGGTGGACGCGGGAGAACAGCGGGGGCACGAGGCCGTCCCGGGACATGGCGAACAGGATGCGGATCTGCCCGTACTGCACGGTCAGCACCACGCTGGTGGTGGCGACCACGGCCCCGATGGACAGCAGGATCGGCCACAGGTTCCCACCGCCGACGGACCGCACCAGTACCTCGCTCAGCGTCGCCTCCGTCCCCGCGAACTGCTTCCAGGGCATCGCGCCGAGCGCGGCGACTGCGACGAGCACGTACAGGGCGGTGACGAGGACGAGGGACAGGATGATGGCGCGGGGCAGGTCCCGCTGCGGGTTTCGGGCCTCCTCGCCGGCGGTGGAGGCCGCGTCGAAGCCGATGTAGGAGAAGAAGAGGGAGGCCGCTCCGGCACTCATCCCGGCGGCGCCGAGAGGAAAGAGGGGATGGAAGTTCCCGGCCCGGAAGGCGGTGAACGCGACCGCGCAGAACAGCACGAGCGCGGCGATCTTGACGGCGACCATGACGGTGTTGGCGACGGCACTCTCCCTCGCGCCGCGCAGCAGCACCACCATCGCGAGGACGACGATGAGGGCGGCCGGGATGTTGAGCACGCCGCCCGTGCCGGGCGGGGCGCTCAGCGAGTCGGGAAGGGTCACGCCGAACACGAGACTCAGCAACTCGTTGACGTACTGCCCCCAGCCCACGGCGACGGCGGCCACCGACACCCCGTACTCCAGGATCAGACACCACCCGCACACCCAGGCGACCAGCTCCCCGAGGGTGGCGTAGGCGTAGCTGTAGGACGATCCAGAGCCGGGGATCATGCCTGCCAGCTCGGCGTACGACAGCGCCGAGAACAGGGCGGTGACACCGGCGAGGACGAAGGAGACGACGATGGCGGGCCCCGCCTCGGGCACGGCCTGCCCGAGCACCACGAAGATGCCGGTGCCGAGGGTCGCCCCCACGCTGAGCAGGGTCAGCTGGGCGACGCCCATGGTCCGCTTCAGGGGGCTCGCCGCCGCTTCTCCGACCAGCGTTCCCATGGCCTGCCGCCGGGTGAGCCGGCCGGTACGTGTTCTCTCCTGTCCGGCCGATGGCCGGGTCCCCACACTTCCCATCACACCGCTCCTCCGCCTCCGGGTTTTGTCTGGCCCTTGATGATGCGGAGGGGCGAAGACCCACGGTTGTATGGATCGGCCAAAGGTGCGGCGAGCACATTGGGCAGAGGGCCAAAACAGCCCATCCGCCGAGCCCGGCGGCCAGCGGATGGGCTGGCAAACGGCAGCGGCGCAAAGGGCCGGCGCCGAAGAGCCCGGAGTGGTTGATCGGGGCCAGCGAGCTCGCCTCTCGGTCGGGCCCTTCGGGGCCCACGCTGAGCTGGACCGCCGCGAGAAGCGCCTCGCGCGGTTGCAGTGCCGACTCGAGACCGGTGTACCGCCGTGGCAGCCCGCACGGCCCCGGAGGGGGTATGGCGGAGAGGACAGGCATTTAGCGCAGAGGGCTCAACGCTCAGCCGAACGACCCGACATCACCCAATCAAGTTCAGTAGCGGTCCTCAAAAGGCCAAATCCCCTCGGCGCGTGCCGGACAGAGGCGATACCGTGCCGCCGTGTGCATCTCAACAGCCGAGGCCGCGTTCTCCGGCACGATCGTGTACTGCGGGCGGCAGCACCACCCCGAGCACGGCCTCATCCACGTCCTGGGCTACCAGAACACCGTCGCCAACTTGGCGAACGGCCCGAACGCCATGCTGCTGCACCTGCCCACCAGGCAGCTCAGCCCCCGGCACTTCCTCTCCGCCGGACGCACCGGAGACGTCCTGCACCGCATGGTCACCGCCGTCGAATCCGCCGCCGCAGCAACTGACGGTATCGCGTGGATGGGCGCGGAACCCCAGCCCGTCCAGGTCTTCGACCATGACGTCTACACGGTGCTCCTCGCCGCCGACCCCACCGCGGTCACCGGCGCGCTGCGGCAGGTGTCGCCGCACCGGCGCCCCGACCTCGACCCGGACCTCCTGCGCTTCTACGCCGACCACTTCCCCGACCACACCATCGCCGTGTGCTGCTTCGACAACGCCGACGCGCAACGTGCCAAGCCCTTGCTGCTGTGGTACTCGCCCCTCGACCCTGACCGACTGACCGTGCCGGCCCTGGACAGCCACACCGGAGCGCCGCCGGACCTCGACGCCGCCGCGCCCGTCGACCACTGGGTCCTGCTCTCCACCGACCAGGCCCCCTCCGACTGGGGTGCACCCGTCGTGTACCCCGGGGACATGCGCCACCGCCTGCGCGCTTTCCTCCCCACCACCGTCGTGGGCCGGCACTTCGGACGCGGGCAGACCTTGCCCAACGGAGACTTCACCATCAGCCACCGCGACCTGCTCAGCGGCGACCTCGACCGCATCGAACGCCTGCAACCGACCCCCCGCTGAAAGAGCAGGACAGGGAGGAGGTCGCATGTCAACCGAACCCGACATCACCCAATCAAGTTCAGTAGCGTCACGGAAAGTGTGCAGTCGGACACCCCCGCGAGTAGCCCAGCACGCGGCGCGACGCCATAGAGGCCCTGACCGCTGGCGTAGAAGCATGCGCACCGTGCCGTCCAGACCTCGAACTCCCAGATCGGACGAAGAACGCATCGCGAGTGGGGCAGTACGCCATCCTGAGTGCTATGCAAAGCATCGAGACGGTTCAGCGTCGGCTTGCGGCTCGGGAAGCGTCGCTGGCCAAAGCCCGAGAGCGGCTGGCACACAGCAGGCCAGGGACCCCGGCCCACCGACGTGCCGGTTTGGACGTTGAACAGTTGGAGCGCGCGGTGCGCAGCCGGCAGGCTCACTTGGCTGAGCTCACCGCTGCAGCGGACGGTTAACTGAGCGTAAGGACAGAGGGCACAGACACGCCCTCAGCGCTCAGACTTCGGTGAGAGGGCTCAACCTTCGCTGCGACAGGCCAGCGAGCAGCTTCAGTGTCGCCTGACCGCCGAAAGTGGGGCAGGACACGATCTTCGCCGACCAAAAAATCTTGCAGCGGGAAGCAGCAGGATGAGGCTCTCAGTCGATTCTGGTACGTGAAAGCGCTTCAACCGCTCGTCACCAGCTTGCCGGAGCGTGTCGTAGCTAACCCGGCCGCGTGGCTGGTGCTGTGTGTGTTGGTCGCTCTCAAGGCCATTCAACGGCGAGTGACTCTGGCCCAGTTGGACGCTGCGACACAAACCACCGGCAATGCGTACGCCTGCCTCACAACGCTGGCCGGCGGGCTGTTCCTGCGGCGAGCACTATTGGCGTGCCTCACACGCCGCCGTTGCGCAGGACGGCGAAGGCTTCGTGCAGGAGGTGGGCGAAGTCCTCGACTGAGGGCGGTGGCCCGGTCGGTGCGTCGTCGCGGGTGGTGAAGGCGATCAGGGCGCTGCGTACGCCGGCGACCGAGGCGCGGGCCAGGACGGAGGCGTACAGGGCGCGGGTATTGGCCGATTCGTCCGGTGACCGGCGTGCGAGGCGGTCGGTGAGTGCTTCGGAGATGCCGTCCTCGAAGTCGGCGAGCACGCTGGTGCGTCGTGCGCCGGTGGACAGGGCGCGGGGCGGTGCGCCGACGAAGAGGATGCCAAGGCCACCGAGCAGCAGCACCACCAGACGGTCAAGTACGCCACCGCCCTGCGCCTGGGCACCGCTGAGGCCGAGCAGGTGCTGCGGCGCTTCACTCGGGCGGCCCCAAGCACCCCACCCACTCCGCGCTCGAAGAACTCGGCCGCGCCGTACGCACGACCTTCGCGTGCGACTACCTCGCCAGCCCCGGCCAGCGCCGCGAGATCCACAGCGGGCTCCAGGTCGTGGAGAACTGGAACAGCGCGAACACCGTCCTGCACTACGGCAAGGACGGCGCCCTGACCGGCCCGGACAAGGAACACGCCGGGACCTCGATGCTCGCGCTGCGCCTACTCCAGTCCGCCCTGGTGCACGTCAACACCCTGCTGTTGCAGCAGGTCCTCGCCGAACCGGCCTGGGCGAAGAAGCTGTCCGACGAGGACCGGCGAGGACTGACTTCGCTGTTCTGGTCGAACGTCAACCCGTACGGCACCTTCCGCCTCGACATGGACAAGCGGCTCGACCTGCTGCCTGCCCTGGTGCCCGGGCCGCGCCGGGCGGCGGATGATGGCGTTCAAGCAGCAGGCTCGGCATCTGGCCGCTGAACCAGAGCAACACCGCCGCCCGCGTCGTGACCACCCGCAACCTTCCATGGACGTGATCCAGGCGGGAGCATCCTGGTATCGGTGGACGGGGGTGGCAGGCCATGGGGCGTAGACGAGGTGCGTGGGCCGGGTCGGCGGTAGCGGGAGCAGCCGCAGTGGTGGCGGCTGTGCTGGGGCCGGTGACCAACTACGCCAGTGCGGCGGTGCCTGGCTGGGCGGCGCAGGCGTGGGTGATCTGGCCGGTGTTCGCCGTGCTGGTGGCGGTCAGCATCGGGCTGTTGCTGTGGGGCCGACATCTGGATGCCGCAGCAAGGCCCCCGGCGCGGCTGGCACCGGTGAGCCGACTGGCCCGGGGCCAGCAGGCTTCGCTACGCCCCCCGTATGTTCAGCGCGTGCGGGGGCGTGAGGGCGAACTCGCCGTGCTGGCAGGCATGCTTCGGCGGCCACAAGGCCGGTTCGCGGTGCTGTGCGCGGTCGGCGGGATGGGCAAGACAACGGTGGCCGCGCAACTGGCCACCCAGGCCGAGGCGGCGGGCTGGCGAGTGTTTTGGGTGCGCTGGCGCGACGGTGCCGAGCTGGCGCAGCAGATGGTGCAGGCGGCGCTGGCCTGCGGCCTTCCAGAGGCAGAGCTGGAGGCCGCGCGAGCGGGGCAGGCGAGCCTGCCGGATGTCGTCTGGCGACAATTGGGCCGGGTGCGGCAGTGGCTGCTGGTGGTGGACAACGCCGACGAGCCGCACGAGATCGGCCCGGCAGGGGAGCCGGTGGCCGACTATCGCGGCTGGATCCGTCCTTACGGCCGGGGCCTGCTGGTGGTGACCAGCCGGGATGGCAGCGAGCAGACCTGGGGTCCGTGCGCACAGCTGCTGCCACTGGAGCCGCTGCCGGTGCGGCCTGCGGGGCAGGTCCTGCTGGACGCTGCTCCCGCAGCCGGCACCGCCGAGCAGGCCCGGGAGCTGGCGGCGCGACTGGGCGGGCTGCCACTGGCGTTGCACGCGGCCGGCACCTATTTGGCCGGACCCACCAGCCGCTACCGCACCTTTGCCGCCTACCGCCAGGCCCTGGAACAGGAACTGCGGTTCTTGTTGGGAGCGGCGCACCCGAATGCCTCCCATCCGCAGGTCGCCCGCGCCGTGGTGCGGCACACCTGGGAAATTTCCTTGGATCAGCTCGCCGGGGAGGGCAACGCTTTGGCCCGCCCTGTGTTGCGACTGCTGGCCCTGCTGGCTCAGGCCCCCGTCCCCCTGTCCCTGATCACCCCGGACCTGCTATCCGTCGTCACCGGACACGACGTCACCGCGGTGGCCCTGGAGGCCGCGTTCGCCGGCCTGCACCGCTACGGTCTCCTCGGCCTGCCCCACTCTCCCGGCAGCACCGGCCCGGCGTCGGGCAGCAGCGAGGGGGCGCAGACGGTGCTGCATCCCCTGATCCGAGAGATCAACGCTGTCGCCCTCACGGCCGAGACCTCCGATCTCGCCGTGTGGCACCAGGCCCTTGCCGAGCGGCTGACCACGGCCGTGCACGAGGCCAACCAGCGCGGGCGCGCTGGTTGGCCTGCAGCCGTGCTCCTCGCCCCCCACCTGCCGCTGCTGCTCGACTATGCGGACCCGCGCACTGCCACACACCACCGCACCACTCTCAACGACCTGGCGCAGGTGCTGCAGAAGGCTGGCGCTTTCGGTGCGGCGCGCCTGCTGCATGAACGGGTCCTCGACGTCGAGACCCGCATGCTGGGCCCCGAGCACCCCGATACCTTGACCAGCCGCAACAACCTGGGCAATGCCTTGTTCGGAATGGGAGAGCCGGCCGAGGCAATACGCCTGCTCAGGCAGACCCTGGAGGACCGCACCCGAATCCTGGGCCCCGTGCACCCCGATACCTTGACCAGCCGCAATGACCTCGCATGCGCTTTGGACGGGACGGGTGAGCATGCCGAGGCGGTAGGTCTGCTGCGGCAGACCCTCAACGACCGTACCCGTGTCCTGGGCCCCGAGCATCCGCATACCCTGGCCAGCCGGGACAGCCTCGGTCTCGCGCTGGACGGGATGGGCGAGCACGCACAAGCAGTGCGCATGCACCGGAGCACCCTTGACGACCGCATCCGTGTCCTGGGCCCGGAGCACCACCTCACCCTGCTCAGCCGCCACAACCTCGCCAGCGCCCTGACCAGGGCGGGTGAGCAGACGGAAGCGATACAGCTGCTGCGGCAGGCGCTCAACGACCACACCCGCATTCTGGGCGACGAGCATCCGCACACGCTGGCCAGCCGTGACAGCCTCGGTCTCGCGCTGCACGGGATGGGCGAGCACGCACAAGCAGTGCGCCTGCTCCGCCAGACCCTGGAGGACCGCACCCGCATCCTGAGCGCCGAGCACCCGGATACCCTTGCCAGTCGCCACAACCTTGCTCTCGCTTTAACCAGTGCAGGTGAGCAGGCCGAGGCGGTAGACCTACTGCGCCGAACACTCGATGACCGCGTCCGCATCCTGGGCGACGAGCACACGCATACCTTGAGCACCCGCAACGCGCTGGAGACAGCGCTGGCCATGTCCACCCAACGGCCCCAGAGCCGGTGGTGGCACTGGCTGCGGCGCAGGAACGTCGCAGCCGGTGGCGGTTGAGGAGGCCCTGTACATGGCTGACGCCTCTGCCGGTGCTGGCGGAGATCCGTCCCGCAGGAGATAATCCGGTTCGCTGACACGATCAATGGCCTTCTTG
This sequence comes from Streptomyces sp. WI03-4A, assembly GCF_033792105.1. Lineage (NCBI taxonomy): Bacteria > Bacillati > Actinomycetota > Actinomycetes > Kitasatosporales > Streptomycetaceae > Streptomyces > Streptomyces sp. WI03-4A. The sequence continues at coordinate 220,340 of NZ_JARAUO010000008.1, forward strand.
CCGAGCAGGCGCTGCACGGTGGCGCATGAGACGCCAGCGATCAGCCCGACGTGGTGGATGTCGTAATCCCGAAGGGCGGAAGCGTGACGCCGGCCGATGCCGTGCAGCGCTTCCACGGGGAGTGGACGGAGCCAGTCGGCGACCTGGTAGGGGCCAATGCCGACGCGGACGTCGACGCCGAGACGGGAGACCTGCCCTGAGCACCTTTTCCAGGCAGGCCGGGTCGGTACCGTGGTAGCGCAGAGCTCCTTTGAGTTCGACCAGCGCGCAGGTCGGCGGCAGGGCCTGGACCGGGGTAGGACCTGCCTCTCGTGCCCGTCACTGAGCTACGACGCCTCGGACAGGTCATCAGAACGGGCCCACATCCTCGTCAGTGAGGGCGACGCGGCGCGCGCTCGGCAGGCTTCTACGGCTCCGCATCAACCTCGACTACTAGGGCGTGTACCGAAAGTGCCTGGCGAGGACGACGGAGAGCCTATTTGTGATCAAGAATTATTGGATGCTCATGCTTAAGACTCCCCGTTTGATCCTGCGTCGCTGGCGCGAGGAAGACGTTGCGCCCATGGCTGGCGTCAATGCCGACCCCGAGGTCATGCGGTGGATCCGTGACGGCGGCGTCCTTGACGAACAGCAGACTCGCGGCCGGGTCCAGGCATGGGAGAGCGAGTGGGAGTCACAGGGCTTCGGTCTGTTCGCCGTGGAGATCCGGTCCACTGGCGAGCTGGCCGGATTCACCGGCCTTTCGGTGCCCAACTACTTGCCAGAGGTACTGCCGGCGGTTGAGGTCGGCTGGCGGCTGGGACGCTCCCACTGGGGGCATGGCTTGGCCACCGAGGCCGCTGCGGCCGCTGTACGGTTCGGGTTCGAAGAGCGAGGGCTGGAGCGGATCGTCAGCATCACTCAAGTGGGCAACGACGCGTCCGAACGGATCATGACCAAACTGGGGATGCATCCCGTCCGTGAGACCGTCAATCCCATCGGCGGTCGGCGAGTGCGGGTGTTCGAGTTGTCGTCGGACCAGTACTTCACACCCACTCGTTGATGGCCGCTATGAGGACGGTCGCCTCGTAGCGGACCGCGAGTTTGTCGAAGCGGGTGGCCACTGCTCGGTGCCTTTTGAGTCGGTTGATTCCACACTCGACCGCATGCCGAGCCTTGTAGTTTTCGGCGTCGAATCTGGGCGGCCGGCCACCGAGAGCGCCCAGTTTCTTGCGGTTGCGTGCCTGGTCGGCTTTGTCCGGGATGGTGCAACGGATACCGCGTCGGCGTAGGTAGGCGCGGTTCCTGCGGGAGGCGTACGCCTTGTCAGCCCTCCCGCGATCGGGACGGACACGAGGCCGGCCCGGCCCGATGCGGGGCACGCGGACCTTCTCCAGCGCTGGTTCGAACTGCGGCGAGTCCCCGTGCTGTCCAGCGGTGATCACAACGGACATGGGCTTTTGCCCCTGCTCAACGGCCAGGTGCAGCTTGGTGGTGAACCCGCCGCGCGAACGTCCCAGCCCGTGATCAGAGGGCTCGGTGAATAGGCCGCCGGGTGTACTCAACGGGGACGTCCCGCCATGGGGCACCGGTACGGACCCGGAACCGTATGCCGTCGATGAGCTGCCGCCGGGACCAGATGGGCGGCCGTCCTGCCTTCCTCCCCTTCGGTAACAAAGGCTCCAGCACCGCCCACTGTTCGTCCGTGAGATCTCCTAGTGCCATGAACCGTGATCATTAACCGTTCAAGATCCACTTTCGATACACGGCCTAGTGCCGTGTCAGAGAGCGTTTGCCCTGCCACTCTGTCAGGTGGGTCTAGCTCCAGGGTGCATGGCGGCGGGGCAGGGAAGAGGTTTCCTGACGCGGCGCTACCGTCATGAGGGTGACAGGAATCAATGCTGACCGGCGATGGTCCGAATCCATGCCGGTGGCCTATGAGCAGTACCTCGTGCCGGTGGTCTTCCGGCCCTTCGCCGAGGACCTGACTGCCCGGGCGGCGGCACTCCACCCTCGGCGAATCCTCGAACTCGCTGCGGGAACTGGCGTGTTGACAGCGGACCTGCTCGCAGTGGCACCCTCGGCCGAGGTGACGGCCACCGACCTGAACGAGGCCATGGTCGCATTCGGGTCGACCCGGGCCCCTGGCGCGGTGTGGCGGCAGGCCGACGCGCAGCGGCTGCCGTTCCTGGACGGAGGCTTCGACCTAGTGGTCTGCCAGTTCGGCGTGATGTTCTTTCCCGACCGCATCGGAGCCTTTAGCGAGGTCCGCCGGGTGCTGGCCCCGGGCGGCCGGTTCCTGTTCAACACCTGGGGCCCGCTCGGGACGCACGCCTTCGAAGTCGCGCTGCAGGCCGGGCTGGAGCGGGCCTTTCCGGTCGACCCACCACGGTTCTTCCAGACGGTTCCGCACGGCTATGCCGACCCCGCTGTCGTGGCCGCTGATCTGGCGGCCGCCGGGTTCGCTGTCGAGGACGAGCAGGAGCTGACGCTTCAGGGCCGGGCCGCGTCGACCGCCGACCTTGCCACCGGGTACCTCACCGGGACACCGTTGCGCGCGGCCGTCGAAGAGCGCGGCGACGGACCGGACGTCCGGGCCACCATCATCGAAGAGATGACGGCCCGTCTGGGCCCGGGGCCGGCCACCGCCCCGATGACGGCGTACGTCTTCCGTGCCGCGGCCTGAACGCAGGACGCGCCCGCGCAGAGGATGGGCGTGAGTCGACCTCGACGGGGCTCGTCGCACGGACCCTGGTGCTCATCTCCGTCCGAGCATGTACTCAGAAGGGGACGGGCAGTCCAGCCTCGCGCAGCCGCAGCAGGGCCGTGCCCATGCACTCGCCAGCCGAGGCCCCGTCCGCTCGCAAACCCGTGGCCAACGGGCCGCCGCTGGCGGCGAAGGTCCACGCCGGCCGGCCTTGTCGAAGGCGTTCAGCATCGACCCGGATCATGGCGTCCACACCCTGCTCTCCGAGCCACTCCAGGATGAGCAGCGCCGCGTCCTCCACACCGCCGTATGCGGCATCGCCGGTCGGCCACCGCCCCTTTGCCCTGGTCATGGGCGCAAGCCTACCCAGCCGGCCGCCGGGTCCAGCCGAAGTCCTGCGGCCCCCGGAAGAACACACCGAGCGGGTGAGTTGACCACCGTTAAAGCCCCGCCCGGAACTCGCCGACCGCCTGGAGCATGAGGTCAGCACACGCTGGCAGCCGCAGATCAGGGCCAAGGCGAAGCAGGCCGCGGCCACCACCGGCGGCATCGTGATCGACGCCCAGGCCCGGTTCGGCTACACCGCCGCCCCCGGCAGCACCGACGACGCCCGCACACGCCACCTCACCCTGGCCCTGCCCCCCGATCTCGCCGCACGCCTCTTCCACGCCCGGGAAGCCGGCCTCACCGAGGACCAGCTCCGGCAGATCGCGGCGGAGGCGCTGGGTGAGGTGCACTTCCGCGACAAGGGTCGCCGCGCCCACGGCCTCGAAGTCGAACTCACCGACCTGATCGACCTCGACTTCGATCTGTAGCCGGTCAGGGCCTTACCAGCGTGTGTCCCACCCGGGCCTGCGCGATCATCGGAGTCATGGAGTTACGACGATGCGTCAGGTGCGAACTGATCATTGGGCAGGGGTGCGACTGTCCCGCGGACAGAAGCAGTCCTCAAGAGGCAGACGGGGCGACTGCCGCCCCGCGCGCTCCTCGGAATCCCGTCCTTGAAAAGATCCTGGTCTCGCCCCGGGGTTATGCCCATATCCCGGGTGCGTGCGTCCACTACGTGGAGTCGCCCGGAGACTCGGGATGGGGATGGCTGCCCAGTCCGGCCTCGGGACAGTGGGCAGCGATCAGCGAACGTCAGCCGATGCAGGCCACGGCAGGCAACACCGCCCTGGCCGCCAGGAGACGCTGCCCGGACTGCGAGCACTTCCTCGGCCGGCCTTGACGGCGCAGACCGCGACAGGCTCGCCGAAGGCGGCACGGACGACACCGCCGTCGCCGTCGTCATGCTCGGCCGCGACGGCGCTCACCGGGAGTGGGCTGGGTCATCCAGAGCGCGGGGTCGGGCGGGTTGTCCATGGTCGTCTTCCGGTCGAGTGTGGCTGCTCCCCGCTCGGCGCGGCGGACGCCGTGTGAGCCTGGCGGTAGGGCCTGTCGTCGTGGTCCAGCCCAGCGGCGCGACCCCTGGTGCGGGCGGACCGGCTGGCGGGCTGGAGCACCGGGTGGGCAGCGGCAGATGCCTCCGGAGCGCGCAATTTGGGCTGGCCTTGGCCCTTCGTTGTCACGAGCGCGGGACTCGTATGAGTGACGTATCCGGTGTTGGCCCAGGTCGGGCTGCTGCGGGCTGCTCTGATGCTCACCGGCCCGCCGCCTGGCGGGCCGTCTCATGACCGTATAGGCCTCCTCGTACGGCCAACGAACGGAGCCCTACCCGTGAGCCGTGTTTCGAGGAGCAGGAACGCCCTGGCTGCTGCCGCTGCTGCCGCCTTCCTGTCCGTCGGTGCCACCGCCGCCCCGGCCCAGGCTGCGACCGGCACCATCACCTGGCTGACCCCGTCCAATCAGTCGGCCGGGATGCCCGACGCCCCCGACGGCCTCTGCACGCCGGTCGAGCTGCACTCCTCCAACCTGCGCAACAACACCAACGGGTACGTCGCGGCGTTCGGGGCGAGTTCACGAGCTTCCGGGTTGGGGGCTGACCTGATGCGGGGGCGGGGTTGTGCCGGCCCGCCGCCGGTAGAGCCCCGCAACCTCACGCTCCCCCTCCTCGACGCGGTCAGCCCCCAGAGGGCGCAACGACCGCGTCGAGGAGGCGGCGCAGCGGGTGACCGGGGTGGCCTGCCGCGGTCGGCAGTGAGCCGGGGGCCCCGCGCCTGGACGCGGCGCCCTCCGGCGGTCACCAGCCGTTGTGCGAGGGGAACTTGGCGCTCGGTACGTAGTGGCCAGGAAGGCTCGCGTCCCGGTCATGCCCGCGCCCGCGAGCAGCGGGGTCGACGCGTCTGGTCAGCGACCGGCGCCCCGTGATCGTGTCGCGGACGGCAACGGCTAAGGCGATCAAGGTCTTCATGGACAACTCCCCCGTGAGCTGTGAGCGATCTTCCTGGCTGCAGGATCACCCCACCCCGAACCCGCCGTACCCAGCGGCTTTGAGCCATCCTGCGCGCGCGGACCGGCCTCTGTTGAAAGCGGCGTCCCCGCGCCAACGGCCCCGGGTCTGTTCCGGCCGGCGTGAGGCGCCAAGTCCGCCGCGGTGAGAAGCGCACTGGCTGCGAGGGCGGCGGCCCGCCCGCCGCACTGTCTCACCGGAGGGCGAAGTGGTCTGTGGTGAAGGAGGTCTGGTCTCGGCGGCGGGTGCCGTCGGTGATCCACCAGTGGTCGGGGTGTTCCCCGTACAAGCCGAACAGCAGGCCCGGTGCCCAGGCCAGGACGAGTTCGTCGTGGCCGTCGCCGTTGAAGTCTCCTGCGCCGACGGGGCGGGCGTGCAGCCACTTGGCGGGTGTGTGCCGGCTGCCGACGGTCGCGGGGCCCTGGCGCAGCACGTTCGTTCGACGGTCGCCTTCGATGAGGGTGGCGCCCTGGTAGGTGGCGACCAGGATGGCGTCGCGGCCGTCGCCGTCGGGGTCGGCGGCGGTGAATCCGCCGGGGCTGTAGCCGGTGTCCAGGCCCTTGGGGGTGTTCGGGAGCCGGCGGACGACGGGAGGCGTGCCGGAGCCGGGGTAGACCGTCAAAGAGCCTTCGACGTCCGCCGGTTCTGCGCCGGGTCCGTCCTCGTCGTTACGGCTGTGATCGTCCCCCACGGCGATGTCACGCGCGCCGTCGCCGTCGAAGTCACCGAAGACATGGGCGTTGCCCTGGCGCAGCGCGGTGCCCGGGGAGGCGAGCCCGGTGCCGTGATGGGCGACGAGGAGTGTGTTGCCGGACTGTTCGCCGTCGTTGGTGTCGTGGACCAGCAGGGAGGTGGCGCGCGGCTTCCCGGACGGATCGATCGCGTCCGGGAAGAGGGTGCCGCTCAGCCAGGGCAGGCGGCTGTCGGTCCGGGCCGGGGTACCGGAACGGTCGAACGGGCCGTAGAGCACCATCAAGCACGACTTGTCCGCTGCGGGGCCGACGAGGTCGTGGTGCCCGTCGCCGTCGAAGTCGCCGCGAGCCCACTGCGAGACCCCCATGCGCGCCACCCCCTTCGGCATCCGCAGCACGGTCGCTTCGGCACCTGGCGTCGGCCCGGTGGGGCTGCCCCAGGAGACATACGTGATGGCCCGCGCCGCGGGGAAGCCCTTGGTCTTGACGACGGGCCCGTTGCGGACGGTGAGGAAGTCCGGGAAATTGTCCCCGTCGAGGTCGGCGGTGATCACCGCTGCGGCGGCGAGGGCATCCTTGCCGCGGTGCGCCGCGTCGGGCTCGGGCAGGCCCAGGTCGGCGCGCGACCAGACGCTGCGCACGGCGGGGTCGAGGCCGTGGGCGGAGCCGAAAACGACGCCGACACGTTCCTCGCCTGCGGGGTTCGCCTTCCGGTCGAATCCGCCGACGGTGACCGGGACCATCAGGTCACGGTATCCGTCGCCGTTGATGTCGTCCGGGTCCTTCGAGCCCTCGCCGGGTCGCGGGGCCCGACGTGCGGGTGGTGTGGCCGGGGGCTCCAGGGCGGTTGTCGCCTGAGGTGCACCCAAGGACGAGCGACCGGCGGGTGAGTCGCCGTGTCCAAGAAGGGTGAAGGAGGCGAGCACGACACAGGCAGCACCGGCCGCGAACACGGACGACCACAAGCGGGACTTCATCTCCCCGCCCCTGCAAGGCTGTGGGCCCGGGCGGCGGCCCCGGAGAGGGTGAGCGCCGTCAAGGTGCCCGCGCTGGCGGCCGCGGTCGTAGGGATGTGCATGTGTCTCCCGCGCGATCAGCCGGATCTTCGTCCGGGTGTGCTCAAAGACATGCCAGGCGGACGATTGGTTGTAGGGCGGCGGAGCTCTCTCCTGCGGGGGCCTGTCCCGCCACGCCTGTGGACAGCACCGGGGCGCCGGCGACCACAGCGGGCCGATACACATGGCCTGGACGGCCGCACCGGGCAGAGGGCAGAAGGGGTGCTGCTCACGCCAGGAGCGGCACAACGCGGTGAACTCCTGCTGACGCGCGGCCCATAAGGTCCACAGGGCGCTGCAGGCGTTGCTGTAGGCCCGCCGCCCGGGCGGGACACCCTCGTGCCCCGCACCCCAGCAGCCCGCCGCCTGGCAGCCCGAGCCCGCCACGCCCCACGCCTACGCCGCGGGCCCGCACCCCGGGAGTACGGGAGTGCGGGGCCGTGCGCATCAGCCGTCACGGCAGCGCGGCGCAACGCCAAACGCCCCTCCAGCCACGGTGGAACCATCCCAGCCCGTCCGACGTGCAGGTGTATGGATCGCATGGACCGCCTGGGATACGGGGACACACGGCAGGACGGGGGAAACGGTGTCGACCGGGGACGACGTCGAGCAGTTCGCGGCGCTACTGCGCCGGCTGAAGGACCGCACGGACCGGAGCTACGGCTCGCTGGCCCGGCGCCTCAACATGAACACCTCCACGCTGCACCGCTACTGCGCGGGCGACGCGGTCCCCCAGGACTACACCCCAGTGGAGCGCATGGCCGCCTTCTGCGGGGCAAGCCCGGAGGAACGCCTCGACCTGCACCGCCTGTGGCTGCTCGCCCTGACGGCACGACAGCGGCCGAGGGCGGGTGAGGAGGCGGCGGAGCCGACAGCGGCCGAAGGGGCACTGAAGCCGACAGGGGACGAGCGGGCTTCGGGTCCGGCCGGCGGGACGGCGGGGCGTGCGGGTGGCGGCGCGCGCGATGTGGGGGGCGGCGCCGACGGCATCGGTGGTAACGGGGGCTGCACGAGCGGTTCGCCACCGCGACTCGATGCGGGAGCGGCCGACGCTGCGCTGCCTCCCGGCGCTCCCGGACCGGGCAGTCTCGAGTCGACGGCCAAGTGGGATCCGGTCCGTTCAACTGGACGGTCCTGGTACCGCCGTCGCCTCACTGTCGTCGGCACGGCCACGGCGACCGTACTGCTGGCGACGCTGGGCAGTATGTCGGCGCTGTCGGCCGACCGGTCTCACGACACCTCCGCCAAGGCCCCCGGTCAGTTCCGTACGGCAGGAGCCGGTACGTCACGCCACCCCTCGGCCTCTGCGGCCAGCCCCTCCCGCAGCCGTTCCGCGGCCTCGGCCTTGCCCTCCACAGGAGTACGGGCTTCAGGGAGCCCCGCGTCGAAGGGCGGACCGTCGGCGGAGACGAAGAACGATGCCCCCATTCCGCTCGCCTGGACCGCCGACTCGCAGATCTGGGACGGCGGTTGCGGGCACGACTACGTCATCCGGAAGGACCCGGCCCAGGTGCCCCCGCCTCCAGTACAACAGGACGCCGGAGTGTGGGCAGCGACGCAGCAGGCGGTACCCGGGCAGCAGACGATGGTGCAGATCTCGGTGCAGGGGAAGTCGTCCACGGCCGTGGTCCTCACGGCGCTGCGGGTCCGCGTCGTCAGCCGCGGCACCCCGGTCACCGGCACCGCGTACGCCATGGGCCAGGGCTGCGGCAGTGATCTGCCGCCCCGCAACTTCTCCGTGAACCTGGACGTCGACCGCCCGATCGCCCACGCGCGCCCCGGCAACGACAGCGGAAAGCTCGTGCCCGCAGTGCAGTTCCCCTACCGCGTCTCCGCCGAGAACCCAGAGGTGCTGCAGCTCACCGCGACGACCGACGCGTACGACTGCGACTGGTACCTGGAACTCGACTGGTCCTCCCAAGGCCGCACCGGCACAGTCCGCATCGACGACCACGGCCGCCCGTTCCGCACCAGCGGCATCAAGGGACTGCCCCACTACTGGTACGGCACGAACGACCACGGTGTGCGTCAGTGGGTACCCACGAACTCGTGAGACCTCAGAGCTCTCTCGATCTGCCAGTGGGCGAAGACGACGTGGACTGCCTCACAGCCCGGTACCTCGTCGAGCGATGGGGCGGTGAGACAGTGGTCGCATGTGCGGCCGATACGTCTCCCACCCGGCGCCCGCATGACCTGGCGCAGTTGTTCCACGCCGAAGAGTGGCCGGCCACCGATGCGCTCGCACCGAACTGGAACGTCGCCCCGACCGACGACGTCTGGGCGGTCCTGGAGCGCGCCCCGCGCGACGACGACGGGGCAGCGCCCGCGCGGGAGTTGCGTCCGTTGCGCTGGGGTCTGGTGCCGTCCTGGGCGAAGGAGGCGAAAATCGGCGCCCGGATGATCAACGCCCCGGGTCGAGAGAGTGCACGAGAAACCGGCCTTCCGCCGCGCGTTCGTCAAACGCCGCTGCCTGCTTCCCGCGGACGGCTTCTACGAGTGGCAGCCCGGCACGGACCCGACCACCGGCAAGGCGCGCAAGCAGCCGTACCCCGAGGACGACCAGGTGATGGCGCTCGCCGGCCTGTACGAGTACTGGCGCGACCCGGCCGTCACCCAGGACGACGACCCGGCCGCCTGGCTGATGACCTGCACCATCATCACCACCGAAGCCACCGACGCAGCCGGCCACGTCCACCCGCGCATGCCGCTGGCGCTCACCGAGGACCACTACGAGGACTGGCTCGACCCCACCCACCAGGACCCCGACCACCTACGCGCCCTCCTCAGCCAGCCCGCCGACGGCCACCTCGACGCGCGCCCCGTCTCCACGGCCGTCAACAACGGACCCCCACCTGCTCGACACGGTCAGCCTGTAGCTGCGGGACCGTGCGGCCAGTCGCCGTCCACGATGGCCGGGCCGCCGTGAGCGGGCCGCAATGATGCGGTTGTTGACCTCGGCCTTGCCCATCTCCAGCGAGCGCACGAGCGTCGGCCAGCGCCACGCCCAGGGTGAGCGCGCTCTGTCCCATAGCGGGCTTCACCACCGCATCGAGGTCCCGCAGGGTGGCCTTCGATTGGCTACGGGCGCGCGTCCTTGAGCTGCGTCTGCGTGAGCCGGACCGGTTGCCCGCCCGGTGTGTACAAGCGCTTGATGAAGATCTGGAACCCGAGTTCCCTGATCCTGACTTCAGCCTCATTGGTGTTGTGCGGTTCGGCGCCAAGGGCGGCGCGCACCAACGAGATCACCGGGATGAGACGGCCACCGATGTCGGCGACGACCCAGACGTCATTGGGGGCGTAGGCGGTGTAGTCGGGTTCCGTGCGGGATGCCTCCATGACGGCGGCGCGTGTCAGGGTGGCGGTCCCGCCCGTCTTCGTCCTGACGGTGGTGGTGCTGGCTGCCACATTCATGGCTCGGGCCTTCCGGGTTGACGCTGTACGCGAGCGGCCCGAGCTTGCGATCCGCGAACCGACGCCGGTCAGGCGCACTTACAGAGCGCCGGGCCCGGCACGCAGGGAACATTATGACCGGGCCGCTGAAGGTAGCGGTCCAGGAGGCCGGCTGATGGAGGCATGATCGCGGTTGTGTCACGCGACGACGTGCGGCGGCCTCGGGTCCCCCGCCGAGTGCCGCGACGCACTCCCCTGCCGCCCGTACGGTACGCACCCACTGCGCCGCGCTCGCCTCCAGGGCCCGGAGCCCGCACCGGATCGCCCGGCCGAGGAGCGGCTCACGCACGTCGTCGCCCCAGACAACGGGATCTCCTGGACGGCAACGATCTGTCGGGACCTGCTCACCGGCAGCGTGTACGAGCCCGGGACTACGCGATCGACGAGCAGACCGCCATCAAGGTGGCCGGCGGCACCGTGGAAGTGATTTCGAAGGCCGCTGGAAGGCGTTCTGAGGGGCGAGGAGCCGTGGGCAAGCGGCCCCGCAGCCAGGAGGAACAGGGTTGCTCCGGGAGCGGGGTTGTGCCGGCCCGCCGCCGGTGGAGCCCCGCAACCTCAGACCTCCCCAATGCCGAGGCGGCCCGCTGGATGGCGGGCGAGCGGCGCCACCGCACCTCAAGCGCATGCTTCGCGTACCGATCACGTGCATGAGGCGTACCTACGGCCGTCAGGCACTCGCGTGATCTTCCACGACCGGCGACCAGAGGGGCCTCGACGCCTCCGGGCGGTCAGGCTGGGCGTAGGCCCGGCTGATGCGCTTCCGCGGAGGAGTGGTGGGCCTGGCGAACCTGCTCCGCAGCGGGATCGGTGCGGGGCGCGGGGCGCGGTGGCCTTGGAGCGTTCACGGGACTGCGCTTGCAGCGCTGCGCGGGCGTGCTCCACGTCATCATGGGATACAGGCCGTGCTCCACGTCATCATGGGATACAGGCGGACGGCCGAAGGACACCGCGCCGCTCCGATAGGCGGCTTCCACGCTCTGAAGTTTCCCCGCGCTCTCACCGATCGCCCGAGAGGCCTGGGCGTAGGCGTCGATACCGATCACCGCGAAGGGGAAGGTGGACGGGTGGCGCTGCCTCGCCGCGGCTGTCGGCGTCGAAACGGTCCCTCAGTCGTTGGAACCGACGTTCGGCGATGGCGGTGGTGAGGAGGCGGGCCCAGGAGGGGTCGTGATCCATGTAGCCCTGGGTCCAACGGTTGGCCAGCGCTCGGGTGACCGCATGCTTGAGCTGCATTCCGACGGCGATTTCGGCCATGGTCCGGCGGAACATGTGCGGGGTGATCTTGCTGGGAGGGATCTCGGCAAGCCCGGTGACGCTCCGGTGACGGTTGACGTGCTTGATGAAGCACCTGATGGCGGTCTGGCTGGTGAAGCCATTGCCGTGGAAGCGCGGGGTGACCGCCGCGAAGGCGAGGGTGTCGCTCGTCGACAGGTGTATGGCAGTTTCGATGGCCTGGGTAACTGCGAGGTCGGGATCGAGCTTGCGTTTGACCGACTTCACTGCCGGGGCGCCGAAGTACTCGGTCAGGGCATCTTTGGTGATCTCGCAGATCTCGCAGTCGCTCTCCCGCGACGACGTGGAGGCGAGCTTCTTCACGGCCTACCTGGAGAAGGGAATCTTCGGCGTCAGCCCGTTCGAGACGATCGACAAGGACGGCGTCGGCTCCCTGGTGAAGGCGGCCGCCCAGGCCGGCCGCGCCACCCGCCCCGACCTCAAGGCGTCTGCGGCGAGCACGGCGGCGACCCGGAGTCGGTCCACTTCTTCCACGAGGCCGGCCTGGACTACGTCTCCTGCTCCCCGTTCCGCATCCCGGTCGCCCGCCTCGAGGCGGGCCGGGCAGCGGCCACCGCTGACCGCACCGGCCCCGGAGCCGTCGTCGGTCCCCGACCCTCAAGACCGATCGACGGCGGCTCCGGCGCACCGCGAAGGGGGGGCACCCTGTGCGGGGGTGCCGCCTCTCCGTGCATGAACTCTGACCCGGTGCCCCCCGGACTGCTGCTCGATGCAACCATCAGCGAGGACGGTCAGACGTTGGTGACCTGCAGCTTGTCCCAGCTGATCTTGCCGGGGATGCCGTCGGCATCGTCACCTGCGAGGCCGAGCTTCCGCTGCCAGGCGGCGTAGGACTTCACATCGCCCGGGCCCCAGACGTCGGTGTTGGCGCTCGACTGGTACCGGTTGCAGCCTTCGGCGACGAGCCGACGGTGCATCGCGGCGAGGATCGGCGATTTCCGACCGCTCTGAAAGAACGACACACCCGGGAACGGCTCGGTGTGCGCCCCGGGGGCAGGGTGTGGATCCTTGAAGTGTTCGTACGCCTCCTGAGCCGCCGCGAGGACCTTGTCGTAGATCTTGTCCATGTACGGGCCGGCGCAGGCGGTCGAGGACCAGTGGTGGTGGTAGAAGAGGTTGTTCCTGCCGGGGCGTTCGCCGATCACCTTGGCGAAGTGCCAGCCGGCGAGACGTGCGGCGTTCTTCCAGGTGGCCTCGGTGATCGTCCAGCCGGGCGCGAGCGTTTCGTTCGCCATTTCGATGCTGATGGTGCTCTGGTTGCCGGCCGTGTCGCCGACGGCCCAGGCGTACTCGTTCACCTTGACGTACTGAGCGACGGCACCGGCGGCGTCCACGTCGAAGTGGGCCGAAGCCGGACGCGTCTTCCAGACGTCGAGCACACCCTGGTGCGAAAGCCGGGCGCCGTTGTGGTGCAGCGTGACCGACGTCTTCCTGTAGGACTTGTGGGTGACGTGGCCCGTCGCGTTGAGCTCGTCGATGAGGTTCGAGACGGCACGGTCGTAAGCGATGGTGGCGGTCACTTGGAGTCCTCCGCGTCGTTCTCGACGTCGTCCTCGGCGAAGGCGACGAAGTCGCTCTCCGGAAGGCCGTCGAGGTCGTCGGTTCCGGGTCCATCGCCGGTGTCGGTCTTCTCTAGGGCCGCCTTCACGTCCTCCTCGTCGAAGTTCTTCTCGGGCATGACGCGGTCCTTTCAGTTCCACGGATTCACGTCGCCGGTTCACGTTCGACGAGCGGCCGGGGAGGACTTCTCGCGTCGCCGCTTCTCCCCCGCTTCTGCGGCGCCATGGCCTCGGCCCCTAGACGTTGGGGACCTGCAGCTTGTCCCAGCTGGTCTTGGCGGGGATGCCGTTGGCATCGTCACCTGCGAGGCCGAGCTTTCGCTGAAAGGCGGCGTAGGACTTCACATCGCCCGGGCCCCAGACGTCGGTGTTGGCGC
>NZ_JARAUO010000009.1:0-230082 GCF_033792105.1 Streptomyces sp. WI03-4A
CAGCCCGACAGCGCGGGCGCCCGGGGCGCCGGTCCGCGCGACGCGGGCATGCGGGACGCGCGGCCGGACGGCACAGGCGCCCAGGACGCACGGCCGGGCGGCGCGGAACTGCCGGACGGCAGGCCCCCCGTGCGCGTGCGCGAGGCGCTGGACCTGCTGCGGCTGCCGCGGCTGCGGGCGCTCGCCGGCTGTGCCGCGCTGCTCGGCCTGACCACGGTGAGCGACGCGTTCGTCTACCTGCTCCTCCAGCGCCGGGCGGGGGTCGGCGAGCAGTGGTTCACCCTGCTGCCGCTGGGCACCGCCGTCGTGTTCCTGCTGCTGGCCGTGCCCCTCGGCGCGCTCGCCGACCGGATCGGACGGCGCACCGTGTTCCTCGCCGGCCACGTCGGGCTGCTCACCGCCTACGGCCTCCTGCTGTGGGCCCCGGCCACACCGGCCCTGACCCCCGTCGTCCTCGCCCTGCACGGCACGTTCTACGCGGCGACCGACGGAGTGCTCCCGGCCGCCCTGGCCGGCCTCGTGCCCGAGCAGTTGCGCGCCACCGGCCTGGCCATCGTCGGCACCAGTCAGGCGCTGGCCCGGTTCTGCTGCTCGCTCGGCTTCGGCGCCGCCTGGACGGTGTGGGGCGACGGCCCGGCCCTGGCCGGATCGGCGATCGGCCTGCTGTGCTGCGCGACCGTCGCCGCCCTGGTGCTGCGACCGGCCGGCGGGACCCGATGACCACCACTCCAGCCCCGAGGAACCACATGACATCGCTCCGCCGCCGCCTGCTCGTACTCCTCGCGGCGGTCCTCGTACTGGCAGGCGTGGGAACCGGCGTGGTCCTGCACGCCGCCGCCCGCGCGGACCGGGCGAACCAGCCGCGGCCGGGCGGCCCCGCCGTCAGCGCGGGCACGTTCACACTCGCCCAGAAGCACCGTCTGGCCTTCGTCAACGCGGCCGCCGGCCCGCACCGCACCGCGGTGGCCTCGGTCCCGTCCGCCGACCCCGAGGGCGGGCGGATCGCCTCCGGCCTGAAGTGCGCCCGGTTCTACGCGGCCGCCGGCACGGGCATCTGCCTCCAGTCCAACCCGGGCGTCCTCAAGCAGAGCAATCGCGCCCTGCTCCTGGACTCTCGTCTGCGCACCAAGCGCACCTTCCCGCTGGCGGGCACGCCCAGCCGGGCCCGGGTCTCACCCAGCGGGCGCTTCGCCGCCTGGACCGTCTTCGTGTCGGGCGAGTCCTACTCCTCCGCGTTCTTCTCCACCCGGACCTCGGTCGTGGACACCCGCACCATGCGGCTGACGCCCAGCCTGGAGACGTTCTCCATCGTCAAGGACGGCAAGCCGTACCACGCATCCGACATCAATTTCTGGGGCGTCACCTTCGCCTCCGACGACGACACCTTCTACGCCACCCTCAACACCGCCAACAAGACGTATCTGGTGCGCGGTTCACTCTCCAGGCACACGGTCACCACGCTGGTCGAGAACGTGGAGTGCCCGTCCCTCTCCCCCGACGGCACCCGGGTCGCCTTCAAGAAGCGGGTGCTGTCCCGTACCGATCTGTGGCACGAGTACGTCCTCGACCTGCGCACCCTGCGCGAGACGCCACTGGCCGAACGCCACAGCGTCGACGACCAGGCCACCTGGCTCGACAACCGCACCGTCGTCTACGCCCTGCCCGCCGACGGCAAGGTCGGCAGCAGCGACCTGTGGAGCGTGCCGGCGGACGGCTCGGGCCGCCCCCACCTGCTGGTCGCGGGCGCCTCGTCCCCGGCGCCGCTCGGCTGAGCATCGCGTCCGGTTCCCGGCCCCGGCCCGTCACGAGTGCGCAACGACCGGCCGGTGCGCGGAACTGCGCCTGGCCGGAAATCATCCGTTCCTGCGACAGACACCGGCCCGGTCCCGCAGGGGGCCGCGACCAGCAGAACGGACAAGGAACCGCCATGACGAGCCTCAAGAAGAGCACCCGTCACAGACCCACCGCCGCTTTCCGTCCCACCGTGGTGAACGCCTGCGCCATCGCCGTCCTGGCGCTGACGCTCACCGCGTGCAACGGAGACGGTGACCCCGGGGCCTCCTCGACCTCCGGCAACACCGCGACAGCCGAGCCGGGTTCCGGCGGCGCGGGAACCGCCGCCACCACGGCCGGCGCCGAACCCGCCGGGACGCCCAAGGCCTCGGCCGGCACCACCAAGCCGCCCGGGTCCGGCCCCGCCACCGCCCCGGCGCCCGCCAAGCCGGCCGCCTCCGCCTCCGCAACCGCCGGCTGCGACCACAAGATGCCCATCTCGCCGGACGAGATCGCCGTCTACCGGTACACACCCGAGGGCGGGTCGCTGAACCTGATCGTCAAGTACGGCAACTGGGGCTGCGCACCGGCGGATTCCGACGGCGCGCCCTTCGTCACCGTGGGCAAGGAGACGTACCTGCCCATGGACCAGGCCGCGTACGTGACCGCCACCAACCCCATAGTGGAGAGCACGGAGAACCAGCACATCGGGGTGCAGGAGTTCCTCGACTGGCTGGAAGCGCACCCCGACAGCGGGCTGGTCTTCAAGTACCACCTCGGCGCCGACGGCGCCATCGACCGTCTGGAAGAGGTCTTCACGCCCTGATCCGTCGCGGAGGTTCTCTGGGCATCGCCGCCGGTGCCCCCTACCCTCTCTCACCGACCTCGGCCTCTTCCCCCAAGGAGGGCGTACGACGATGAGACGTGGAACCGACGGGACCCGCTCACGGCAGGCGGCGGCCGCTCTGGCCGCCCTGATCCTCAGTGCCGCCACACTGGTGATCGGCGGCGGACCGGCGCAGGCGGCACCCGCCGCGCCGGCCGGCCGCGCCCCGGCCGCGACGGTCGACCTGTCCCACTGGATGGGCGACATGCACGGCTACCTCGACGACCGGCCGCTGAACCGGATCGCCATGCCCGGCAGTCACGACTCGAGAAGCTGGAGCATCCCGGCCGATCCCGGCCTGTGCACCAGTGGCTGGTCCTACCAGGTCGCCTCGCTCGACCGACGACTGGCCGCCAGCATCTCCCGGGCCCAGAACGACAGTCTGACCGCGCAACTCGACGAGGGGGCGCGCTACCTCGACCTCCGGCTCTGCCTGGAGGGCGGTCAGTGGCGGACCTTCCACGGCGCCCCGATGGGAGACGTGTTCTTCGACGGCGCCACGGGCGAGGCGGCCGCGCTCCAGCGCTGGATCGACGCACACCCTTCGGAGGTCGTGGTCATCAACCTGTCCACCGCCGCCCCGGCGGGCGCCGACCACGGCGAGCCGCTGACCAGGCTGCGGGATCTGTTCGGCTCCCGCGTCGCCACCCGCACCGAGTTGTCCCCGACCGCGTCCTACGGCGACTTCGTGAAGGCCGGGAAGAATGTCGTGCTGGTCGACGCGTCGAACGCCGTCGACCAGCCCTGGGCCTGGCACGCGGACAGCGTCTCCGACCGCGGCAGTTACCCGACGGGAGACCCTTCCTGGTGGGACATCCTCAAGTCGTTCTTCAATGGAAGCCCGCCGCAACAGATCTACGACCAGACGCTCTCCCTGGACCGGGCGGCCCTCGACCGTGACCCCGGGCCCGACGCGGACCGGTTCTTCGTGCTGGCCGGCATCGTCCAGCCGGACGTGCAGATACCCCAGCTCTTCATGATCCGGCTGCTCTCGCCGTTCTTCCCCGCCGCCGTCCGGGACAACTACCTCATGTACCTCGCGAACGGCCTGAACCCCCAGCTCGTCACCGAGTTGCGGACTGACTGGCGGGCCCCCCGACCGGCGGGCAACATGAACATCGTGGCGATCGACGATTTGGGCCAGCGGCCGCAGGGCGACCTCCAGCGTGCGGTCATCGACATCAACACCCTGGCCGACCGCGCCACTTGACCGTCCCCGAGGTCCGTCGGGCCCGGCTCAGGGCCCGGCTCAGGGCCCGGCCGGCCCGTAGGTCGGCGGAAGCCGTCCGTCCAGGAGAACGCGCGGGTGGCGTCGCCGACATGGAGGTCTCAGAGCACACTCGCAGCTCGCCCACCGCGCACCCCACACACTCCCCTTACGCCGGACGCGTCACGTCCGCCCCACTAGCCCCCGTCCGCGCGCCCGCGCACCCGCGCGTTCGGGCGGGCGCCCCGGGAGCGGGCGCGCGGGACCTCCTCAGGCACCGATCCGGACGGCCGCGAGGAGCCGGGCGCAGCGAGCGCTCATGTCCTCGGCCGACAGTTCGGGGTGCGCGATCCACCACCCGATCAGTGCGCCGACCGTGCCCGTCCAGAGGTGTTTGAGCGCGTCCGCGTCCAGGGCGTCGTCGTTGCCCTGGGCTCGCAGCAGCGCGGCGGTGCCGGTGGCCGCCAGCCCGTCGACGGCCTCGCGGTGGCGTCGTGCCGCACGCCAGGGCTCGGAACCGGGCCGCAGAGTCCGGTCGTAGAGCACGAACCAGGCGTGCCGCCGCCCCTCCAGGGCCCGGAAGAGGGCCGTGAGCACGGCGTACGGCAAGCCCTCTTCCCCGGATCCCGATGCCGCTTCTCCCGATCCCGACGTCGCGCCCCGCGCCGTCATGGACTCTTCGATCGCCGTGAGCAGGCGCGGGCCGACGTCGTCCACGCAGGCCGCGTAGAGGCCGTCCTTGGAGCCGAAGTACGTGTACAGCAGCGGTTTCGTCACGCCGACGCGGGTGGCGATCTCGGCCATGGACGCCGCGGCGTGACCGCGCCTGCCGAACTCCTCCAGGGCCGCGTCGAGGATCTGCTGTTCCCGGTGGGCCCGCGGTACGCCCTTGGTCCCGGCGCGGGCGTGCGGACGGTCGCCGGGCTGATCCCCGTCCCGGTCGTGCCCCGGCGAGTCCGGCGGGTTCGGCGGGTCCGACGGGGTCGAGGCTCTTGCGGTCGTCATGGCGGAACTATACGTTACGGTAACTTACCCAGAGGTAAATTACCGAAAGGTCAATCCCCATGGCCGACACCAGCACGGCGAAGGCAGCACAGGCAGGCACCTCCCCGCTCCGCTCCTGGTGGGGCTGGGGCACCGTGGACAAGGCCCTGTCCGACGCCGAGTGCGGCGCGCTCGGGGAGCTGCTGCCCGGGGCCGCGGACACCCCGCTGCCCGTGCCCGACGTCTCCGCGCTCGCCCTGCCGAAGGTCCGGGTCGAGCCGCCGGCCGCGCTGGCCGCGCTGATGTCGGCGGCGCCCCGGGACCGGGCGTCGCACACGTACGGCAAGGCGTACCGCGATGTGGTCCGGGCCCTCTCCGGGGATCTGTCGGCGGCTCCGGACCAGGTGGCCCGCCCCCGGTCCGAGCAGGACGTCAGGGACGTCCTCGACTGGGCGTCCGCCGCCGACGTGGCCGTCGTGCCGTACGGCGCGGGCAGCTCGGTCGTCGGCGGGGTCGAGTGCCGTACCGACCGGCACCGGGGCGTGGTGTCCCTGGACCTGTCGTCGATGGACCGGATCCTGGAGATCGACGGGGTCAGCCGCGCGGCGCGGATCCAGGCCGGCGTGCTCGGCCCGGCCCTGGAGGACGGACTGCGGCCGCACGGGCTCACCCTGCGGCACTTCCCGCAGAGCTTCGAGTTCTCCACGCTGGGCGGATGGCTCGCCACCCGGGCGGGCGGCCACTACGCGACGCTCTACACACATATCGACGACCTGGTGGAGTCGCTGCGCGTGGTGACACCGGTCGGGGTCAGCCAGTCGCTGCGGGTGCCGGGGTCGGGGGCGGGCCCCTCACCCGACCGGCTGTTCCTGGGCTCCGAGGGCACGCTCGGCGTGATCACCGAGGCGTGGCTGCGGCTCCAGGAGCGTCCGCGCCACAAGGCGTCGGCCACGGTGGTGTTCGACGACGTCCACGCCGCCATGGAGGCGGTGCGCGCCGTCGCGCAGTCGGGTCTGCACCCGGCGAACTGCCGGCTCCTGGACCCGGGCGAGGCCGCGCTGGCGGGCGTCGCGCGGAACGGCGAGAGCGTCCTCGTCCTGGGGGTCGAATCGGCCGCCTCGCCCGTCGGGGGCCGCCTGGCCGAGCTCGTGACCCTGGCGCGTGATCACGGCGGCAGCCCGGCCCCGGGCGAGTCAGCCGGCGGGTCGACCGGTACGGACAGTGCCGCGAGCACCTGGCGCTCGGCGTTCCTGAGGATGCCGTACCTGCGGGACGGGCTCGCCCGCATGAGCGTGATCAGCGAGACCTTCGAGACGGCCTGCACCTGGGACCGCGCGCCGGAGCTGTACGAGGCGGTGCGCGGGCGGCTGGCCGCGGTGGTGAAGGAGGTGACGGGGACGGACGGCACGATCAACTGCCGGTTCACGCACGTCTATCCGGACGGCCCCGCGCCGTACTTCACGGTGATCGCGCCGGGCAGGCGGGGCTCGGAGGTGGCCATGTGGGACGAGATCAAGTCCGCGTCCCTGGGCATCCTGCACGAGCACGGCGCGACCGTCACGCATCACCACGCGGTGGGCCGCGACCACCGGCCGGGCTACGACCGCCAGCGCCCGGAGCCGTTCGCACTCGCCCTGCGTGCCGCGAAGCAGGCGCTCGACCCGGCCGGAATCCTGAACACGGGGGTGCTCCTCGACCCCGCGGTGGCGGACGGTCGGCGGCGCGCCGTCTGAGCCGACGCGTTCATGATGGGGTTTTGGCCCCCGCGTGGCCCGCCATCCCGGGATCGGCGGGCCGACCGGCGCCTTGGGGGGCGCCGACGCGGGGTAACCGGAACCTACGCTTCCGCCAGCCAAAACGGAAGCCCCTTTCTGTCTTGACCCCGGCCCTGCTCAGAAGCACCCTGAACCCCACGTGTCACAAGGGAGCACACCATGAGCCGAGCCACCGCCACCCACCGAGTCGTCGAGTACTGGACGGACAAGGGCACTCACGTGATCTTCCCCGTCCAGCGCAGCGAGGAGGTCGACCGCATGACCGACCAGCAGCTGATCTCGCGCTACGGCAACCCCGAGGACGGCGCGGTGGCACGCATCGCCCGCTAGCCCTTATCGCCCGGCTCGGGCAGGGGCACGCCCCGGTGCGGTGCCGCCGCCCCCGCCGTCGGACGGTGATCGGCTAGGCGAACCGCCCCGGCCGGTAGTCACCGGCCGGCTGCCGGACGATGAGGTTCCCGCGGTTGAAGGCGTTGATCAGGGCGATGGCGCACACCAGGGCCGCGAGCTGCTCCTCGTCGTAGTGCTTGGCGGCGTTCGCCCATGCCTCGTCCGTCACACCACCGGCCGCGTCCGCGATCCGCGTGCCCTGCTCGGTCAGCTCCAGCGCGGCCCGCTCGGCCTCGGTGAACACCGTGGCCTCCCGCCAGACAGCCACCAGGTTCAGCCGCGTGGCGGTCTCCCCCGCCTCGGCGGCGTCCTTGGTGTGCATGTCGGTGCAGAACCCACAGCCGTTGATCTGGCTGGCCCGCAGCTTGACCAGTTCCTGCGTCGCCGCCGGCAGAGCCGACTCGGCGAGCGCCCGGCCCGCGGCGACGAGATGCTTGCCGAACTGGGTCGCGACGGGGCTGGCGAAGAGGTTCAACCTGGCTTCCATGACGCACTCCTGTGTGCTCGTTACCGATTTCACCTCCTTGGACGGAACACGTCCCGCGGTTTGTGACACGTACGGAAGTGACGCGCCTCACCCCAGAGTGCACGAGGGCACCATGAGAGCGCTTCCGAGGCAGCCCGGCAGGCGAGACGCAGTCTTGGTAGACGCTTTACGCGACGCATGCAACTGCGAGCCGGGTGCACACTGTCTGACAGGGAGTCGGGCCCGTGAGGGTCGAGGAGCGAGAGAACGGGGCAGGGCGTGGGACGGCGCAAGGGCGGCATAGGGATCGCGCTCGTGACGAGTGTGGTGCTGTTGGGCGCGAGTGCCTGCGGCGGTGGCGGCGGCAGTGACAAGGCGGGCGGGGACGACGCGAAGGCGCCGGGCAAGCCGAGTGCGGGCGCCTCGTCGGCACCGGCGAAGCCCAAGGGCCCGCCGATGCTGCTGGAGACGATCACCCCGCAGACGGGCACCACCGTCGGCGTGGCCATGCCCATCTCGGTGGTCTTCACCAACCCGGTGTCCCAGAAGGCCCGGGCCACGGTCGAGAAGCACATGAAGGTGAGCACCTCGCAGCCGGTGGCCGGCGCCTGGCACTGGTTCGGCGACCGGCGTGCCGACTGGCGCCCGAAGGACTACTGGCCCTCCGGTACGACCGTGAAGATCGACGCCGACATGAAGGGCGTCAGCAACGGCAACGGGCGCTACGGCGTGCACGGCTACACACACACCTTCAAGGTCGGCGACGACGTGCGCGCGGACGTGTCGGTGACGGGCCACACCATGAAGGTGACCCGCAACGGCAAGGCGGTGCGCACCCTGTCGATCAACGCGGGCAGCCCGCAGTACCCGACGTGGAACGGCACGATGGCCGTCATCGACAAGCAGGAGAAGGTCCACATGACCTCCTGCAGCGTCGGCATCAGCTGCGACAAGGGCAGCCCCAACTACTACGACCTCACGCTGCCCTGGGACGTGCACCTGACCCAGTCCGGCACGTACGTGCACTACTCGACCGGCGACCCCAACCCGGGCAGCGGCAGCGCCCGCGGCTCGCACGGCTGCGTCCACCTGTCCATGTCGGACGCCAAGTGGTTCTACGGCCAGGTCAAGCAGGGCGACCCCGTCACCATCACCGGTTCGTCCCGCGCCAAGGCCTCGCCCGACAACGGCTACGCCGACTTCAACCTCGACTGGAACCAGTGGCTCGCGGGCAGCGGCTCCGGGGAGGGCACGACCGCGACCCTGTGACGCGCTCCCGGTGGCCCCGCGCCCGGCACCCGACGGTGCCCGGTGCGGGGCCACCGTCGTACCGGATCCCCTTCCCGATCAGGGGCCGCCATGTCACTCCGGCGGTCGGAGGCGCCTCGTGGCGCGGGCGTGCCGCAGCTTGCACACGAAACGGTGCATGTGGGGGTCCAGGGTTTCCTCCGGCTCCTGGAGCACCTGTCCCTCGGTCAGCCAGCGGATCGCGTCGAACTCGCCCTCGTCGTACGACGTGATGGTGTCGGCGTCCGCGTCGAGGAGGTACCAGAGTGAGACATCGGTGTGCGGACGCCGCTCCCTGGTCGGAGTGACGGTGAGGAAGAGGGGGTGTTCGCCGGTGACCGGCGACGCCACCGCTCCGACGCCCAGTTCCTCACGGCATTCCCGGGCCACCGTGGCCCAGGGGTCCTCACCGGGCTCGACATGGCCTCCGGCGGGCAGCCAGAGCCCGGCCTTGCGGTGGGCGACGAGGAGCAGTCGCCCGCTTCTGTCGTCGCGCACGACGAAGTAGCAGACCAGGTGGGTCGCCGGTACGTCCGGCTTGCGCACCCGGTACACGGGGGCTCCGCCGGCGAGCCACCGGGTGGCGGTCGTCAGGTGGGTCCGCTCCAGGGCGTCCCAGGGGGCGATGGCGCCGACCAGCTCCAGGAGGTGTGCGCGGGGCCGGTCGGTGGGGTCCGGTTGGTCCGTGGCAGGCATGCGGACAGTGTGGTGGTCGGCACTGACAGGCGCCCATCGCCCCACGTCGGGTGGCGCTCGGGCCTCGTCAGTGGCGTGCTCGGGCGAGCAGGGCCGCGTGGGGCAGGGCCAGCCGGCCGTCCTCGGTCGCGAACTCGGTGCTCAGGGCGTCGAAGTGGCGCTTGATGTCCGCCTGGACCTGCGGCGTCTGGCTGCGCACCAGCCGGCCGCCGAAGGCGACGCCGCCCGCGGGGCCGCTCCACCACTCCTCGGGGCTCGCGCGGTGGTCCCAGCGCAGGGTGCCGCATTCCGCCTCGCGCAGGTGCGCCGCCTCCAGCAGGCCGGTCAGGCCGCTCTCGTCCCGGCGGAAGTCGTCCTCGGCGGCGAGTCCTGCGGGCAGGTGGGGCGGGCGTACCGCGCCCGCCGCCTGGATGGCGCGGCCGATCAGGGCCTGTCCCGCGGCCGGCGGTGCCGCCCATATGGTCAGCGCGATCCACCCGCCCGGCCGTACGACGCGGCGCAGTTCGGCCAACGTGTCCTTGGGCCGACCGACGTGGTTCAGCACGAAGTTGGCGACGACGGCGTCGAATTCCCCGTTCGCGTAGGGGAGTTCGGGCAGCGCGGCCAGTCGTACGTCGGCCTCGGGGGCCGCCCGTCGGGCCAGTTCGACCATGGTGGGCTCCGCGTCGACGGCCGTCACGGTCGCGCCCCGCGCACACGCGGCGGCGGCGACCGTGCCCGATCCCGTGCCGACGTCCAGTACCCGCACGCCCGGTCCCACCCCGGCGGCGTCGAGCAACCGCGGTACGGGGTGGGCGCACAGCTTGGCGAAGCTGTCGGCGTAGGCGGGGCCCCGGCCCGCCCAGATCAGCCGTTCGCTCTCGTCGAAAGCCGTCGTCGGCACGGGCAGCCCTCCCGGACAGAAGTCAAGATCGATTTCGTCGGGACCGACCTTAACCCACTGTCCGGCCAGGGAGACGGCTCGTGGCTCCGCTCAGTGCGCGGTGACCGGCGCGGTCGGCGCCGAGCCGTTCGTCCAGCCGTGCCGGTGGGCGGTCACCTTGACGGTGATCCTGTGGCCCTTGTCCGCCTTCACCAGAACGTAGGTGGACTTGGTGGCGCCGGTGATGGTCTTGCCGTCGCGCTTCCAGGAGTAGGTGTACGAGGTGGCCGCGGGCGACCAGGTGCCGTGCGCGGCCGTCAGCCTGCGGCCGACCTCGGCGGTGCCGCTGACGGCGGGCGCCTTGGTGGGCTTCAGGACCGGACCGGCGGCGACCGTGACCGCCGTCGACGTGGAGTCGGCCGAACCGGCGCCGTTGCCGACGGTGACCTTGCACGAGATCTTGTGCCCGTAGTCGTCCCCGGTCAGGGTGCGGGTCGCGCCCGTGGCACCCGGGATGGCGCGGCCGTCGCGCAGCCACGTCCAGGTGGCGGTCGCGTTCTGCCCCGTCCAGGCCGCCGAGCAGGTCAGCTTGGAGCCGGTGCGGGCGGTCCCGGTCACCGTGGCCCTGGTGGTGACGCGCGGCTCGGCCAGCAGGGTCTGGGAGCGGCTCCACACACGGGAGGTGTAGCGGTCGGCGGACCCGGGGACGTACACGGCCGTCCGTCCCAGCACGGTGGCCCGGCCGTCCGGTCCGGCCGCGACCTCGCCGGTCAGGGCGTCGGCGTCGGGGACGTCGGCGACCGGCCGGGCGTCGAGTGCGGCGGCCTTGCTCCAGGTGCCGTCGGCCCGGACGGCCCACTCCAGGTAGTGGTCGTCGCCGTTGTCGATGCCGGGCGTCTGCGGCCACACCACGTGGACGGTCCCGTCGGCGCCGATGGACGCGTCGACCTGCCAGTCGACGTACCCGGTGGACAGCGTCTTCGGCGCGGACCAGGTGCCGGTGGCCGCACTGCGGGTGACGGCCTGGACGATCGGCGTGCCGGCGCCGGCGTTCCAGCCCGACCACACGTAGGTGAGGTCACCGTCGGGGGCCATGAGGGGGCCGCTGTCGTCGCCGCCCTGGTAGACCGGTACGGCGGTCTGCGGGGACCCCCAACTGCCGTTCAAAGACGCCCTGGTGCTGGATCTCAGGCTCTCGACGCCGTTGGTCCCGCCGCTCTGCCACAGCACCGTGGTGCGGCCCTCGGCGTCCATGGACACGCCGACGTCGCTGGACTTGGCGTCGGTGCCCGGCATGGCGGCCTGCTCGCTCCAGTCGCCGTGGGCGGTGGCCCGGGTGGCGGTGGAGATGGCGTGGACGTCGGCGAACCGGTCGTAGGCGTCCCAGACCGCGGTCGCCGATCCGTCGGGGGCCACGGCGAGGGCGAGTCCCCAGATGGAACCCTTCGCAAAGGACCCGAGGGGCCGGGAGGCCGACCATGCCTTCGCGCCGGGCGCGAGCGTGGCCGTGCGCACCTCGTAGGCGGTGGACCCGTCGCCCTGGTCCCATACGGCGGTGACGGTGCCGTCGGCGGCCGCGGCCAGCACGGGTACGGACATGTCCAGACCGTCGTGGCTCGTGAGCCGCACCGGGTCGGACCAGGCGGCCGTCGCGGGATCCCAGCCCGCCGAGACCGCGGCCAGCGATCCGTCGCTGCCGTCGCCGGTCAGCCAAGCCACGACGGCGTGCCCGTCCGCGGTCACCGCAAGCGTGGTCCGGGCTTCGGCATAGCCGCCGGCGAAGAGCGTGTGGGGCGCGGACCACGTGTCGCTGCCCTTGGGCCTGACGGCGGCCCGGACCTGCCAGTCCGACGCCCCGGCCGCCTTGTCGTGCCAGAGGGCGAACGCGGTGCCGTCACCGGCCACCTCGACGTCGATCAGGCTCTGCTTGCCGTCGGCGCCGGTCAGGTCGGCCGTGGGCCCCCAGGGGCCGGCCGACGCCTGGTACCCGGCGGCGGTGGCGGGTGCGGCGGTGCCCGTCGCGAGCGCCGCCACGGTAGCCGCGAGCGCGACGAACGCGGCTCCCGGTCGGCCAGCCCTGAGTGCCACGACGGCTCCTGTCTCGCCGGGGCGCGGGACGCGCGCACGGCCTTGTGTACGAAAACGGGGATCGAGTGGCCGACAGTACCCAGGCCAGGCACACTCCGCCTACCTGCGGAAATATCGAAATGATCAATATTTTCCGGGTCTGTTGTACAGCGGGAAGCGGGCGAGGGTCCCGCGGACAGGCACGGGACGCTCGCCACCCGGGTGCGCTAGCGCACCGCCTGCTTCACGAGCGCGGCGATCCGCGCCTCGACCTCGGGGGTCACCTCGGTCAGGGCGAAGCCGGCCGCCCACATGGGGCCGTCGTCCAGCTTCGCCTGGTCGCTGAATCCGAGCGTCGCGTAACGGGCCTTGAACTTCTCCGCGCTCTGGAAGAAGCAGACGACCTTCCCGTCCAGCGCGTAGGCGGGCATCCCGTACCAGAGCTTCGGGGCGAGGACCGGGGCGCCGGCCGTGACGACGGCGTGCACCCGCTCGGCCATGATCCGGTCCGAGTCCCCCATCTCCGCGATCTTCGCGAGGACGTCCCGCTCCGCCTCCGCCGCCTTGTCCGCCTTCGAACCACGGCGGGCCGCCTGCTTGAGCTCCCGTCCGTGTTCCTTCATCGCGGCCCGCTCCTCGGCCGTGAACCCGTCGTACGCGCTGCTTCCGGTACCGCTCATGGCAGCCGTCCCCCTCAGGATCTCGATGTACGGATCTTGGGACCGGACCCTATACCGGCGCCCCGACAACGGCCCGTCACTTCGCGATACGCCGGGCCGGCCCCCGCTCAGCCGACGTCGGTACGCCTTTCGAGGCGGGCACCGCCGTGGATGTCGCCGTCGAGGTGGAAGTGCAGTGCCGAGGCGAACAGGTCGACGCCGGTGCCCGTCGGGTCGGGACCGGTGCCGGCCCCGGTACGACCGGGCGGCCCGGTCACCGGCCTGACGCCCTGCCCTGCCGCGGAGCGGGGACCGCCCTCACAGAGTGCTCTTCATGCCTCGGGGAGCCGGTCGAGGAAGCCCAGGACGGAGGTGATCCGGCCGTCCTCGGCGAGGATGACGACGTCCGAGCCGGCGACCGGTGCCGAGCCGTCGGCGGTGGAGACCAGCTCCCAGCTGAAGCGGGCGATGTGGTGGTTGCCGTCCACCTCACCGGTCTGCCTGAACTCGAAGCCGGGGAACTGCTCGTGCACGGCGCCGATGACCGCGGCGATCTGCTCGTGGCCGCTCACGTCGGCCATCGGGTCGGTGTACGAACCCTCCTCCGACCACGCGGCTGCGACCGCCTTGGCCAGCGCGTCGGCGTCGGTGGCGTTCCACGCCTCGAAGTAGCGGGCGACGGCAGCGGTGTGGATCGTCATGGCGGAACTCCCGTTCTCGGTCGGCGAAGTGGCCTGTGTGTCAAGCCTGTTGGCACGGGCCCCGAGCCGGAGTGCGCCGGCTCGGAAACCCGATGCCCTCACCTTGCCGCGCGTCGCCCGGCCGCGCGATTACCGCTCAGGTAATGACGCGAGCGACCGGCCACTCGGTTGGGTATCGAACACCTTGCCCGGCCCGGCGCCGCCCCTCCTCGCGGCTCCGGGCGCCGTCCTGTCCCCCGGCCCCGGCCGCCTCACCGGAAAAGAGTCCGCCCGTGACGAGCACCGTCCCCTCCGTCGGCTCCGGCATAACCCCGCGGCCCGAGGCCCAACGCCGCGTCCTGACCGTCCTGGTGACCTCCCAGGTCCTCAGCGGTGCCGGGCTCGCGGCCGGCATCACCGTCGGCGCGCTGCTCGCGCAGGACATGCTCGGCTCCACCGGTCTCGCGGGGCTGCCCAGCGCCC
Organism: Streptomyces sp. WI03-4A; assembly: GCF_033792105.1. NCBI lineage: Bacteria > Bacillati > Actinomycetota > Actinomycetes > Kitasatosporales > Streptomycetaceae > Streptomyces > Streptomyces sp. WI03-4A. Next base: position 14,216 of record NZ_JARAUO010000009.1, read on the forward strand.
TGTTCACCACCGGCTCCGCACTCACCGCCGTCGCCGTCGGCCGCCTCTCGCAGGCACGTGGCCGCCGCCCCGGGCTCGCGGCCGGCTACCTCACCGGCGCGATCGGCAGCGCCGGTGTCATCGCCGCCGCCGTCGCCGGCAGCCCCGTCCTGCTGCTCGTCGCCCTGTTCGTCTACGGCGCCGGGAGCGCCACCAACCTCCAGGCACGCTACGCCGGGGCCGACCTCGCCGCCCCCGCCCACCGGGCGCGTGCCGTCTCCACCGTCCTGGTCGCCACCACAGCCGGCGGTGTCGTCGGCCCCAACCTCGCCGCCCCCACCGGCGCCCTCGCCCGCTCCCTCGGCATTCCCGCCCTCGCCGGGCCCTTCCTGCTCTCCGGCACCGCCTACACCCTGGCCGCCCTCGTGCTGGCGCTCTGGCTGCGCCCCGACCCGCTGCTGCTCGCCCGCCGCCTCGACGAGCAGCGGCAGGCGGCCGCCGCCACGGCGGCGCGTACCACCGGACGCGCCGAGCCGGCCGCGCCGGAACGGCGCGGCCCCGGGCTGATGCCGGGCGCGCTGACGATGATCGTCACCCAGCTCGTCATGGTCTCGATCATGACGATGACCCCGGTGCACATGCGCGACCACGGCCACGGCACGGCCGCCTCGGGACTGGTCATCGCCCTGCACGTCGGCGCGATGTACCTGCCCTCGCCGCTGACCGGCTGGCTCGTCGACCGCTACGGCCGCACCGCGATCGCGGCAGCGTCCGGCCTCACCCTGCTCGCCGCCGGGATCACCGCCGCGGCGGCGCCCGGCGACTCCGTCGCCCTGCTGGCGCTCGCGCTCGGCCTGCTCGGCCTGGGCTGGAACCTCGGCCTCGTCTCCAGCACCGCGATGATCACCGACGCCCTGCCGCTCGCGACCCGCGCCAGGACCCAGGGCATGGTCGACGTCTCCATCGCCGTCGCGGGCGCCACCGGGGCCCTGACCTCGGGCGCCGTCGTCTCCGCCGCCGGCTACCCCGTACTCACCCTGACAGCCGGCGCCCTGTCCCTCGCGCTGCTGCCCGCCATCGCCGCGACCGCAACCGCCGCCGGCGCGGGCGCCCCCAGGGAGAGCGGGCGATGAAGCACAGCGGGCGGCGATGCGGCGCGGTGGGCCCGGCGCAGCCGCCAGCCGGCGCGCCCCGGTCCGGGTCCGGCTACGCCCTGATCTCCAGGACGCAACACTTCACACTGCCGCCGCCCTTGAGGAGTTCCGACAGGTCGATGCCGACCGGCTCGAAGCCGCGGGCCCGCAACTGTGCCGCCACTCCGCGGGCCGCCTCGGGGAGGAAGACCCGGTGTCCGTCGCTCACCGCGTTGAGGCCGAACGCCTCGGCGTCCGCGGTCTCCGCCTCGATGGCGTCGGGGAACAGCCTGCGCAGGACCTCCCTGCTGCCGGGGCTGAACGCCCGCGGATAGTACATGACTTCGTCGTGGTCGAGGACCGCGAGGGCGGTGTCGAGGTGGTAGAAGTCGGGGTCGACCAGTTCCAGGCCGATCACCGGGCGGCCGAAGAACTCCTGCACCTCCAGGTGGCTGCGGGTCTCGCTGCGGAATCCATGGCCGCCGAGCACATGGCTGCCGGTGAGGAGGAAGTCGCCCTCCCCCTCGTTGATGCTGCGGCTCTCCGCGGTGGGGAAGCCCCGCTCGTGGAACCAGCGCAGGTACGCGGCGCCTTCGGCGGCCCGCTCGGCGTGGCGGAACCTCGCGCCGAGCACCTTGCCGTCGATCACCAGGGCGCCGTTGGCCGCGTAGACCATGTCGGGCAGGCCGGGGACGGGGTCGACCAGTTCGACGCAGTGCCCGCTCTCCCGCAGGGCCGTGTGCAGCCGGTCCCACTGCGCGAGGGCCAGCGGCCCGTCGACGGGCTTGCCCGGGTCCATCCAGGGGTTGATGGCATACGTGACGTCGAAGTGTTCCGGGCGGCACATCACGTACCGTCGGGGGCGGGCGACGCGTTCACGCATCCGGCGTACCTCTCTCCTTGTCGTGGCCCGTGAAGTCGGTGCGGCGGGCCGGGGCACCCGCGGGCGGAGGCCGGCGGGGTCGTTCGCGCACACGGGATCGCCGCGCTCGCGCGAGCGGGGGCGTCCGGTCGGCTCCGGTGGCTGTTCAGGTCTGCGCCGGCATCGACTTGATCCCGGTGCTGAAGGTGGCCGCGACCGCGGAGACGGCGACGATCAGCGAGAACGCCAGCATCGTCGTCGCGCTCGTCAGGTGTGCCAGGAGCAGACCGGCGAATGCCGGGGCGAGTGCCGCCGCCGACGTCGCCACCAGCAGGACCACGCTGATGACGCGCCCCTGCAGGTGGTCGGGGGTGATGGCGGCCTGGTAGCCGAACAGGGCGGCGTTGGCGGTGGGCCCGAGGAAGACCGCGCAGGCCAGCGGCACCGCGGCCAGCACGCTGGTGGGGAACAGGGCGCTGAGCGCCATGAGCGTGGTGGTCGCCCAGCACAGGACCAGGATCAGCTTCGGCAGGGGCAGCCGGCGCTGCATGGCCGGTGCGGCGAAGGCACCCAGGAAGCCGCCGAGGCCGAAGATCATGCTGGCGCAGCCGACGACGAACGACGAGGTCCCGGCGCGCTGCAGGGAGACGATGATCGCGAAGATCATGCCGGTGAACGCCATGTTGAGCGGGGCGGCGATCAGCAGCAGCGCCCGCAGGAACGGGTTGCCCAGCACGAACCTCAGCCCCTCGGCACCGGCGGCGCGCCCGGACTCGGCCGGAGCGGTGCGGGGCCGCTGCAGGGGCCGCCGGATGCACAGGACGGTGACCAGCGACAGCAGGTGGCTGACCGCGTTGCCGAAGAAGGGCAGCGACCGTCCCAGGGCGAAGAGCAGGCCGCCGAGCGGCGGTCCGGCCAGTGACGTGCCGTAGGCGCGTGCCTCGTTGCGGGCCACCGCGGTGGGGAGCTGGGCGGTCTCGACCAGGTTGCGCACGGCGGCGTGCTCGGCGGTGCTGAACAGGGCGTTGGCCGCGGCTCCGCAGATCACGACGACCACGACGAGGACGATCCCGGCGGCGCCGGCCACGACCGCGGCGCCGAGGGCGCCGTAGGCGGCGAGCCGCAGCAGGTCGCAGGCGATCATGATCTTGCGCCGTTCGAAGCGGTCGGCCAGGACCCCGGCCGGCAGCCGGCAGGCCATGCCGACCAGCAGGCCGACGGTGCCGACGGCGCCGGCCTGGGTGGGTGACCCGGTCAGGTGCAGCACGAGCAGCGGCAGGGCCAGGTTGGCCATGGCGGTGCCGACGTCGGAGAGCGACTGGCTGCCCCAGAGGAGGTTGAAGTCGCGGTTGCGCCACAGACCCGGTGCGCGCACGGCCTCCGCCGTGGCGTCGGCGTCCTCGGTGGTCGAGGGCATGGGTGTCCTCCATACGGACGGGGTGGGAAGGCCTGGGCCGCGCGGTGCGGCGGCCGGTGGACGGCGGCGAAGGGCCGTGGCGCCGCCCGGTGGACGGCGGCGAAGGGCCGTGGCGCGGCTCGTGGGGCGGGGCGCCTCAGCGCTCCGTGGACGGTGCAGGTGCGGGGAACCGCGCGTTCGGCAGCGGCCGGGGCCGGGTGCCGCGTGGAACGGCGCAGCCGCCCACGGTCACGGCCACCAGGAGCCGAGCGCGGGTCGCAGGTCGTCGAGCCACTCGGCGGACGGGTCGTGGTGGGCGAAGAACTGACGGCCCACCAGGCGCGGGTCACGGGCCTGCAGCATCCGCAGGGTGAACACCTCGGTGCCGCCGATGTCGGCGATGCCGTCGACGAGGACCTTGCCCGGGGCGGCGGACATCACCGGTCCACGGGCGGTCCTGGCCAGTCCGGACACGCTCCGGACGGCGTCCGTGTAGATCCGCAGTGCCCGGGTCAGCGGCACGCTGAAGTAGCTGTGGGCGCCCGTGTCGCGCTCGACGAACATGTAGTAGGGCACGACGCCGAGTTCGACCAGCCGTTGCCACAGGCCGGCCCAGTCCTCGGCGCGGTCGTTGACGTGCGCGATGAGCGGAGCCTGGGCCCGGATGACGGCGCCGGTGTCGCGGATGCGCCGGATCGCCTTCTCCACCGCCGGGTTCTGCAGTTCCCGCGGATGGGAGAAGTGCGCCATCAGGGCCGCGTGACGGCCGCCGGCCACGATGCGCTCGAACAGCCTGAGCAGGTCGTCGGCGTCCCGGTCGGTGGTGAAGCGGTACGGCCAGTAGGACAGCGCCTTGGTGCCGAAGCGGATCGTGCGGATGTGGTCGAGGGCCGGGGTGAGCAGCGGGTCGACCCACCGCTCCAGCACCGCCGAACTCATGATCATGGGGTCGCCGCCGGTGAACAGCACGTCGGTGACGGCGTGTTGCTCCTCCAGGTAGGACACGACGCGGCCGACGTCCGGGGCGACCTGCCGTATCTCGGCGTTGCCGACGAACTGCGACCAGCGGAAGCAATAGCCGCAGTAGGAGTGGCAGGTCTGGCCCTGTGCGGGGAAGACCAGGACCGTCTCGGCGTACTTGTGCTGCACGCCGGCGAGCGGGTGCTCCTGGTGGGTGGGGACGTTGGCGGCCAGCTGCGCGCCGGGGTTGGGGTTGAGGCGGCCGTGGATCTCCCGGGCGGCCTTGCGGATCACATCGGGCGAGGCGGCCGTCAGGTGCAGTGCCGACATGCTGTCGAAGACGTCCGGGGGCAGCATGTCGCGGTGCGGGAAGGTGAGCCGGAAGATCGGGTCGTCCGGGGCGGCGGACCAGTCGATCAGTTCGTCGACGACGTACTGGTTGACCTTGAACGGCAGGACGGACGACACGACCCGCAGCTCGTGCAGGTAGTCCTCCGGCAAGCCCCGCTCCCGGGCGAGTCGTTCGAGTCGTTGTTGTGCATAGGCTTTCAACGCTGCCGCCTAACTGTGTGGTCCTGCTCGGTGAACGGGGGACGTCGGGGCACGCCCCGGCCCGGCCGGGGCGGAGGTCGCGGCGTCCGGCCCGGTGCCGGCCGCCCGCTCCGCCCCGGCCCGGGAGCGGGTCACTGCCCGGCGTCCGCCATCCGCCGGCGCAGGCTCAGGGGCCGCATGTCCGTCCACACCTCGTCGATGTGGCTGAGGCAGTCCTGCTTGGGTCCGTCGAAGCCGGTGGCCTTCCAGCCGTCCGGCAGGTCCCGGCCGGCGGCCCAGATCGAGTACTGCTCCTCGTGGTTGACGACGACGCGGTAGGTGCGGGTGTCCTCTTCTGCGGACATGTGTCTTCTCCTGTCTGGTGGAACTGCGTGTGTCGGTCGGGGCGGTAAGTACGGGAAGCGGCAGCGTCGTTGGCCGGCCCGCGGGGCGGGGCCCGGGGGCGGCGGGGCCGGGCGGGTGCCGTCACAGGCGTACGGGCAGTGCCTGGAGGCTGCGGTTGAGCAGGGACGGCTGCCATCGCGGCTCGCTTCCGGTCAGCGCGAGGCGCGGGGCGACGGCCAGCAGGTCGGTGAGGGCGGCTCCGGCCACCAGCCGGGCCAGGGGCGCCCCCAGGCAGAAGTGTTCGCCCTGGCCGAAGGCGAGGTGCGGGTTGTGGTGCCGGCGCACGTCCAGTTCGTCGGGGTGCTCGAAGCGGGACGGGTCGCGGTTGGCCGCCGCGGTGACCAGGTAGAGCCGGTCCCCGCGGCGCAGGGTCCGGCCCGCCAGTTCCCACTCGGTCCGCACCTGCCGCACGGACATCTTCGACGGCCCGTCGAAGCGCAGCAGTTCCTCCACCGCCAGGGGTGCCGTCTCGGGTTCCGCGCGCAGCGTCCGCAGTTGCTCGGGGTGGCGCAGCAGGTTCCACAAGCCGACGGCGATCAGGTTGCTGGTGGTCTCCCCGCCGGCGAACGCGATGTGGGTGAGCATCGCGGCGAACTCCTCCTCGCTGACCGTGTCGCCCACGACGCCGCCCGAGAGTGCCGCGCTGATGAGGTCGTCGCGAGGTGCGGCACGCCGTTCGCGGACCAGTGCGCGCAGGTAGGCGAAGAGGTCGAGCAGGGCCCGCTGGGAGTCCTCGTGCTCCTGGGCGGACTGCACCGAGCCGAGGGCCAGGTCGCCCACCTGGAGGGCCCAGCGCTGGAACCGCTCGGTGTCCCGTGCGGGGACGCCCATCCACGCGGCCGCGACGGTGGCGGGCAGGGGCCGGGCCAGGCCGGTCACCAGGTCGATGGCCTCGTGGCCGTCGCGGACCCGGCCGGCCAGCCGGGCCACGGCCTCCTGGACCATGGGCCGGTTGCGGCGGATCTGCTTGGGGCCGAAGGCACCCCGGAAGGCGCTGCGCAGGCGGCGGTGTTCGGGCGGGTCGACGAAGACCATCCAGCCCGCCATGATCTCGAAGGCGCGGGCGGCCTCCTCCCCGAGCAGGTGCCTCGGTGTGCGCTCCAGCATCGGGGTGATGCGGTCGGCGGAGACGGCGGGCTCGGTGAAGCAGGCGGTGACGTGGTCGTAGGCGGTCACCAGCCAGGAGCGGTGCACGGGGCTCCAGTGGACCGGATCGTGCGCGCGCAGTTCCGCGAAGTAGGGGAAGGGGTCGGCGACGACGGTGTCGTCCAGCAGGTAGCGGTCGGTGACCTGACCGGTGGTGGTCATGCCGTGCGCTCCATCAGCTCGGCGGCGATGGCGGCGATGGCCGCCACCTCCGGTTCGGTGACCATGCTCCGGTGGGTGCCGGGCAGGCGGTGCGGGGTGAGTGCGCCCGGGAACAGCTCCCGGCAGCGCCGCTCGTAGGCGGCGGGGCTGTCTCCCGCGACCACGGAAGGGCGGCCGGGGGCAGCGGTGAGCGCCTCGGCGGTGACCAGGAGGTGCACCGGCCCGCGGTAGGGCTCGGGGCGGTAGGTGGCGGCGGCGCGCAGCAGTGCCGTCCACATCGCCACCGGCCAGTCGGTCCCGAGGGCGGCTTCCGCCTCGTCGACGCCGGCGGCCAGGAGGGTCGCCACCAGCTCGCGTTCCTGGCTGATCCGTGCGGGGGTGCCGGGGGACAGTTCCCGGATCGCCTCGCGCAGGGTGACGGCCCGGTCGAGCTGGTCGAGGGCTTCGGTGACGGCGAAGAGGCCGCTCGCGTCGGGGACGGCCGGCTCCAGCAGGAGCAGGGTGTCCACCTGTTCCCCCGCGGCGGTGAGCTGGATGGCCATCTCCTGGGCGATGTTGCCGCCCATCGACCATCCGAGCAGCGCGTACGGGCCGTGCGGCTGGTGGGCGCGCAGCTCCCGGACGTAGTCGGCGGCGAGACCGCTCATCGTGTCGGCGTCGACGCCTCCGTCGAGTCCGCGTGCCTGCAGCCCGATCACCGGCCGGCCGGGCGGCAGGGCCCGGGCCAGCGGCAGGTACCAGGCGACGCTGCCGCCGCTGGGGTGCACGCAGTACAGGGGCCGCCGGGTGCCCTCGCGCAGCACGACGAGCACGTCGCCCTCCCGGCGCACCGACTGGTCCCGGGGCGGTGACTGTTCCTCCCGGCCGGTGACCGCCGCGGCCAGTGCGGCGACGGTGGGGTGCCGCAGCACGTCGGCCACGCCGACCGGCAGTCCGAGGTCGCAGGCGCGGGCCGCGACGCGGACGATGGCGAGCGAGTCGCCGCCGATGTCGAAGAAGTCGTCGTGCACGCCGACGCGGTCGAGGCGCAGCGTCTCGGCCCACAGTTTGGCCAGTCTCGCCTCGGTCTCGGTGCGTGGCTCGGTGTACGGGCGCTCGGCCCCGGCGGTGCCGCCGGGTTCGGGCAGGGCCGCCCGGTCGAGTTTGCCGTTGGCGGTCACGGGCAGCTCGGCCGTCGGCACGAACGCGGTGGGGACCATGTAGGCGGGGAGGCGGTCGCGCAGCCAGCGCCGCAGTTCGGCCGCGTCCGGGGCGGTGGCGCCCGCGGCCGGCACGACGTAGGCGGCCAGCCGGGCGTCGCCGGGCCGGTCGGTGCGGGCCAGGACGGCCGCCACGGCCACGCCGGGGTGCAGGGACAGGGTGGTCTCTATCTCGCCCAGTTCGATCCGGCGGCCCCTGATCTTCACCTGGCCGTCGAGCCGGCCGCCGTACTCCAGGACGCCGTCGGCCCGCTGTCGTCCTCGGTCCCCGGTGCGGTACAGCCGGCGGCCGCCGCCGCGCGGGTCGGGCACGAACCGGTCCGCGGTCAGGGCGGGTTGTCCGACGTAGCCCCGGGCGAGCGCCGCTCCGCCGAGGTGGATCTCGCCGCCCGCGCCCGCCGGTACCGGCCGCAGGTCGTCGTCCAGGACGAGTGCGGTGGTGCGGGCCAGGGGGCGGCCGATCGGCAGCGCGACCGTGTCCGCGCCGAGGGTTTCGACCTGGTGTGCGGTGGCGACGAAGAGACTCTCCACGGGGCCGTAGCCGTTGACGAGGCGCAGGTCAGGCCGCTGCTCGCGCAGGGCGCGGACGTGTGCGGCGGAGGCCGCCTCGCCGCCGAACAGGAGCTGCCGCAGGCCGTCCAGGCCCTGCCGTTCCTCCTCCACCACCAGGTTGAACAGCGTGGTGGTGAGGAAGGCGGTGGTGACCCGGTGACGGCGGACGGCCGCGGCGATGCCGACCGGGGTGATCGGCTCCGCGGGGTAGAGGGCGCACACGCCGCCGTGCAGCAGCGGTCCGAGGATCTCGAAGACGGCCGCGTCCCAGTTGAAGCTGCTCAGGTGCAGCACCGTCTCGTCCGGGCCGAGGTGGAAGGCGGTGTCCTGGTCGAGCAGGGAGTCGACGACCGAACGGTGTGCCAGCGCGGTGCCCTTGGGGCGGCCGGTGGTCCCGGAGGTGTAGAGGACGCAGGCGAGGTTGTCGGCGTCGGGGAGGTCGCCGGGATCGGTGTCCGGCTCGGTGGTGAAGGTCTCCTCGGTGAGCGTGATGACCGTGCCGATGCCGTCGGGCAGCGCCTGTCGCGCGGCCGGCTGGGCGAGCACCAGGTCGGCGCCGGCGTCCGCGGCGAGCCGGCCGAGGCGGTGGCCCGGGTCACGCGGGTCCAGGGGCAGGTAGGCCGCCCCCGACTTGAGGATGCCGAACAGGGCGACGACCAGGTCCACGGAGCGTTCGGCGCACAGGCCGACGACCCGCTCCGGCCCGGCGCCGTGCCGACGCAGGTGGTGGGCGATCCGGTTCGCCCGCGCGTTCAGTTCGGCGTAGGTGAGCGTGCCGCCGTCGGCGGCGAGCGCCACGCGGTGCGGGTGGGCTGCGACCTGGGCGCCGAAGACGTCGACGATGCCGCGGTCGTCGGGCGTGGCCGCCGTGTCCGGTGCCGCCTGGGCGGTGGCCGGCGCGGGGGTCAGGCTCGGGACGCCGTCCGGGTCGTCCACCATGGCGGTGAGTACCGCGCAGTAGGCGTCGGCGAGTCGTTCCACCTCGGCGCGTGACATGCGTGCCGCGTCGGCCTCGAACGAGACGCCCGTGGGTCCGGTGGTGACCATGAGGCCGAAGTTGGTCCGCGCGATCTCCTCGATCTCCTGCTTGTGTTCGCTGCCCAGGGCGTGGAAGTGCACGTAGTTGAAGGCGGTGTCGACCAGCACCTCGCCCGCCCAGCGGCCCCGCTGGAGTTCCGCGAGCGGGAAGCGCCGGTGCGGCAGTACCTCCTGTTCGGCGGCGAAGACGTCCCGCAGCAGCTCCAGCCAGCTCGTCGCGGTGGTACGTACCCCGAAGGGGACCACGTTGAGGAAGACGCCGCGCATGCCGTCCGCGCCGGCGCGTTCGGGGCGTCCGTTGGTCGCCATGCCGGTGGAGTAGGCGCTGCCGTGGGCGAGTTGACCGATCAGGTGGTAGTAGGCGGTGAACAGGACAGTCTTGCGGGGGACTTGGGCGCGTGCGGCGAGCGCGTCGATGCCGTCGCGCGGGAGGTCGTACTCACGCAGTGCCTCGTGGGTCGACTTGTCCGTCTGGCCGTCGCCGCCGGGGCGGGGCAGCCGCACCGGCGGGAAGGACTCCACCATCCGGTCCCAGAAGGCGCGGGCGGCCGGGTCGTCGACGGCGGCACGCTCCAGGGCGACGTACTCGGCGAAGCGGGGCACCGGGGGTTCGTCGGGCGGCTCGGCCGCGCCGGTGCGTGCGGACCGGTGCCGGTCCACGAGTTCCGCGATGAGGGAGGTGAGGCTCCAGCCGTCCAGCACGGCGTGGCAGTCGGTGATGGTCAGCCGGTACTCGCCGTCGTTCAGGACGTGTACGTGCAGCCTGATCAGCGGCGGGACGGACAGTTCGAACCAGCGGGTCGCCTCGGCTTCGAGGTGGGCGCGGACCCGCTCGGCCTGGGCCGCCTCGTCCATGCCCCGGAGGTCCTCCACGCCGACCGGGAGCTGTGCGTCCGCGTGGACCAGTTGCAGCGGCTCCTCGTAGCTGCTCCAGTCGAAGCCGGTGCGCAGGATCTCGTACCGGCGCACCACGGCGTCGGCGGCCCGCCGCATGGCCTCGGCGTCGAATCCGGCGGATTCCTGGATCCGGAAGCTCGTGACGTTGTGGTAGGCGTTCTTGCCGGCGTCGGCGAGCAGTTCGTACAGCATGCCCTGCTGCATGCGGGTGAGCGGGTAGGCGTCCTCGGCGTCCGCCGGGAGCCGTTCGCGGTCCTGCGGCGCGACCATGGCGAACCGCTCCACCGGTCCGTGGCGCCCGGCTTCCTGACGCAGGTCGGCGGCCGTGTCGACGGCGCGTGCCAGGTCGCCGAGTGCCTGGTGGGCGAAGACGTCGCGCAGCGCCACGGCCTGTCCGCGCCGTTCGGCCAGTCCCACCACCCGCAGCGCCAGGATGGAGTCGCCACCGAGATCGAAGAAGCGGTCCGTGACGCCGACGCGGTCCACGCCGAGCGCCTCGCACCACACGTCGGCCAGTACCCGTTCGGTGGGGGTCGCCGGCGGGACGAAGCCGCGGGCGGCCTCCAGGGCGGTGCCGCCGGCGGCGGGGAGGGCCTTGCGGTCGATCTTGCCGTTGGCCGTCAGGGGCATGGCCGGTACGACGGTGAACGTGGCCGGCACCATCGGCTCCGGCAGCCGCCGCAGCAGCCAGTGCCGCAGTTCGTCCCGCGCGGGTTCGTCGCCGGTCACCAGGTAGGCGTGCAGCCGGTACGCGCCGGTGCGGGCGCCGGCGGCCACCACGGCGGCCTGCTCGACGGCGGGGTGGCGCAGCAGTGCCGCCTCCACTTCGCCGAGTTCGATGCGGTGGCCGCGGATCTTCACCTGGTCGTCGGCGCGGCCGCGGTACTCCAGGCCTCCGTCGGGCAGCCTGCGGGCCCGGTCACCGGTGCGGTAGAGCCGCGCGCCGGGTGCGCCGCCGACCGGGTCCGGCACGAACCGGTCGGCGGTGAGGCCCGGCCTGCCCAGGTAGCCGCGGGCCAGGCCCGCGCCGCCGACGTACATCTCGCCGACGACCCCGGCGGGGACGGGCCGCAGGTGGTCGTCCAGGACGTGCACGGTCAGGTCGCCCAGGGGACGGCCGATCGGTGAGGTGGTCGCGCCGTCGAGGTCGGCGGGCGTCACGGTGTGATGGGTGACGTGCACGGTGGTCTCGGTGATGCCGTACATGTTGACCAGCCGCACGCCGGCGCCGGGCCCGTCGAGCCAGCCGTGGAACTCGGACAGGTCGAGTCTCTCCCCGCCGAACACCACCGTCCTGACGCCCAGTTCGCGCAGCGGCCGGCTGTCGAGGGCGGCACGCAGGTTGCGGAACGCGCCGGGTGTCTGGCTGAGCACCGTCACACCTTCGGCCTCCAGCAGCGCGGCGAAACGCTCGGGGTCGCGTGCGGTGGCCCGGTCGGCGAGCACCACGCTGCCGCCGCGGGCCAGCGCACCCCACAGTTCCCAGACGGAGAAGTCGAAGGCGTAGGAGTGGAACAGGCTCCACACCCCGCCGTCGGGCAGCTCCAGTGCGTGCGCACAGGAGTCGAGGAGCCGGACGACCTGCCGGTGCGGGACGCAGACGCCCTTGGGGCGGCCGGTGGAGCCGGAGGTGTAGATGATGTAGGCGAGCGAGTCGGCGTCGGTGACCGTGTCGGGGTCGTGGGTGGCCTGGTCCGCGAGCGAGGGGTCGTCGAGGGCCAGCCGGGCGCCGGGGTCGAGCGGCACCCGGTCGGCGAGGCCGGGTGAGACCACGGCGAGGCGTACCCCGGCGTCCCCGACGAGGTATTCCAGCCTCTCCCGTGGGTAGTCGGGGTCGAGCGGCAGGTACGCGCCGCCCGCCTTCAGGATGCCGAGCACGCCCACGGCCAGGTCGGCGTCGCGCTCGACGCACAGCGCGACCACGGTCTCCGGGCCGACCCCGGCGGCGCGCAGCCGGTGGGCGAGCTGGTTGGCCCGCCGGTTCAGTGCGGCGTGGTCGAGCCGATCCTCCCCGGCGACCAGGGCGGGCGCGCCGGGTCGTGCGGCGGCGTGCCGCTGGAACCGCTCGTGCAGCAGGTCGTCGCTGTCGTACGAGGCGGCGGGGGCGGTCTGTGCGGCGAGCCGGCGCCGTTCACCGTCCGGCAGCAGGGGCAGCCGTGACATCGGCGTGTCGGGGTGCGTGACGGCCAGCCGCAGGATGTGGAGGTAGTGCTCGGCCCAGCGCTCCACGGTCTCGGGGTGCCACAGGCCGGTGCGGTGGAAGAAGGCGGCGGCCAGGCCGTCGTCCCGGCGGGCCATCTGCAGGACGAGGTCGAACTTGACCGCGTCGAGGTCGAGCGGCAGCGGCGTTGCGGTCACCCCGGTGAGCCGTACGGGCCGGTCGTCGGGGTCGTCGTCCAGGGCGAACATCGTCTGGAAGAGCGGGTTGTGGTCGAGGGACCGGTCGTGTCCGACGGCGTCGACGACCCGCTCGAACGGAACGTCCTGGTGCTGGTACGCGTCCAGGGCGTCGTCGCGGACCCGGCCGAGGAGCTGGGCGAACGACGGGTCACCGGCGAGGTCGGCGCGCAGCACCACGGTGTTGGCGAAGAACCCGACGAGGTGTTCGGTCTCGGGCCGGCTGCGCCCGGACACCGGCGTGCCGATGCCGAAGTCGCTCTGCCCGCTCCAGGTGCCCAGCAGGACCTCGTAGGCGGCGAGCAGCGTCATGTACGGCGTCGCACGGTGGTCCCGGCCGAGTCGTTCCAGGCGCTGGAGCAGTTCGGGTCCGACGCGGAACTCGCGGACGTCTCCCGCGCTGTGCGCCTGGTCCGCGCGGGCCAGGTCGTACGGGAGCTCCAGCGGCGGCAGTCCGGCCAGCCGGTCACGCCAGTGGCCCGGGTCCCCGGTCGGCTCCCGGCGCTGCCAGGCGGCGAAGTCAGCCTGGCGGATGGGAAGTTCGGGCAGGCTGTGGCCGGCGTAGAGCGCTTCGAGTTCCCGGACGAGCACGCCCATCGACCAGCCGTCGGTGACGATGTGGTGGAAGGCCAGCAGCAGGACGTGCTCGTCGGGGGCGGTCCGCCACGCCGTCGCGCGGAAGAGCGGTCCGGCGGCCAGGTCGAACGGTTCCCGGGCCGCCGCCCGCGCGGCTTGCCCGGCCTCGGCGGCGGAGGCCGCCTCGCACCAGCGCACGCCGGTCCAGCCGGAGTCGACGTCCTGGTGCACTGTCCCGTCGGTCACCGTGAACCGGCTGCGCAGCGGCTCGTGGCGGGCCACCACCGTGTCGAACGCGGAGGACAGCCGGGCGCGGTCCAGGGGGCCGGTCAGCCGCCAGGCCACCGCGACGGTGTAGGCCGGGCCGGGGCCGTGGAGGCGGTCGAGGAAGACCAGGCGCTCCTGGTTGAAGGGGACCGGCAGCCTGCTCGTACCGGTGACCGGGGTGATCCGATCCGGGGTGGCGGGCCGCTCGGCGCGTCCGGCGAGCCGTCGGCGCAGCAGCCGCTGCTGTGCGGGGGTCAGGCCGTTCACGGGGTCTCCTCGGGTTCCTGGATGTTCAGCGTGCGGGCGAGGCCGGCGATGGTCCGGGCGGTGAAGAGGGCGCGGACGCTGGGCGCCGTCCCGAACCGGGAGCGCAGTCGTGAGATGACGCGCAGCGCGGTGAGCGAGTGGCCGCCGAGGGCGAAGAAGTCGTCCTCGACACCGATGCCGGGCCGGTTCAGCAGCTCCGCCCAGACCTCGGCGATGATCTTCTCCGTGGTGGTGCGCGGGGCGACGTGTCCGGTGCCGGCTTCCGTGGTGACCTCGGGCAGTGCGGACCGGTCGACCTTGCCGTTGCCGAGCAGGGGCAGGGTGTCGAGGACCGTCAGCCGTGCCGGGATCATCGTGGGCGGCAGCACGGCCTCCAGGTGGGTGCGCAGCTCGGTCACCGACACGTCCCTCCCCGGGGTGTGCCGGGCGTAGCCGGTCAGACTCCAGCCGTCGGTCCCGTCGGGGCGGGCGACCACGGCAGCGGCGCCGACCGCCGGATGCGCCGCGAGGGCCGCCTCCACCTCGGCGGGCTCGACGCGTACGCCCCGGACCTTCACCTGGCGGTCGAGCCGGCCGCGGTACTCCAGCGTTCCGTCCGCCAGCAGCCGCGCGATGTCGCCGGTGCGGTACATCCGGGTTCCGGGCGGGCCGAACGGGTCGGGCACGAAGGAGCCCGCCGTCAGGCCGGGCCGCCCGTGGTAGCCGCGGGTCACGCCGCGGCCGCCGATGCACAACTCGCCGAACACACCGATGGGTTGCGGGCGCAGCCGCTCGTCCAGCACGTGCACCGACGTGCCCGGCATCGGCCGGCCGAGGGACACCCTTTCGTGGGGCCGCGCCGGGTCGAGGTCCTCGAACGTGGTGGTGAGGGTGCATTCGGTGGGCCCGTACTGGTTGACCACGCGCCGCAGTCGGGGCAGCGCCGTGTGCAGCCGTGTCAGCAGGGCCGGGGTGCACGGCTCCCCGCTGAGCACCAGCAGCCGCAGGGCGGGGAGGTCGCGCGCCGTGAGGTCCCCGGCGTCGAGCAGTTGGTGGAGCAGGGACGGCACCATGCTGAGGACGGCGGTCGGTGCGGGTGCGCCGGGCAGGTCGGTGTGCAGGGTGGACAGGTCGGACCGGCCGGCCATGAGCACGGTCGCCCCGACGGTGAGGGGGCCGACCGCGTCGCGCAGGAAGGCGTCGAAGGAGGTGGAGGCACGCTGCAGGACGATGTCGTCGCAGTGCAGCCGGTAGTGCGCGAGGCTGGTGGCGAGGTGCTCGTCGATGCCGTCCCACTCGACGAGCACGCCCTTGGGTGTTCCGGTGGAGCCGGAGGTGTAGACGGCGTAGGCCAGTCGGCCGGGTGCCTGGGCGAGGTTCGGCGCGGTGGCGGGACAGTGGTCGAGCGCCGGGTCGGCGAGCGTGGCCGGGTCGACGACCAGCCGGATCCCGGAGTCCCTGCGCAGCAGGTGGCGGCGCTGTTCGGGCTGGTCGGGGTCGAGGCCGACGAAGGCTGCGCCGGCCTTCCAGATGCCGAGGACCGCGGTGAGGGTGTCGATGCCGCGCGGCACACACAGTCCGACCCGCGTCTCCTCGCGCACGCCGAGCGTGCGCAGGTGGTGGGCGAGGCGGTTGGAGCGGCGGTCCAGTTCGGCGTACGAGACCTGCTGGTCCCCGCTGATCACCGCCAGCGCCTCCGGCGCGGCTCGCACCTGGTCGGCGATTCGGTCGAGGAGCGGCTTCCTCCGGGCCGCGCGGGGTGTCACGAGGGTCGACACCTCGCCTGACAGGGTGGCCGGCAGGTCGCCGATCCGGGTGGCGGGGTCGGCCGCGACCGCGCCGAGCAGGGTCCGGTAGGTCTCGGCCATGCGCCGGACGGTGGCCGTGTCGAAGACGTCGGTGGCGAAGTCGATGGTTCCGGTCAGTCCGTGCGGGCCCCGCACCAGCTCCAGGGTGAGGTCCAGCTTCGCCGCTTCCCGGTCGACGGGCAGGCCCGCGCCGTGCGCCGTGCCGAGCCTGAGGGTGTCCAGGTCCCAGTCGTTGAAGCTGAACATCGCCTGGAACAGGGGGCTTTGACTCAGGTCGCGCTCAGGGCGCAGTTCCTCCACCAAGCGTCCGAAGGGCATCTGCTGGTGCTCGTAGGCGTCGAGGGCGTCGTCGCGCACCCGGGCCACGAGGTCGTCGAAGGACAGGTCGCCCGACAGGTCCGCCCGCAGGACGAGGGTGTCGAGGAAGAACCCGACGACGTCGCGGACCTCGGGCCGGTCCCGTCCTGCGACCGGGGTGCCGACCGCGAAGTCGGTCTGTCCGCTCCACCGGCCCAGCAGTGTCTGGTAGGCGGCCAGCAGGGTCATGAACAGGGTCGCATCGTGGCGCCGGCCCAGCCGTTCGAGGCGGCCCACCAGCCGGGGCCCGACGGTGAACTGCACCGAGGCGCCCGCGTGGTCGCGGGTGGCCGGGCGCGGGCGGTCGGTCGGCAGCTCCAGGGGCGGCAGGCCCTCCAGGCGCTTGCGCCAGTGCGCCATGAGGCCGGCCAGCCGGTCGTCGTCGAGTTCCCGGCGCTGCCAGGCCGCGAAGTCGGCGTAGCGCACGGGCGGCAGGGGCGGCTCGGAGCCGGCGTAGCAGGACTCCAGCTCGCGGACGAGGACGCTCATCGACCAGCCGTCCGCGATCGTGTGGTGCAGCGCCAGCGCCAGCACGTGTTCTCGGTCGTGCTCCTCGTGCCGGCCATGCTCGCGTTCGTGGCCGTGGCCGTGGTCGTGGTCGTGGCCGTGGTCGTGGTCGTGGTCGTCCACGGTGTACAGCACGGCCCGGAACAGTGGTCCCGCGGCGAGGTCGAACGGCTCGCGTGCCAGGTCGTGGACGCCGTGGACGGCTTCCTCCAGGGACCCGGCCCTGCGCCGGTCGAGGCCCACCCAGCCCGGGTCGATGTCCTGGTGCACGACGCCGTCGACGAGGGTGAAGCGTGTGCGCAGCGACTCGTGCCGGCTGACGAGCGTGTCGAGGGCGCGAGCCAGCCGGTCGTGGTCCAGGGCGCCGCTGAGCCGCCAGGCCACGGGGATCGTGTAGGCCGGGCCCGCGCCTTCGAGCTGGTCGAGGAAGACCAGTCGCTCCTGCCCGAAGGAGACAGGCAGCTCGGCGGTCTCCGCGCCGCGCGTGATCGCGGTGCCGGATTCCCCGGTGTCGCCCAGCAGGCGGGCGAGGGCGGCGATGGTGCGGGTGCGGAACAGGTCCCGGAAGGTGACCTGCCGGCCGGTGCGTTCGGCGATGGCGGCGACGGCCTTGATGGCGAGCAGGGAGTGGCCGCCGAGCGCGAAGAAGTCGTCGTCCCGGCCCGGCTCGGGAATCCCGAGGACCTGGCCCCACACGTCGGCCAGCCGCCGCTCCAGCTCGTTCGCCGGCCGGGCGCCGCCCGGGTTCGCCGGGTACGACGGCTCGGGCAGCGCGGCGCGGTCCACCTTGCCGTTGGGGGTGAGCGGCAGTGCGCCGAGCGTCACCACGGCCGCGGGCACCAGATAGCCGGGCAGCCGCTCGCCGAGGAAGTCCCGCAGCTCACCCGGCGCGACGCCGCCGGCGACGACGTACGCGACCAGGCTCAGCGCGCCGCTGCGGTCGGGGCGGGCGAGGACCACGGCGTCACGCACCGCCGGGTGGCGGCGCACCACGGTCTCGATCTCGCCCGGCTCGACGCGGAACCCGCGTACCTTGACCTGCCCGTCGGCGCGGCCCACGAACTCCAGCCGTCCCTGGGCGGTCCACCGTACGAGGTCACCGGTGCGGTACAGCCGGCCGCCCGGCGGACCGAAGGGGTCGGGCACGAAGCGTTCCGCGGTCGGGCCCGGCTTGCCGAGGTAGCCGCGGGCCAGGCCGGCCCCACCGAGCAGCAGCTCTCCGACGACGCCGACGGGGACCGGCCGCAGCCGCTCGTCGACGACGTGGGCGGTGGTGTGGTGCAGCGGCAGGCCGATCGGCACCGGCCGGCCGTCGGCCGGCTCGGTCACCGGGTGCCAGGTGGCGAAGGTGGTCGACTCGGCCGGGCCGTACATGTGGAGCAGCCGTCCGGGCGGGTCGGCGAGCAGGGCGTCGACGGCGCCGGGGTCCGCGGCCTCGCCGCCGAAGAGCACGGCGCGCAGGCCGGCCAGGGCGTCGGGGCGTTGCCGTACGACCTGGTTGAACAGGGCGGTGGTGAGGAAGAGGACGGTGACGCGGTGGTGGGCGAGGTGGTCGGCGAGCCCGTCCGGGGAGAGCGCGGTGTCGGGCGGGGTGACCACGATCGTGGCCCCGGCGACCAACGGCGCCCACACCTCGAACGTCGCCGCGTCGAAGACCGGGTTGGCCGCGAACGCGACCCGGTCGTCCGGGCCGAGGGGAAGGTAGCCGCCCTCGTGGACCGTGCGGAGCAGGCCGCGGTGGGTGAGGCCGATGCCCTTGGGTGTGCCGGTGGAGCCGGAGGTGTGGACGACAAAGGCGAGCTGGTCCGGGTGGACGTCCACCTCGGGTGCGGAGTCCGGAGGGGTCGCGGTGTCCGCCGCCCGCGCGGTGCCGGGCACCGTCGCGGTGCCGGGCACCGTCGCGGTGCCGGGCACCGTCGCGGTTTCGTCGAGCGCCCGGCTGATGTCGACCACCCGGCAGTCCAGGTCGTCGGCGCTCATGTGCCCGGCGGTGGTGACCAGGAGGCGGGCACCGGTCTCGGCGAGCACGTAGCGGCTGCGCTCGGCGGGCTGCTCGGCGTCCAGCGGCACGTAGGCCGCGCCGGCCTTGAGGACGGCCAGCTGGGCCGCGACCAGGTCGGCCCCGCGTGGCAGGGCGACCGCGACGGCCGTCTCCGGGCCGGCTCCCAGGGAGCGCAGACGGTGGGCAAGGCGGTTGGCACGCAGGTCCAGTTCGGCGTAGCTCCACACGGTGGTGCCGTCGACGACGGCGGGCCGGGTGCCGTGGCGGGCCGCCTGCTCGGCGACGAGTTCGTGCAGGGCGCGTTCGGGCAGCTCCGGGCGGGGCGCGGTGCCGGCCTCGACGAGCCGCTGCCGGGCTGCGGCGTCCAGGACGTCCCAGTCGCCGAGCCGGCCGCCGGTGTCCTCGGCCAGTGCGAGGAGCACCTGCCGGTAGCCGTCGGCGAGCCGACGCGCCGTGGAGGGGTCGAACAGTCCGGTGGCGTACTCGATGACGCCGGTGCAGGTGCCGTCGGCCGCCTGGTCGACGAAGAGGGTCAGGTCGAACTTGGCGGTCCGCCAGTTCAGCGGGATCTCCTCGGCTGCCGTGCCGGGCAGCCGCAGGGCGGTGGCGGTGCCGTCCCGCAGGGCGAACATGGTCTGGAACACGGGGGTGCGGCTGAGGTCGCGCTCGGGGTGCAGTTCCTCGACGACCCGCTCGAACGGGACATCCTGGTGGTCGTACCCGTCGAGGGTGGCCTCGCGTACGCGGCCCAGCAGCTCGGCGAGCGTGGGGTCGCCACTCAGATCGGCCCTGACCGGAAGGGTGTTGACGAAGAAGCCGACGACGTTCTCCACGTCGGCGCTCGACCGGCCGGCGACCGGGATGCCCACCACGAAGTCGGTCTGTCCGCTCCACCGGCCCAGCAGCACCTGGAAGGCGGCCAGCAGCAGGGTGTGCAGGGTGGCCGCGCCGTCCTGGGCGCGCCGGGTCAGCCGGTGCAGCGCCTCCTGCGGCAGGTCGAACCGGAACGTGTCCCCCTCGGTGCCGAGCAGCGCGGGGCGCGGCCGGTCGGTGGGCAGTTCCAGTACCGGCGCCCCGTCGAGCGTGCGCCGCCACCAGTCCAGTTGGGCGGACAGCCGCTCCTCGGACAGGGCGGCCCGCTGCCGGCGCGCGAAGTCGGTGTAGCGCACCGGCGGCGCCGGCGGGGTGCTCCCGGCGTACAGGCTGCCCAGTTCGCGGGCGATGACGCCCAGGGACCAGCCGTCCGCGACGAGGTGGTGCAGCATCAGCAGCAGCACGTCGTGCCGCGGCAGCCGTACCAGCACCGCCCGCCAGGCGGGCCCGGCGACCAGGTCGAACGGCCGGGCGATCTCCACCGCCGCCAGGTCGTCGCTCCACTCGTCGGCGTCGATCCGGCGCAGGTCCACGGTGGGCTCCGGCTCGACGACCGGCGGGGTGCCGACGCCCGGGAAACGGGTGCGCAGGGCGTCGTGCCGGGCGGCCAGGCGCTCCAGGGAGCGCCGCAGGATCGTCTCGTCGAGCCGGCCGTCCACCCGCCAGGCGACGGGGATGACGTAGCCGGCGCTGTCCGGGTTCATGTGCTGGAGGAACAGCAGCCGTTCCTGCCCGAACGAGGCGACGGCCGGTCCGTCGCCGCCGTCCGGTCCGTCGCCGCCGGACGGGGCGGGCGGTGCCGGCGCCGCGGCCTGCCCGGACCCGTCGGCCCGGGCGGCGAGTTCCGCGATCGTCAGCCCCTCGAAGAGGTCGCGGATCGAGAGGTGGAGACCCGCCTCGTCCCGCAGGCGGGCCACGAGCCGCACCGCGAGCAGGGAGTGTCCGCCGAGCGCGAAGAACGGGTCGTCGATCCCGATGTGCGCCATGCCGAACACCGAGGCCCAGACGGCCGCCAGCCGCTCCTGGAGCGGGTTCTGCGGCGCCCTGTACGGGACGGCCAACTCGGGCCGGTCGGGTGCCGGCAGGGCCTTGCGGTCCAGCTTGCCGCTGTTGGTCAGGGGCAGTTCGTCCAGCTCGACCAGTGTCGACGGCACCATGTAGGCGGGCAGCCGGCCGGCGAGCGCCGTCCGCAGCGTTTCCCGGTCCAGGCCGTCGCCCGACGCGACGACGTACGCCACGATGCGTGTGTCGGCGCCGGACCCGGTGGCCACGACGACCCCCGCCCGCACCTCCGGCTGGTCGTTGAGCACCGTCTGGATCTCGCCCAGTTCCACGCGGTTGCCGGCGAGCTTGAGCTGTTCGTCGGCCCGGCCGAGGTAGTCGACGACGCCCGGACCGTGCCAGGCCGCCACGTCCCCGCTGCGGTACATGCGGCCACCCGGTTCGCCGAACGGGTCCGGGAGGAAGCGCTCGGCGGTGAGGCCCGGCTGCCCGGAGTAGCCGCGGGCGAGCTGCACACCCGCCAGGTACAGCTCCCCCTCACCGTCGTCCGGGACGGGGCGCAGGTCCGGGTCGAGGATGTGCAGCTGCGTGTCGGCGACCGCCGCGCCGATCGGCACCGACGGCTCCTGCCACTCTGGCCGGCACCGCCAGGCGCTGACCTCGATGGAGGTCTCGGTGGGGCCGTAGAGGTTGTGCAGCTCGACGTGCGGCAGCGCGCGCAGCACCCGGTTCTGCACGTCGGGGGGCAGTGCCTCGCCGCTCGCCAGGATGCGCCGCAGGCTGGTGCAGTCCCCGGCCCCCGGCTCACCGGCGAACAGCGCCAGCATGGTGGGGATGAAGTGGACGGACGTGATCTCCCGGCGCCGGATGAGGTCCACGAGGTATCCGCTGTCCCGGTGGCCGCCGGGCCGGGCGATGACCAGGCGTGCCCCTACCATCAGCGGCCAGAACAGCTCGTGCACCGACACGTCGAAGGCGTACGGGGTCTTCTGCAGCACCCGCTCGTCCGCGGTCATCCCGTACTCGTGCTGCCCCCAGCGCAGCCGGTTGCAGACACCGCGGTGCTCGGCGACGACGCCCTTGGGCCGACCGGTGGAGCCCGAGGTGTACATCAGGTAGGCCGCGTTGCGTTCGTGGACGTCCACCCCGCAGGGCTCGTCCGGCTCTCCCGCGGTGTCGGCCGGGCGTACCTCGGGCAGGTCGGGCACCCCGAGGTCGAGGTCGGCGCCCGGGCCGCGGACCAGGGCCGCCGCGCCGGCCTGCCGGACCATGTACGACAGCCGTTCGGCGGGCAGTTCCAGGTCCAGCGGCAGATAGGCGGCACCGCTCTTGAGGACGCCCAGGAGCGAGACGACGAGGTCCAGGGAGCGTTCGGCGCCGACCGCCACGACCGTCTCCGGTCCGGCGCCGCGCCGGCGCAGGGCGTGGGCCAGCCGGTTGGCCCGGCCGTCCATCTCCCGGTAGGTCAGTTCTTCGCCCTCGAACTCCAGGGCCACGGCGTCGGGCGTGCGCCGGACCTGGGCCTCGACCAGCCCGTGCATCGTGCTCATGCCTGCTGCTCCTCGGTTGCCTGCTCGATGTCGTCTCCCACCTGGTCCGCCAGGGCGGCCTCCACGTCCTCGGTGCTCATCGCGGCGATCTCGCGCACGAGTTGCTCCTCGACCGCGTCGGCGAGCCGGGCGACCGTCGGCCGTTCGAAGAGGGTGCGGACACCGATGTCCACACCGAACGCCGTGCGCAGCCGGAGGGTGGCCCTGGTGGCCAGGAGGGAGTGGCCGCCGAGGTGGAAGAAGTCGTCGTGGACGCCGATGCGGTCCAGTTGCAGCACTTCCCGCCAGACGTCGGCTATGGCCTTCTCGGTGGGGGTGCGGGGTGCGGTGTAGTCGTCGGTGAGGTCGGGCCGGTGGCCGTCGGGGTCGGGCAGCCGCCCTCGGTCGATCTTTCCGCCCACGGTCCGGGGCAGTTCCTCGAGCGTGACGAACAGTGCCGGGACCATGTAGTGGGGCAGTCGGTCGGACAGCCAGTCGCGTACGTCGTCGGCGGCGAGGTCTGCTGCTCCGGTGAGGTAGGCGACCAGCCGGTCCCGCCACGCCACGACCACCGCGTCCTCGACACCCGGATACTCGCGCAGCCGGGCCTCCACCTCACCGGTCTCGACGCGGAAGCCACGGACCTTGACCTGGTCGTCGGTGCGCCCGCAGAAGGCCAGTTGCCCGTCGTTGCGCCAGCGCACCAGGTCACCGGTGCGGTACATCCGCGCCCCCGGCTCGGCGGCGAACGGATCGGGCAGGAAACGCTCACCCGTCAGCCCCGACCGACCCACATAACCTCGCGCCAACTGCGTTCCACCGACGAACAGTTCGCCCACGGCCCCGGCCGGCACCTG
This sequence comes from Streptomyces sp. WI03-4A, assembly GCF_033792105.1. Taxonomy (NCBI): domain Bacteria; kingdom Bacillati; phylum Actinomycetota; class Actinomycetes; order Kitasatosporales; family Streptomycetaceae; genus Streptomyces; species Streptomyces sp. WI03-4A. The sequence continues at coordinate 36,897 of NZ_JARAUO010000009.1, forward strand.
CCGCAGCCCCCCGTCGAGCACATACAGGGACCGCTCCCCCACGGCACGCCCGACCGGCACACCACCGTCCACATCACTGGCGTCGGCGTCCGCGGGAATGTCGAACACCGTCGACGTCACCACCGCCTCCGTCGGACCGTAGGTGTTCACCACCGCCATGTCGGGGAAGCGCCGGCCCCACCACGCCAGGTCGGCGGGCCGCACGACGTCACCGCCGAGGACCAGCAGGCGCAGGTGCGGGGGGTTCCAGTCGAGCCCGGAGGTGGCGGACAGGTCGGTGATCAGTTCGGTGAGATAGGCGGGTACCAGCTCCATCACCGTCACGCGGTTGTGCTCGACCTCGGTGAGGAGTTGGGTGGGGGCCACCAGCCCGTGCTCGGGAAGCACCAGCGCCGCACCGCAGGTCAGCGCCGGGAAGATCTGCTCCACCGACGCGTCGAACGCCAACGAGGCGAACTGCAGCACCCGGTCACCGGGGCCCAGTCCGAACCGGGCCCGCATCCGCCCCACATGAGCCGCCCACTGCCCACGGGCCACCCCCACACCCTTCGGCCGCCCCGTCGACCCGGACGTGTAGATCACATACGCGAGCTGACCATCGGCGATCGGCAGGCCCGGATCGTCCTCACGACCGCCGGCCGGAACCTCCTCCACCACCACATCCGCGCCCACGTCCGAGCAGATGAACTCCACCCGCTCACCCGGCCACTGCGGATCCAGCGGCACATACACACCACCGGCCTTCAACACCCCCAACACCGCCGCCAGCATGTCCACACCCCGCCGCAACCGGACCCCCACCGGCACCTCGGCACCCACACCACGCTCCACCAACCACCACGCCACCCGGTTCGCCCGCGCGTTCAACTCCCCATAAGAAACCGGCACACCGCCACACCACACCGCCACCGCGTCCGGCGCCCGCCGCGCCCGCTCCTCGAACAACGCCACCGGATCACCCACCACACCCGACGGCACCTGCCCCGCACCCCACCGCCGCACCAGACCCGCCTCATCCACCGGCAGACCCAGCCCACTCACCCGAACCCCCGGCTCAGCCACCACCGCCGCCAACAACTCCCGGCAGCGCCGCACCAGACGAGACACCGACACCTCGTCGAACAGATCCGTCCGGTACTGCACGAACCCGCCGGCGGCTTCGGGGTCGGTGGTGAAGGTGAACATGAGGTCGTACTTGGTGACGTCGAAGGGCACCTCGACCGGGTGCAGTCGTGCGGCTCCGAGTCGCGGAGCCGCGATGGAGCGGACCTCCAGGTCGAACATCACCTGGAACAGCGGCGAGCGGCTGAGATCGCGGTCGGGGCGCAGTTCCTGGACCACACGCTCGAAGGGAGCGTCCTGATGACCGAGCGCTTCGACGGTGCGGTCGCGGACGCGGCCGAGCAGTTCGGCGAAGGTCGGATCGTCCGCCAGCTCGGCACGCACCACCAGCGTGTTCACGAACAACCCGATGAGGTTCTCCACCTCGGGCCTGGACCGACCCGCCACCGGCGTACCGACACCGAAGTCCCGCTGCCCACTCCACTGCCCCAGCAACACCTGGAACACCGCCAGCAACGTCATGTACAACGTCGCCCCGTGCTCCCGCCCCAACCGCTCCAGCCCCGCCACCAACTCCGGCTCCAACCGGAACCCGTACGTCGCCCCCGACCACCCCGCACGCACCGGACGCGGACGATCCGTCGGCAACTCCAACGCCGGCAACCCACCCAACCGCTCACGCCAGTACGCGAGATCACGGGCGAGGGTGTCGCCGCGCTCGCGGCGCTGCCAGTCGGTGTAGTCGGCGTACTGGATCGGCGGTTCGGGCAGTCGCGCGCCGTCGTAGAGCTCACCGAGTTCGCGGACGAGGACGCCCATCGACCAGCCGTCGGTGACGATGTGGTGCATCGCGACGATCAGCAGGTGGTCGGAGGGGCCGAGCTGCCAGACGAGGGTGCGGAAGAGTGGTCCGCTCTCCAGGTCGAAGGGCAGGTGCAGTTCGTCGGTGGCCTGGCGTATCGCCTCGTCGAGGGGGTGGGGCAGGTGGCTCAGGTCCCGCCATGTGCTGGTCGCGTCACAGTGGGCGGCGACGCGCTGGACGGGCTGGGAGTCGACGCACGGGAAGGTCGTGCGCAGGGTTTCGTGCCGGTGGACGAGCTGTCGCAGGGCCTCGTCCAGCCGCCGACGGTCGAGGGGGCCGTCGACCCGCCAGGCCAGCGCCGCCATGTAGTCGGGCGCGTCGGGTTCGAGGCGGTTGAGGAACCACAGTCCCTCCTGCGCGTGGGAGAGGGGGAAGTCACCGCTGCGGGCCTGCCGGCGGATCATCGGCTGCGGCTCGGCGGGCGTGGCCGGCAGTGCCGCGGCGAACTCGGCGATGGTCGGGTGTGCGAAGAAGTCCCGGATGTCGACGGGCTGTTCCAGCGCCTTGACCAGCCGTGCCACGGCCAGGGTCACCAGGAGGGAGTGGCCGCCGAGGTGGAAGAAGTCGTCGTGGACGCCGATGCGGTCCAGTTGCAGCACTTCCTGCCAGACGTCGGCTATGGCCTTCTCGGTGGGGGTGCGGGGTGCGGTGTAGTCGTCGGTGAGATCGGGGCGGTGGCCGTCGGGGTCGGGCAGCCGTCCTCGGTCGATCTTTCCGCCCACGGTCCGGGGCAGTTCCTCGAGCGTGACGAACAGCGCCGGGACCATGTAGTGGGGCAGTCGGTCGGCCAGCCAGTCGCGTACGTCGTCGGCGGCGAGGTCTGCTGCTCCGGTGAGGTAGGCGACCAGCCGGTCCCGCCACGCCACGACCACCGCGTCCTCGACACCCGGATACTCGCGCAGCCGGGCCTCCACCTCACCGGTCTCGACGCGGAAGCCACGGACCTTGACCTGGTCGTCGGTGCGCCCGCAGAACGCCAGTTGCCCGTCGTTGCGCCAGCGCACCAGGTCACCGGTGCGGTACATCCGCGCCCCCGGCTCGGCGGCGAACGGATCGGGCAGGAAACGCTCACCCGTCAACCCCGACCGACCCACATACCCCCGGGCCAACTGCGTACCAGCGATGAAGAGTTCGCCGACCGCGCCGGCCGGCACCTGACGCAGCCGCTCGTCGAGCACGTACAGGGACCGCTCCCCCACGGCACGCCCCACCGGCACACCACCGTCCACGTCACTGACGTCCGCGGGAATGTCGAACACCGTCGACGTCACCACCGCCTCCGTCGGACCGTAGGCGTTGAGCAGCGGGACACCGGGGGCGTGTTTCGACCAGCGGAGCGGGTCTCCCGGCCGCACGGTGTCACCGCCGAGGATCATCAGGCGCAGCGAGTCCGGCACCGACCGGCTCCGTTCGTCGAGCCGGTCCACCAGCTCACCGAAGTAGGCCGGGGGCAGGTTGGCGATGGTGACCCGGTGCCGTTCGAGGTCGGTGAGGAGTTGGGTGGGGGCCACGAGCCCGTGCTCGGGAAGCACCAGCGCCGCACCGCAGGTCAGCGCCGGGAAGATCTGCTCCACCGACGCGTCGAACGCCAACGAGGCGAACTGCAGCACCCGGTCACCGGGGCCCAGTCCGAACCGGGCCCGCATCCGCCCCACATGAGCCGCCCACTGCCCACGGGCCACCCCCACACCCTTCGGCCGCCCCGTCGACCCGGACGTGTAGATCACATACGCGAGCTGACCATCGGCGATCGGCAGGCCCGGATCGTCCTCACGACCGCCGGCCGGAACCTCCTCCACCACCACATCCGCGCCCACGTCCGAGCAGATGAACTCCACCCGCTCAGCCGGCCACTGCGGATCCAGCGGCACATACACACCACCGGCCTTCAACACCCCCAACACCGCCGCCAGCATGTCCACACCCCGCCGCAACCGGACCCCCACCGGCACCTCGGCACCCACACCACGCTCCACCAACCACCACGCCACCCGGTTCGCCCGCGCGTTCAACTCGCCATAAGAAACCGGCACACCGCCACACCACACCGCCACCGCGTCCGGCGCCCGCCGCGCCCGCTCCTCGAACAATGCCACCGGATCACCCACCACACCCGACGGCACCTGCCCCGCACCCCACCGCCGCACCAGACCCGCCTCATCCACCGGCAGACCCAGCCCACTCACCCGAACCCCCGGCTCAGCCACCACCGCCGCCAACAACTCCCGGCAGCGCCGCACCAGACGAGACACCGACACCTCGTCGAACAGATCCGTCCGGTAGACGACGGTCATCGCCGTGCCGTCGTCGCCGGGCTGGGCGAACAGGGAGAGTGCGAACAGGGCGTTGGGGCGGTCGCTGTCGAAGTCGGAGAACTGAAGGGTTCCGGTCCGCGGGCCGGCGTCGGGGAGGTTCTGCATGGCGAACCAGGCGTCGATGAGCGAGTCGGTGTCCTGGCGTTCCGGGCGCAGTTCGCGCACGACCCGCTCGTAGGGCACGTCCTGGTGGTCCAGGGCGTCCAGGGTCTGGTCGCGGACGCGGCGGAGCAGTTCGGCGAAGGTCGGATCGTCCGCCAGCTCGGCACGCACCACCAGCGTGTTCACGAACAACCCGATGAGGTTCTCCACCTCGGGCCTGGACCGACCCGCCACCGGCGTACCGACACCGAAGTCCCGCTGCCCACTCCACTGCCCCAGCAACACCTGGAACACCGCCAGCAACGTCATGTACAACGTCGCCCCGTGCTCCCGCCCCAACCGCTCCAGCCCCGCCACCAACTCCGGCTCCAACCGGAACCCGTACGTCGCCCCCGACCACCCCGCACGCACCGGACGCGGACGATCCGTCGGCAACTCCAACGCCGGCAACCCACCCAACCGCTCACGCCAGTACGCGAGACCCTCCGACAGACGTCCGCGGTCGAGCTCCTGCCGTTGTTCCTCGGCGTACTGCGAGTAGGTGAGCGGGAGTTCGGGCAGCGCCGCGCCCTCGTGGAGGGTGGCGAGTTCGCGGACGAGGACGCCCGTCGACCAGCCGTCCGAGACGATGTGGTGCACAGCCGCCAGGAGGACGTGCGTGGTCTCGCTGAGCTTCCACACGACGACCTTCAGCAGGGGGCCCGTGCTCAGGTCGAAGGGCCGGGCGGCCTCGACGCGGGCCTCTTCGTCGATCTGTTCCACGGAGGTGGCCCGGCGCCAGTCGACGGTGACGTCCGCGCTCTCCGCCACCAGGCTCCAGGCGGCGCCGTCACGCTCGGTGAAGCGGGTGCGCAGCGTCTCGTGGCGGGCCACCAGCAGGGACAGCGCCCGCTCCAGCGCGGCCGGTTCCAGCGGGCCGCGCACCCACCACATCGGCGTCGTGACGTAGGCGGTGCTGCGCCCGCCTTCCAGCCGGTCGAGGAACCACATGCGCTCCTGTGCGAAGGACGGGCGGCGGCCGATCTCGTGGTGCCCGTCCGTCCGAAGCCTGTTCGTCCCTGATCGCTGCACGAGCGCTCCTCTCCCCAGCCCAGAGCCGCTGCCTGGTGTCGTCGTTCAGGAGGATCACCGTGGGAAGCGGGGTGCCGATAGGGGAACCACTACTCGTCGTGCGTCGCCCGCGACGCGCCGTGGCTCGATACGAGCGGCCGAACAACGCTGTCCGGGAAGCCGGTTGACGGTGTTCACACCCCGGTGACCTGGGGCCGACGCGGCCGTCCTCCCCTTATGCCAACGGTCTTGCCACTACGTCGCACGAATGGTTCAGTGGCTCATCCACTGACCACGACGAGCACTTGGCCGGGGTACGGCAGGCTCTTCCGGACGTGTGCAGGTGTGCCGGCGGCGTCCGGTCCGGAACCGCGCCGGCGGGTGTCACAGCGGTGCCTTCCCCGTCGTGCGCGACCGCAGCGCGGGCCGTGCCACGGAGTAGGGAGCCCGAGGTGATGTCCCAGAATCCAGCGCCGACGCCCGGCGGTCACGGTCCGCGGCCGTTCCATCCGAGCCCCGGCCCCGGCCCAGGCTCCGGCTCCGGCTCCGGCTCCGGCTCCGGCTCCGGCTCCGGCGCGATGCCAGACACCACGCCCGGCGACGGTGACCGGGCCCGTCAGTGGCCCTTCGTCGGCCGTGAGACGGAGCTGGCGGCCTTCCGCACCCACCTGTCGGCCGACGGCGTCGGGGCCCTGCTGGTGGACGGGCCCGCCGGTGTGGGCAAGTCCCGGCTCGCGGAGGAGTGCCTGACCCTGGCCGCACGGGCGGGTCACCGCACCGAACGCGTGACCGCCGGTGGGGGCGACACCGTGCTCCCGCTGGGGGCCCTCGGCCATCTGCTGCCGCCCGAGGCACCCGGACACGATCCGGCGCGGCTGTTCCGTACCGCCATGGCGGCGTTCGACGGGCGCGCCGACGGCGGGCGGCGGCGACGCGTGGTGATCTGGGTGGACGACCTTCCGCTGCTGGACAACGCGTCGGCCGTGCTCCTCGGTCATCTCGTCCGGGCGGGAACCGTGTTCCTGCTGGGTACGGTGCGCACTCCCGCCCCGCCGTCGGACGTGGTCGACTCCTTCGCGCTCGGTGACTCCACCCGGCGTCTGGAGGTCGCGGCCTTCGCTGCCGGTGAGACCGCCGAGGTGCTGCGCGCGGCCCTCGGGGGCCCGGTGGAGCACGCGAGCGTGCGCACCCTGGCCGACCACTCCCGCGGCAACCTCCTGTTGCTGCGGGAACTGGTCAACGGTGGCCTGGCCGCGGGGCGGCTGGTGCACGACAACGGCCTGTGGCGGCTCATCGGCGCTCCGGCGCAGCCGCCGCGGCTGACGGCCGTCGTCACGAACCGGCTCAAGGGGCTCGGCGCGCGCCGGCGTCACGTCCTGGAGCTGCTGGCACTGTGCGGTCCGCTGCCGCTGGCCGCTCTCGCGGGGACGCGCCGGCAGCAGGAGGACGTGGAGGCGCTGGAGGAAGCGGGACTGGTCCGTGTCCGCACGGAGGGGCGGCGCACCGTCTGCGCCCTGGACCACCCGCTGTTCGGGCAGGTGGTGCGGCACGGCATCCCCGCCGACCGGCGCGTCGCCGTGTACCGTGCGCAGGCGGCCCGGCTGGCCGCGCTCGGCACCCGGCGCCGCGAGGACGCGCTGCGGCTGGCCTCGTGGCGGCTGGCCGCCGGTCTGACCGTCGGCCTCGACGTCCTGCTGCCCGCGGCTCGCATCGCCCGGCACGTCCGCGACTATCCCACCCTGCTCAGGCTGCTCGACGGCGTCCCGGCGCACGAGGCGGTCCTCGAGGTGTGGCTGCTGCGCGGCGAGGCCCACCACCACACGGGTGACTGGGCGGCCGCCGAGGAGTGTCTCGTCACGGCGGAGGGCCTGGCCGAGCGTGACGAGGACCTGGTGACCGTGGTGATGGAACGCACCCAGAACCTGTTCTGGGGGTTCGCGGACACCCGGCGGACCCTGGAGGTCAACGCGCGTGCCGCCGCACGGCTGGACGCGGTCGGGCGCCGTGTGCTCCGGATCAACGAGGCCGGCTACCGGCTCTACGCGGGCCGTGTCCCCGACGCCCTGCGCCTGCTGTCCGACGCGGAGGACGTCGCCGTACCGCGGTTGCGGATGTGGGCCCAGCTCCAGCGGTCGCTCGCGCTCTGTTATGCCGGGCGCGCCGACGAGGCGGCCCGGCTGGCGCGCGCGGTGCACGAGGAGCTGATCGCCGCCGAGCGTGCCCAACTGCCGGGGTGTGCCTCGTCGCACGCCAGCGGGCCGGCCATCTACCGTGTCGCGGCGCTGACCGAAGCGGGGCGTGGGCAGGAGGCACGCGCGGTGGGCCGGGAGGCGTTCGACCAGGCCGTGGCGGCGCGGGCACTGGCGCCGCAGATCTGGCTGGCGGCCCATCTCGGCCGGTGCGAGCTGGTCGCGGGGCATCTCCCGCTGGCGCGGGACTGGTTCACCGAGGCGCTGGGTTTGGCGCGCAGCCACGGTTTCCGGCGGGCGGCCGTGTTCGCCGGCGCGGGTCTGGCCGCGGTGCACGCCCAGGCGGGCCGCGAGGCGGAGGCCGTAAGGGAACTCGCCGCGCTGGACGGCGACCAACTGCAAGTGCAGCAGGCGGCGTTGTTCCTGCAGCAGCTCGCGGTCGCCTGGCTGAGCGCCCTTCGCGGGGCCCGGGAGCCGGCGGTCCGGGTGCTCGTCGAGGCGGCCGGACGAGCGCGGGAGGCCGGGATGGCCGCCTACGAGGGCTGGCTGCTGACCGACGCCGCCAGGCTCGGCGCCGCCGCACTGGTCCGGGTGCGGCTGACCCAGCTCGCGGCGCGGAGTGAGGGTCCGCTCGCCGGGGTCCGGGCCCAGCTCGCCGCGGCGCTCGCCGCGCGGGACCACCGCGCGCTGCGCGGGACGGCCGAGCGGTTGGAACGACTGGGTATCGACATGGCCGGGGCGGAGGCCGCCCGCGAGGCCTCGGCTCTCGCGGCCGCGGTGGACGAGGCCAAGGCGGCCACCTATGCCGCCGTGTTGTCCCGGCGTCTCCTCGACCGTTGCGGCACCGACCGCGTCAGCACCGAGCGCGTCGGCACGCCGTCCCGGCAGCGTCCCGAGATCCGGCCGCTGACGCGCCGCGAGCGGGACGTCGTACGGCTGGCGGTGGAGGGGCTGAGCAGTCAGGAGATCGCCGACCGGCTGGTGCTGTCGGTGCGGACGGTGGACAACCATCTGCACCGGGCGTACGCGAAGGTCGGGGTGTCCTCACGGCACGAACTCACCTCGGCCGTACGGTCCTTCGAGGCGACGCGGGCCGACGCGCCGGCCCGGCCGGCTCACTGACCGGCGCGGGTCCGGACCGGTGCCGCGGGCGCCGGCCCCGGGTACAGCACGGCCCGCATCCCGCGGACGTCCCTGACCCCGAGTTTCGCGCGGATCCGGTGCAGGTGGTTGACGACGGTGCGTACCGCGAGGGACAGCTGCCGGGCCGTCTCCTCCTGGGTGAGGCCGGCGGTCGCGGCCAGGGCGACCTGGAGTTCCCGCCCGGTCAGCAGGGCACGCGCGTCAGGATCCACCAGGCCCGGCGTCCTGGCGGCGCTGCCCGCCGGGTCCGTCAGGTCGCACACGCGCCCCCTGGTCCGGCGAGCCGCGTCCGGAGCAGGGGTGCGCAGGTGCGCGGCGGTGGCCGCGTTCCAGGCCTCCGCCGCGAGCAGCCGGGCGCCCAAGCGCTCCAGCCCGGCGGCGCACGCCTCCATCGCGGTGCCGTCGTCGGAGGCCGTCGTGCGCGCGAAGTCGGCGCGGGCGCCGGTCAGCGCGCTGTCGGAGGACGCGGCGAGCCGGGCGAGGGGGGCCACGGCCTCCCGTGCGCCGCCGAGCCGGGCCACGTCGCACCACAGATGGGACTGGCTGGTGCGCATGCCTCGCCGGGCGGCGTCCTCGGCGGCCTCCCGCAACCGCTGCCGGGCTTCGGCGATCCGTCCCGTGGCCGCCGCGAGCCAGGCGCCGGCGAGGGCTTGCTCCGGCCGCCACCACGCGCCGTCGCCCAGCTCCTGGGCCTCCCGCCACCGGCGTTCGGCCTCGGCGACGTCGGCGCGTACGGCGGCGACGAGGGCCAGTCCGCAGGTTCCCGCCCAGGCCCCGGACCGCAGCCCCGCCTCCCGGGCGTGGGCCAGCGCGCTCGCGTACCAGATCCGCGACTCGTCGAGCCGGCCCTGGAGGTAGTACGTCCATCCCAGGTGCTCGGCCAGCCAGGTCTGCGCTCTCAGCGCCCCGGCATCCACGGCCCGGTCGTAGCCGTGCTCGGCCAGCCGGCCGGCCGCCCGGAGTGCTCCGGACTCGGCCAGGGCACGGGCCTGGGCGCCGATCAGCAGGGCGGGGTGCGCGAGGGTGTCCGTGCCGGGCGTCGGCGGGCCCGGCCACGGTCGCCGGGCGAGGTGGGCCGCCGCCTCCGTCAGGCCCGATTCCCTCAGGCAGTGGCTGCGGGCCAGTTGGGCGAGGTGGTGGGCCGGGCCCGGTGCGTGGGCGGGCATGCCGGTCAGGACCCGCAGGGCCCCGGTGATGTCGCCCATTCGGCATCTCAGCGCGGATTCAACGGCGTCCAGGACCGCCGTCTCGGGCGCGCCGGGGCAGGCCCGCCGAGCCTCGGCAGCGGCCGACAGGGCCTCCGCGGCGCTCATCCGCCCTACGGCCAGGTGCTGTACGTGCAGCGCGGTGGCCGCGACCCGGTCGGCAGGTGAGGTGGCGTCCCGCGCCGCCCGTTCCAGCGCGGCCTCGGCCTCCTGACAGTGACCGCGTTCGAAGAGCTGTTCGGCGAGGGTCAGCACGCTGTGCGGGCCGGGTCGCAGGCGGGGAAGTTCACGGGCCAGCCGCAGGGCGGTGTCGTGGTCCGGGGTACGCCGGGCCACGGCGACGGCGTCCTCCACGTCGGCCTCGTCGAGGGGCTCGGCCGCGTCCGCGCGCCAGCGCACGATGTCCAGCAGGACGCCCGGGTGCGTGCGCAGGTGCCGGGAGCGCGCCGCCTCCTCCCGCAGGATGCGGCGCACCCGCTGGCTGGGCAGGCGGGACCGCAGCACCTCACCGTGCAGGGCACTGCACAGCTCCACCTGCGTGTACGGTCCGCTGGGCACCAGGCGCACCCAGCCCTCCTCGGCGAGTCGCCCGAGGTCGGCGTGGCGTGCCGGGTCCAGGGTGAGGCGCCCGCACACCGACACGCGTTCCAGGAACTCCGCGTGCCGCGCGGAGAGACGGCGCAGCCGGCTCTCCACCAGGGCGCGGAGCCGGGAGGTCGCCGTGAGCGGGCCGGTGAGGCGCCACACCAGACCGTCGTGCGCCAGCACGCCCCGCCGCAGCGCGCCGTCCAGCACCTCCTCCAGCTCGCGCGGCCGTCCCCCGCTGGCCTGGCGGAACAGGCGTACGGTACGGCGTTCCACCGCACCGCCCAGCGCGTGCCGCAGCAGTTGGTCGACCACGTCCAGGGGCAGGGGCTGAAGGCGTACGGGAAGGAGACCATGCTCCCGCCAGGGCAGGGGGCCCTGGGGCTCGGCGGTGACCACCAGCGAGACGCGGCCTTCGTGCATCAGTGCGGCGAGCATCCGGGCGGAGGCGTCGTCCAGGTGAGGGGCGTCGTCCAGGAAGAGGACCGGCCGGGGCCGCCCCGGCCCCGGCGCAAGCGGGGCCGACAGGCCGGGCGTGCCGTCCGGGCCGGGTCCGAGCACGGGCGCCAGGGCGCCCAGGGGTATGGACCGGGCGGCGGGGGTGGCCGCCGCCTCGAGACACGGGTGGCCCCGGCGCCCGGCCTCGGACCAGCACTCCCGCGCCAGTCTGCTGCGTCCGGTCCCGAAGGGCCCGGTCACCAGGACCCCGGCGCGGTGCGGGTCCCCGAGGGCGCGGTTCGCCTCGGCGAGTTCCCGGGCACGGCCGAGCAACGGCCAGGGCTGGGCCCGCGTGCCATCGTGAGTCCCGCTCATCGGTTTCCTGCGCTTCGGTGACGTCGGCTTCCACATGGCCGTTGCGAGGTTCGGCGGCCCCTCGGCCGAGACGGGCGTCACCCGTCGTGCGGGCGTCGGCCGAATCGCCGCTCCGGCGTGACTGTCGCACATGCGCGGGCCGCGCGGAAGGCGGCCGACGGCCGGGGCGGCTGCCGGCCGGGGAACACCGTAGCGTCCCGTCAGGGAGCCCTGGTGTGGAGCCGCCGCGGCCGGAAGGCGTCGCGGCCGGTACGGCGGAGGGGTCCGTCCCGTCAGGTGGCGCCGTCGGCGCACGTCATGAGCAGCTGCAACTCACGGCGGTTGGCCGCGCCGATCTTGCGGTAGACGCGGGAGAGCGTGTTCCCGACCGTGCGCACCGACAGACACAGACGCTCCGCGATCTCCTTGTCCTGCAGACCGCGGGAGGCGAGCCCGGCGATGGTCCGCTCCCGGTGGGAGAGCGGGGCCGGCCGGCCCAGGAAGCGCAGCGGAGGGGTTTCCACCGGCCCGCACCGGAGGAGCAGTTCGCGGGCCTGCGCGGTGGCGGCGGTCGCCGCCTTCGCGCTTCCGAGTCGTTCGTGCAACCGGGCCTGTTCGGCGTACGCCTCGGCGGCGAACAGGAAGGCGCCCAGTTCGGCGAAGGTCGCGGCCGCCTCTCCCATGAGCCTGGGGTCCGACGCCTCGTACGCCCACACGTAGTCCGCCCTGGCCACCAGGAAGGCTCCCTCCAGGTGCAGCTCGGTGTGCGCGACTCCGGGGCCCGGCAGGGCGAGTCGCGCGCACTCGTGCAGTCCGGTCACGGCGTCGGCGTGCGCCCCCTCGGCCATGGCGGCGGTCACCGCGTCGTGCAGGATCCGGGTGGCCGCCCGCGGTTCTCCCTGCTCATGGTGGCGCCGCGCGCGCACCACGGCCAGGAACACGGCGCAGTGTCCGGCCTCGTCCATGGTCAGCCCCTCGGGCAGCGGGTCGGCCGGCCGCCGGTCGGCGGGCAGCGCGGTCGCTGCCAGAGCGGCGTGGATCCCCGCCTTGACCTGCCACTGCCGCCAGCCCACGCGGTAACTGGAGGTGAACGTGGCGCACTTCAGGGACCCCTCGATGATGCCCCGGTCGTAGAGAAGATGGCCCAGCGCCAGGCCCCGCTGTGCCTCGACGCGGACGTGGTACTTCTCCAGCGCCTGCGTGTACTCGCGCCAGTAGATCCCCTCGGCCTCGTCCAGCCGGCCGCAGTAGTGCAGGGCGGAGGCGTGCAGTTCCTCCAGCGAGTCGGCGTGGAACCGCGTCGGCCCGCCGGGCGTACGCTCCAGCTCCGCGCGCAGCGTGTGGTACAGCGACAGCGCCTGCCGGGGCAGGCCCATGTGGCACATCGACCCCATCATGATGAGCCCTGCCTCCAGGGCGTGCGCCTCCGGCCCGTTCCGCCGCAGCGCCTCGGCGCCCGCCCGCGCCCGGGCGAACCTGCCCTGGAAGTAGTCGGACACCATGCGGTAGTAGGCCTGTTCGCCCTCCGGGAGCTGGGGCAGCACGGTGTGCAGCTCCGCGTAGCGCCCTTGCAGGAACAGTCCGCGTGCCTCGGCCTCCCGCAGGGCATGGGCGTAGGCGGGGCCACGGCTGCGCACGCCGGTGACGAAGGAGGCGAGCCCTTCGAAGTCGGCGGCGGCGGTCAGCGCGCGGGCGTGCAGTTCGGCCGCCGCCCGGGTCGGATAGTGCTGCCAGCCTGCCTTGGTGAGCTGGACGGCGCTCGGCAGTGCCTGCTCGCGCAGACTCTGTTCGATCGCCCGGTCCAGCAGTTCGCGTGGCGGCGTCTCCAGCGCGTCCAGATGCCAGTGGGCCAGCCGGAGGCAGTCGTCGTGCTCGATGAGTTCGGCCGGGCCGTGGGCGTCCAGCCAGTCCCTCAGCAGCCGACGGCGGCGCAGTGCGGGCAGTGAGCAGGACAGGGCGTGGCGGATCAGGGCGTGCGCGATCCGCACACGCGGACGGCCCGGTCCGTCACCGGCGTCCTCGACGATGCGCAGGAGGTTGCGCTGCTCCAGCCGTTCCAGCCGCAGGGCGTCGCAGAACATCTCCACGGAGGCCAGGCGGGGCTCGCCGGCCAGAGCGACCAGTTCGAGGATCTCCCTGTCGGCCTGGCTGAGTGCGCCCAGTTCCGGATCGATCATCTCGAGCACGGAGACCGGCAGCGGGAGCCGCGCGTCGGTGAAGTGCCAACTGCCTTCGGCGCGCGTGACCATACGCTGCTCGACGGCCGCGCGGGTGACTTCGAGCAGCAGGCGCGGGTTGCCCTCGCACATCCGGGCCAGCCGGGCCGCGCTGCTCTGGCCGAGGCCCCCGCTCAGCAGCGAGTCGGTCAACTGCTTGACGTCCGCGGCTTCGAGAGGCCGCAGGTCCATGCGGACCAGACCGCTGTCGCACCACAGCGCCCGGATGCCGGGGGGCAGTGCGGTGCCGTCGCTGGTGACCGAGACAAGCAGCTTGACGGACGGGTGGCGGGCGGCCTCGTTGAGGAGGGGCAGCAGCGCCGGCGCCAGCAGGTCGGCGTCGTCCACGCTCACCAGCCAGGATCCCGCTCGGGGCCGCTCCAGGGAGCCGAGCAGTTCGGTCAGCGCGCGTGCGGTGGCGGGGATGGCGGGAGGCGCGCCGTGCGGGCGCGACGCGGTGCCGCCGGAGGCGGCGGACGCGACGTCCGCACGGCCGTGGAGGCTGACGGTCCGCCGGTCGCCGGCGAGGCCCTGGGCCTCGTGCAGCAGGCGGGTCTTCCCGATACCGGCCGGGCCGGCGACGAGGACGCCGTGTGCCCGGTGCTCGGACGTCATGATCCGGCGGATCTGTTCCAGTTCACCCACCCTGCCGACGAACGTGGGATCGGTGGTGAGACACGGAACGGTGCCGGGCAGGGGGGTGCGGGGAGAGAGGGGTGAAGGCTTCATGGGTTCCTTGGTCGAAGTCATTACCCGGCCCGGCGACGTCCGGATGTCCCGCGGTGTGCGGGCCGGTGTGTCGGGCTCTCGGCTGTGCAGGTGTGGGGGGATGACGCCGGGTCCGTGGACCGCGGCGCTCGGACGGCGGCCCGAGGACGGCCGGCCGGGCCGGGCGGCGGTGGCCGTGGCCGCGCCCGCCGGCCGGGTCCGCGACCGCCCGCGGACACGTTCCGAGCCGGTGGGTCACCCCGGCTTCGGCCCCGCGCCGGCGGTCACGGCCATCCGGCCCTCCCCCGGCGCCCCATACCTCGGGGACGTGGTGGTCAGTTGGTCCCGCACAGTCTCCGTGGGCCGTGCCCGGCCGACCAGGGATGGGAACTACTCAACTTGTCCTCCGCCGCCCCTGTGCCGAAGGCGGTGGGCGGCGCTCAGGGCCATCAGGGTGGCCCCGGGCCGTGTCGGCGCCGACGGCGCGGGGGCCGTTCGCCATGCTGGGCCGGAGCGGCACCCTTCCCGGGCGACAAGGAGAACAGCATGCCGACGGACCCGGTCTCGCGATTCCTGGCGGCCCTGGACCCCGAACACCGGCAGGCCGTCGGCGACAGGCCGCGCGAGGAGCAGGAACAGCTCGCCGCGGCCTGGGAACGCGAGCTGGAGGCGGACGACGAACTCGACACCCTCGACGAGCTGTCGCCGCCGGCGGCGGAGGCCGAGGCCGCCCGCCGGGTGCTGGCACGCGAGACGGACTAGGGCGCTCGCCCCGGAGCCACCCCGCCCCGCGGCGGCGGGCGGCGCGCGAGGTGACGTCAGGGCTCCACAAGGAGCAGTACCGCGAACGCTGTTCGGGCTCTGGCGGCCGGCACCGCCGCGAGTCCGGCCACAGTCGGCGCGCCCCGGAGCAGCAGGCCCGTCGCGATGCCGCCCACGGTCCGTAGCGCGTCCCCGGAACCCGCCGGCAGCGCGCGCCGGGTGACCACCGCCATGTCGGGGCCGGGTACGACGGTGAGCAGGCCCAGGACTCCGGCGGCGGCCATGAGGTGGGTCAGCACGCCCCGCCCCTCCTCGTGGACGGGGTGACCGTCGAGCCGGTCGGCGGCGGGCCGGGGAGACAGGGGTTGCTCAGCACGGGGATTCTCCGGGCTTTCCGGTGGTACGGCTTGCGGGTGATCAGTCGCCGGTGGTGGGGGCCGTGTGGCCTGCGGCGGAGTGCGGGTGGTCTGCGGCGGGGTCCGGGTGGATTGCGGCGGAGTGCGGGTGGCCTGCGGCGGAGTGCGGGTTCGCGGCCCTGCCCTCCGTGCTCAGCAGCACGACCACCGAGGCCGCGTCGAGCCCCAGGGCCGTGCGGCGCTCTTCGAAGCCCGTTCCGGTGAGTGCGGCGCGCAGGCCGGCGAGCGCCGCCGCGCCGCACGGACCCGAGGAGACGCCCAGGGCGGCGAGACGGGCGGCCGCGCGGGCCGCGGCGGCGTCGGGGACGGCGGTCGCGGCGTCCAGGCCGCCGTGCAGGAAGGGCCAGGCGATGCCGGAGGGGGTCCCGCAGTTCAGACCCGCCATGGTGGTCTCCCCGGTGGGCACGCTGACGGGCCCGCCGCTCGCGAGGCTCTCCAGGACGCAGGCGGCGGTCTCCGGTTCCACCGACAGCAGCGCGGGCGCGGGTGCGCAGCGGCGGCTGCGATAGTGCGTGACCACGGCCTGGGCCAGTGACCCCACCCCCACCGGTACGGCGACGAGGCCGGGGCCCGGGCCGGCCCCCGCGTCCGCCAACTGCTCGTCGATCTCGGCGCACAGGGTGGAGTAACCCTCGACGATCCACGCCGGGACGCGCTCGTAGCCCGGCCAGGCGGTGTCCTGGACGAGGACCGCGTCGGGCCCTGCGGCCGCCTCGGCCGCCAGGCGGACGGCCTGGTCGTAGGCCCCCGGGACCTCGGTGACCTTCGCCTGCTCGGCGACGATGGCCGCCACGGCCTCGGGGTGCACGCCACGGGGGACGAAGACGTGGGCGTGCTGCCCGAGCCGGCGTGCCGTCCGGGCCACCGCGCGGCCGTGGTTGCCGTCGGTGGCGGTCACCAGGGTGACCTGACGCGACCCCGCCCCGTGCGCCGCTCGCTCGGCAAGGATGCGGTGGACCGCCCAGGACGCTCCCAGCGCCTTGAACGCGGGCAGGCCCAGACGGCACGACTCGTCCTTGACGAAGACGCGCCCGACACCCAGTTCCCCGGCCAGCCCGGGCAGCTCGGTCAGCGGTGTCGGGAAGTAGTCGGACAGCGCGGAGTGGAAGGCGCGGACCGCCGCGGGCGCGGGCGCGCACCGCCAGCGGCGGGCAGCGGGCCGCGCGAGCCACGGCAGCGTGCGGGAGGGGAAAGCGTTGTCGGACACACGTACAGACTCCGCCGGCTTCTACGATCGGTCCAGCGGATGTTTCCGACCTATACTCATCGGAAGAACCGACTGTTCCGCAGGGCCGTGCGGGCGGGGGAAGTGAGTGGCCCGCCCATGTTCGACCTGCACCGGCTGCGCCTGCTGCGCGAGCTCAAGCACCGGGGGACGCTCGCGGCCGTCGCCGCCGCCCTGTCCTACGCGCCGTCCTCGGTGTCCCAGCAGCTCTCCCAACTGGAGTCCGAGGTCGGCGTCCCGCTGCTCGAACCGGTCGGGCGGCGCGTCAGGCTGACCGAGCAGGCGGAGATCCTCGTCGCCCACACCGAGGCCGTTCTCGAGCGTCTGGAGCGGGCGGAGGCGGACATCGCCACCTCGCTGACCGACCTCACCGGCACCCTGCGCGTCGCCTCGTTCCAGACCGCCGCCCTCACCCTGGTCCCCACCGCGCTCGGGCTGCTGCGTGACCTGCACCCGCACCTGCGCGTCCACGTCACCCACATGGAACCAGAGCGGGCCCTGTCCGCCCTCCAGGCCCGCGACTTCGACCTCGTGCTCGCCGAGGAGTACCCGGGCAACCCCGATCCGCGGCCCGCCGAGCTCGAACAGCAGGACCTGCTCGACGACCCGCTCCGCCTCGCGGTGCCCGGAGCGGGCGGAAAGGCGGGCACCGAGACGCCGATGGCGGCGCTGCGCTCCCTCGCGGACCACCCCTGGGTGATGGAACCCGAGGGGACGGCCGCACGGCACTGGGCCATGTCCCTGTGCCGGTCCGCGGGCTTCGAGCCCGACGTCCGGTACGAGACCACCGACCTGCTGTTCCACCTGCGCCTGGTCGAACAGGACCACGCCGCCGCCTTCCTCCCCGACCTCCTCTGGAACGGACAGCAGGCGACCGTGGCGCTGCGACCGCTCCCCCGGGGCCGGCGCACGCGTCGTATCTTCACCGTGGTCCGCCGGGGCCGCAGCCGGCACCCCGCCGTCCTGGCCTGCCGCGCCGCTCTCCTGCGCGCGGTCGCGCTCCGCACCGCCCAGGTCTGAACCGTGGCCTGTCAGGGGCCGCCGGGGAGCCGGACCGTGACGACGAGGCCGCCCGTCTGACGGGGAACGAGGTCGAGGGTCCCGTCGTGGGCGCGGACGACACTGCGCACGATGGCCAGGCCGAGACCGACACCGGCGTGCTCGTCGGTGCGTACCCGCTCCGCTCCTCGCTGGAAGGGTTCGGTGAGGGTCGGTACCCGTTCCGGTGGGACCGGCGGGCCCGTGTTCTCGACCCGCAGCACGCTCGTGCCGCCCTCCGCCTCGGTGTGGACCGTCACGGCGCCGCCGGAGGGGAGGTTGTGGACGACGGCGTTCTGGACGAGGTTCGTCACCATCCGCAGCAGAAGCTCCGCGGAGCCGCTGGTCCGGGCCGTCCCTCCGGTGACGTCGAGAGTGGTCCGGCGCTGTTCGGCGAGGGGAAGCAGCGTTTCGGCGGCTTCCTCGGCGAGGAGGGAGAGGTCGACCTCCTCATGGGTGAAGTTTCCCCGGTCCCCGCGGCTGAGCAGCAGGAGCGCCTCGGTGAGGTCGATGGCCCGGGTGTTGACCGCCTGCAGGCGGTCGATGAGTTCACCCCGGTTCCGCGCGGGGTCCTTGCGGGCGACGTCGAGGAGCGTGCGCGAGATCGCCAGTGGGGTGCGCAGTTCGTGGGAGGCGTTCGCGGCGAACCTCCGCTGCTCGGCGACATGGGCGTCGAGTTGTTCCAGCATCGAGTCGAACACGTCGGAGAGTTCCCGGAACTCGTCCTGGCGGCCCTTCATCCGGATCCGGTGGGACAGCGACCCGTTCGCGGCCGTCCGCGCCGCGTCCGTGATCCGGGTGAGGGGCGCGAGCATCCGGCCGGCCAGGACCCATCCCCCGACCAGGCCGAACGCGAGCAGGAACACCATCGCCACGGCCGCGGCGGGGGCGAAGGTGCGCACGAGGAGGTAGCGGTTGGGCGAGACCCCGAGCAGCCCCTGGCTGTTGTCGGGTACGTAGCGCAGCAGGAACACCCACACCACGGCCAGCAGCAGGGCGCCCGCCACGGCGAGGAAGCCCGCGTAGCTGAGAGTGAGTTTCAGCCGGACGCTGAGCCCCGCGCGTCTACGCATGCCGGGTGCCCGGGGCCGCCGTGCCGGGACCGCCGTCGATACGGTAGCCGACACCCGGCACGGTGGCGATGACCCATGGCTCGCCGAGCCGTCTGCGCAGCGCGGACACCGTGATGCGGACGGCGTTGGTGAGCGGGTCCGCGTTCTCGTCCCAGGCCCGTTCCAGCAGCTCCTCGGCGCTGACGACCCCGCCCTCGGCCGCGACGAGGACTTCCAGTACCGCGAACTGCTTGCGGGTGAGCGCCACGTGGCGGCCGTCGCGGAAGACCTCCCGGCGGAAGGGGTCGAGCCGCAGGCCCGCGATCTCGCGGACCGGCGGCCGGGCGTACGCGCGTCGGCGGTCGAGCGCCCGCAGCCGCAGCACGAGCTCGCGCAGCTCGAACGGTTTGGTGAGGTAGTCGTCGGCGCCGAGCCCGAACCCGGACGCCTTGTCGTCGATCCGGTCGGCGGCGGTGAGCATGAGGATCGGGATGCCGCTGCCGGACGCGACGATCCGCCGGGCGACCTCGTCGCCGGAGGGGCCGGGGATGTCACGGTCGAGGACCGCGAGGTCGTAGGAGTTGACGCTGAGCAGTTCCAGGGCGGAGTGTCCGTCGCCGGCGACGTCGGCGGCGATCGCCTCCAGCCGCAGACCGTCACGGACGGCCTCCGCCAGGTAGGGCTCGTCCTCCACGATCAGTACGCGCATGTCCGAAGCCTAGGCAGCGCACCGTATCGCCGGCGTATGCGGAGCCGTGTCACACCGGACACTCGGCTCAGCTCAGGCCGCCGGTACCGGGTCGGGGCGGGACCGGTCCGAAGGCGTCCCGGCCGGAGTGCGCCACCAGCGGCGCGACGCCAGCGCGGCCAGCACGGCACCGGCGGCGTTGACCAGGACGTCGTCCACCGAGGACACCCGGTCCAGACGCAGCACGTACTGCGCGGTCTCCACCAGGGCGGAGCAGCCCGCCCCGAGCGCCAGGACCCGCGGCAGGGACGCCAGCGCCGCGCACCGCATCGGGGCGAAGAACCCCAGCGCCGCGAAGACGAGCAGGTTGCCGGCGATCCCGAGCGGCCCCATCGTCACCAGGTCCCGCAGCGGTACCAGGCTCACCCGGCCGGGGACGGCACCGGCTCCGGCACCCGGCATCATGGTCAGCCACACGAACGGCACCGTCCCGTGCACCATGCCCACCTCGGCCAGCGACGTCCGCCACGCCGACGTGTCCCCGGCGGCCCGCCGACGGGATGCGAGAGCCCACACCACCACAGCCGACAACGGCACGGCGACCAGCATCATGAGCACCACACCGTTGAAGGTGTCGTAACAGCCGTGCCATCGCCCGGCCATGCACGTCGGGGCGGACATCATGAGCGGTCTGCGCACGACGAACAGGGCGCCCGCCAGTCCGAGGACCGCCAGACTCGGGAGCACGACCCCGCGGACACGGCGGCGGGGCGGTACCGACCGCGATGATGTGTGGTTCATGCCTTCCATGGAAGACGGAAGGCGGTTGCGACGGCGTATGGGATTTCCGATACACCCGCGATACACGCAGTCCGCACCACCCGTCGTGCGGACATCTCCTGGACAACTCGCAGACGGAAACGACCCACCGAACGGAGGGCGTTTTCCCGGACAGGGGGAAAACGGGTTGCCTCACCCGTACTATCGCTGCCCTGGGACAGTTGCGCAGTTCTTCTCCGAATCGCCGCACCGCCCATAGGGGGGATCCGACCCGGCTACCGACCGAGGAGCGAAGGATGTCCGAAAGCACTGCTCGCGCGACCGAGTTGACGGCACAGTACGTCGACCAAGTCGCAGCGGACCTTGAGCGCAACGTCAAGGAACAAGACCGTATTGCCGCCGAACTCGCGGCATTGCAGGAGCAATTGGTGGCTCTGCAGCATGACCACACCGTGCTGGTGAACATGCAGCAGGCGCTCGGCCTCGTCGTCCCGGCCGTCGCACCCCGACCCGGCCCGGATGACGGAGCCGTCGTACCGTCGCCGCGGAAGAGGACCGCCGGAACAGCGACGGCCGAGAAGTCACCGGCGAAGAAGGCCACGGCCACGAAGGCGCCGGCCGAGAAGTCCGCGCCGGCCACGAAGTCGCCGGCTGACAAGGCCACGGCCACCAAGACGCCGGCTGACAAGGCCACAGCCTCGGCCACGGGCACGGGCACAGCCACCAAGGCGACGACCGACAAGGCCACCAACGCCAAAGCCACGAACGTCAAGGCCACGGCCACCAAGGCACCGGCCGTGAAGTCGGCGGCCAAGCGGGCGCCGGCCAGGAAGTCGACGGTGAACAAGGCGGCCGGCAAGAAGGCGACAGGAGAGGCGACGGCGGCGAAGGCCGCCCGGCCGACACTGATCGATCTCGTCCTCAAGCACCTGACGGGTCAGCAGGAACCGCGCTCCGCCGCGGAAGTGGCCCAGGCGCTCGACCGGGAACACCCCGAGCGCGGTGTCCAGGCCACCGTGGTGCGCACCTCGTTGGAGAACCTGGTGGCCAAGAACAAGGCGCAGCGCAGCAAGCAGGGCACGTCCGTCTTCTACACCGCCGGGGCGGTGACCGACTGAGCCTTTACTTCGCCGGGGATCATGACCGAAACTTGTACGCCCCACGTACTCATCCGGTTCATGAGACGGTGCCCCACCCCGCCTCCACCCTCAGGTGAAGGACACCCATGCGACGCTCCACCTTGTTCACGCGCCTGTGCGGAATCGCCTCCCTGGGCTGCGCCGCACTTGCCCTGATCCTGGTGTTCGCACGCTACGACGCCCCCGCCCCGCGCTGGGACATCCTGGCGGCCCTCGGGGCGGGCGCCGTCACCGCCGGTGCCTGGGTGCTCGCCTGCCGGGCGGCGCCGCTCCTCGGGCCTTCGACGGCCCCGGCCGTTCCCGGACCGCGGGCCGAGGTGCCACCGCCGCCGCGCCGGCTCCCGTCGCCGGCGCGGGACACCGGCCGTACGGCGGGCGCCGTCCTGCTCCTGGTGACGCCGCTCGTCCTCGCCCGGCTGGCGGCCGGTTCGGGCGGGGTGCTCTCCGGGGTGGTGATCCTGCTCGTCGCCGTGTCGACGGTGAAGACCCTCGGCTTCGCGCGCCGCCGGGTCAGCCAGGCCGACGTACGCGCCAAGCTGCGGGTGCTGTCGGAGGACGCCGGGCGGAGCGAACTGCACGCCGTGCGCGTGCGGGTGGGGGAACCCGTCCGCATGCGTCACCTGGAGCGGGGCGACAAGCCCGGCCAGGTGAGCGCCACGCAGTACCACTGGATCGTCCTGCGTGCCGACGGGCGGGAGCTCAAGCTGGCCGCTCCCTGCGAGGAGGTGGGCAGGGCCGCCCTGTGTCTCGACGGCCGGGAAGGCTGGCTGTGCTGGCCGCAGCGGTGGAAGCTGATCGAGGCGGAACTGCCCGCCGCGTTCGTGGCGGACAGCGGCGAGGTGCTGACGGGGCTCTCCGACCCGGACGAGGCACGCCCGTACCTCAGGGCCGCCGTCCACCCGCCCGCCGCGGACCGTCCCGTCCGGCGGCTCCCCAGGACCGCCAAGTTCTCCGCCCCCGTGCACATCCCCATGCTCGGCGGCGCCCTGCTCGCCGCGCTGCTCGCCGCCCCGGTCCTGTACGTCGGCCCGGACCGGCTGCCCTGGGCCCTCGACTGGCTGCTGTGCGCCCTGGCCGCGGCCTCGGTCGTCGTGTTCCCGCTGCGCGGGCTCGGAGCGGCGAGTGCGGCCCTGCCGAAGGGGGTGTCCTGGACGGTGCGGGAGGAGTCGGACCCGTCGATCGCCTGAGCCGGACCGCACCACGGCGTCGTCACTCCGGGTCGTCGGGGTCCGGGCAGCACACCGGCACGCGCTGGACGGTGTTGTTGGCGAAGCCGCCCCGGTTCCAGGGCTGGTCCAGTGGCTGGGTGTTGCCCGTCTCGTCGCGGGCGCGTGCGCTGAGCACGTGGTCGCCGGGTACGGCGAACCAGCCGCAGGTCCACCGGCGCCAGGCCCAGCGGTGCCCGCGGTCGGGTTCCAGCTCGGCCTGCCGCCAGGTCGCGCCGTCGTCGGTGCTGACCTCCACCGACGTCACCGGGGCACGGCCCGACCAGGCCCGGCCCTCGAGGAGCACCGGGCCGGGCGGCACCACCCGCGTGCGGGACATGAAGTCGGGGAAGCCCGGCGGTGTCAGCAGCGCCCGGGGCACGATGCGGGTGACCGGCTCGCCCGCCTCCTCCGGCCGCTGCCTGATCCGGTAGGCGACGGACTGCTGGAAGCCGGTGAAGGGTGCGTCGACGACGGTGACCGCGCGCAGCCACTTCACCTGGGCCATCCCGTACCAGCCGGGCACCACGAGACGCAGTGGCCTGCCGTGCTGGGGCGGCAGGGGTGCTCCGTTCATGGCGTAGGCCACGAGCACGACCGGCTCGTCGGCGGTGGCGACGTCGACGGGCAGGCCACGCTCGTAGTCCTGCTCGACACCGCGCTCCACTCCGTGATCGGCGCCGGTGAACACGACGTCGACCGCGTCGGAGGCGAGGCCGGCCTCGGCCAGGAGCAGCCGCAGGGGCACCCCGGTCCACTCCGCCGTGCCCACCGCTTCCACCAGCCACGGCTGGCTCACCGGCCGCGGTGACAGCAGGGCCCTGCCGTTGCCCGCGCACTCCAGGGTCACGCGGGTGGTGACGGCCGGGCGGGTGCGCAGTTCCTCCACGGAGAGGTCAAGCGCGCGGCGGACGCGGCCGCCCACCGTCAGCCGCCACGCGGTCTCGTCCGGCGCGTACGGGATGTCGTAGTGGGTCAGCACGTAGTGCAGGCCGGGCGGCGTCACGTCATAGCGCAGGGCCTCCAGTGGCAGCCCGTGGTTGCGGGCGGCCAGCGCCAGCTCGTCCTGCCCCAGCCCCTCGCCTGTGGCGGCCAGCCGGGCAGGAGCGCTCACGTCGGAGAGCCGGCGCCCCATGCTCCGATTATTCGCCTCACCCGCCGCTCGCGCACGGGCGGCGGGTGAGGCGTTCTACCGGAGCCACGGCCGCCTCGCCTCGGCGGTCGCCGGCCTCGCCCACCGCGCCGCCCGGACCCTCCCCTGCTTCAGGTCCCGCTGGGGCAGGCGCAGGCCGAGTGCGGTGTCCAGGGCGTGGAAGAACAGCTCGAACTCGTCGGTCAGTTCGGGGTGGTCCAGTTCGGCCCGGCGTATCGCCTGGTTCAGGAAGTCGAGCCGGCCGCCGCGGTAGAAGGGTGCGCGGCCGCGGTCGTACCCGATCAGCTCGATCGCGCCCGCGTCGTCGGCGACCCGCTCGCCGTCGCGCGTGTGCTCGAAGGTGTAGATGGCCTTGGCGGAGCAGGCGCTCAGCAGCACGGTGTCCCTGACGCCGAGCCCGGCGAGCGCCGTGCGGTCCGCCCGGGTGCCGGGTGGCGCGTCGTGGTGCAGGAGGTACGTCCAGTCACCTTCCCGCCCGAAGCAGAGCGTCTCCCAGGGGATCTCCCCGAGGTCGCGGCCGGAGCCGTCCGTGTCGCACAGGTCCGACAGGCGGGTCCCGGCGGCGACCTGTACGGGGTCGGCCCCGTGGAGCAGGGCGATCTGCTCGGCGCTGACGTCCGCCCCGCGGAAGAAGGCGAGATGGGTGTAGGGGGCCTGGTCGCGCCAGGCGTCCGCGATCCAGGCGAGGCGCTCCAGCGGGTCGCGTCCGCACGGCCGCGCCGGCACCGTCCCCGTCCCGTCCACTCCGCCCGAGCGGAACCTGTCGCCCCATGCGGGGTCGATCCGGTCCAGCAGCCCGGCCTGGCCGGTGACCAGGTTGGCGGCCGGGCCCTGGCCCGGAGAATGGGCGACTATGTGCTCGGCGAGTCTGCGGACGGTGTCCTCGGCGGCGAAGTACAGCGCCCGGTCCAGGTCCTGGGTGGCGAAGACCTCGCGGTAGGGGTTGCGGTGGCCGCGCACCGTACCGGCCTCGTCCAGGACGAGGAAGAGGCCGCCGGGTTCGGCCACGCGTTGTGCGTACTGGTCGGGTGAGGTGCCGGTGGGCGGAAGCATGATGTCGTCGAGCAGGTCGGAACCCGCGGCCGTCCGGTGCCAGGCCCGCCTGAGTACGTGCTCCGTGATCCGCATGGTCGTCAGTATGGGGGTGGCCACTGACAACGGGCCGGACCAGGCCGAGCCGCCGCCACCGGGGGACGCCGGCAGGCGACTGCCGGGGGAAGCTCTCGCCGGGGCGAGCGGGTGAGGGATCATCGAGCATGCACTCGGACGACTGGCACCTGACCGAAGACATCGACGACTTCCTCGCCCGGGCCGGGGACTTCCTGCGTTCGCGCCCCACCCTGCACAACACACCGCTGACCGTCATCGAGAAGCTGCGGACCCGCGGGGCCGAGGCGTTCGGGGCCGGGCCCACCCTGTTCGGCCGGCTGGAGTCGCGGGGTGAGGTCCACGCCGTCTTCTACCGCCTTCCGACCCAGCGCCTGACCCTCACCCCGCTCTCCCCCGAGCACGCCGACGCCCTCGCCGTCCGCCTGTCCGGTGTCGGCCTGCGCCCGGCCGGTGTCACCGCGGACCACGACACGGCCACCGCGTTCACCGAGGCGTGGCAGCGGCACGCGGACGCGGTGGCGGTGCCCCACTGGTGGGGCCGCCTGCACCGGCTCGGCACGCTCACGCCGCCCGGGCCCCGCCCGGAGGGCCGGGGCCGCACGGCGGGCGAGCGGGACCGTGAGCAGGTCATCGGGATGTGCAACGCGTTCGCCGTCGACGTCGGAGAGGCGCCGTCCCCGGACGCCGCCGCCTGGCGCGTCTCACGCTTCGGCGACAAGCACTTCACGTTCTGGGAGACGCCGGACGGCGCCCCGGTCTCCATGGCGGGTTCGACCTCGATGGTCGCGGGCATGGTCCGGGTCGATCCCGTCTACACCCCGGCCCACCTCCGCGGTCGCGGCTACGCGGGCGCCGTGACGGTCGAGGTCAGCCAGGCGGCGCTGGACGCGGGCGCGACGGACGTCGTCCTGTTCACGAACCCGGCCAACCGCACGAGCAACGCCCTCTACCAGCGCATCGGATACGTCCCGGTGGCCGACTTCACCGGGTACGCCTTCTCCTACGACGCGCCGGAAGCCGGTCAGGGATCGCCCCCGCAGCGGTCTTGACGTCTTCGGCCGCAGCGGCGACCCTCAGGGGCGACCTTGTGTCGTACATGACAATCCGAGCCATGGCGCGAGGGAGCCCCGGGGTCCGCGGACCCGGGCGCCCGGGTCCGTCGACCGCGCCATCCCGCCGACCGAGGGAACGTGGGTCGTGACCGTACGCAGAAGCCCGGACCGCCGGCGCAGGGACATCGGCATGGTGTCCCTGCTGCTCCTCCTGCTGACCGCCGTCCTGAGCCCCACGCCGAGTTCGGCGGCGGACGGCGACTGGTGGAACCCGGTCTCCCGCCCCGCACCGGACTCACAGATCAACGTCACCGGTGCGCCGTTCACGGGCACCGACGCCCAGGGCAGGGTGCGGGGCTTCGTCGACGCCCACGACCACATCTTCGCCAACGAGGGCTTCGGCGGTCGTCTCATCTGCGGCAAGCCGTTCTCCCGTGCGGGTGTCGCCGACGCGCTCAAGGACTGCCCCGAGCACTACCCCGACGGCTCGCTCGCCGTCTTCGACTTCATCACCAAGGGCGGTGACGGCAGGCACGACCCGGTCGGCTGGCCCACCTTCAAGGACTGGCCCGCCCACGACTCGCTGACCCACCAGCAGAACTACTACGCCTGGGTGGAGCGGGCCTGGCGCGGCGGCCAGCGCGTGCTGGTCAACGACCTCGTCACCAACGGCGTCATCTGCTCGGTGTACTTCTTCAAGGACCGTGGCTGCGACGAGATGACGTCCCTCCGGCTCCAGGCGAAGCTGACGTACGACCTCCAGGACTACGTCGACGGCATGTACGGCGGTCCCGGCAAGGGCTGGTTCAGGATCGTCACCGACAGCGAGCAGGCCCGCGAGGTCGTCGAGCAGGGCAAACTGGCGGTCGTCCTCGGTGTGGAGACCTCCGAACCGTTCGGCTGCAAGCAGATCCTGGACGTTCCGCAGTGCTCCCGGCACGACATCGACGCCGGCCTGGACGAGCTGTACGGGCTCGGGGTGCGCAGCATGTTCCTGTGCCACAAGTTCGACAACGCGCTGTGCGGGGTGCGCTTCGACTCCGGCACCCTCGGCACGGCGATCAACGTGGGGCAGTTCCTGTCGACCGGCACCTTCTGGAAGACGGAGAAGTGCGCAGGAACCCAGCACGACAACCCCATCGGGAACGCGACGGCGGCCGGGGCCGAGGCGAAGCTCCCGGCGGGGGTCACCGTCCCCGCGTACTCCGCGGACGCGCAGTGCAACACGCGCGGGCTGACCGATCTGGGCGAGTACGCCGTGCGCGGCATGATGAAGCGTCACATGATGTTGGAGATCGACCACATGAGCGTGAAGGCCGTCGGCCGCGCGCTCGACATCCTCGACACCGAGTCCTACCCCGGCGTGCTCTCCTCGCACAGCTGGATGGACATGAACTGGACCGAGCGGGTCTACGGTCTGGGCGGCTTCATCGCCCAGTACATGAACGGCTCCGAGGGATTCACCGCCGAGGCCAGGCGCACCAAGGCCCTGCGCGACAAGTACGGCGTGGGATACGGCTTCGGCACCGACATGAACGGCGTGGGCGGCTGGCCGGGACCGCGCGGCGCCGACACCGCCAACCCCGTCAAGTACCCCTTCCGCAGCGTCGACGGGGGCTCTCTCATCGACCGGCAGACCACGGGCCGGCGCACCTGGGACCTGAACACGGACGGCGCGGCGCACTACGGCCTGGTGCCGGACTGGATCGAGGACATCCGGCGTGTGGGCGGCCAGGACGTGGTGGACGACCTCTTCCGGGGCGCCGAGTCCTATCTCGGCACCTGGGGGGCGACCGAGCGGCACCAGGCGGGTGTGGACCTGGCCAAGGGGGCTTCGGTGACGGCCAGTTCGACCGAGTGGAACCCGTTCACCAGCTACGCGGCGGGCCGGGCCGCGGACGGCTCCCGGGACACGCGCTGGGCCAGCGGGTGGAGCGACGACCAGTGGCTGCGGATCGACCTGGGCTCGACCCACCTGGTCAGGCGGGTCACGCTCGACTGGGAACGCGCGTACGGCAGGTCGTATCGCGTCGAGCTCTCGACGGACGGCGAGAACTGGCGCACCGCCTGGTCCACCACGAGCGGCGACGGCGGTCTCGACACCGTCCGGTTCAGCGGCACACCCGCCCGCTACGTCCGCGTCACGGGCACGGAGCGCGGCACGCAGTGGGGCTACTCGCTGTACGAGGTCGGCGTCTACAGCGGCTGAGGACGGCACCCGGAGGCGCCGCCGGCCGCTGAGGGCAGCGCCGGCGGCACCGCCGGCTCAGGCGCGCGCCGCCACGTACAGGCTCTGGGTGCTGCGGCCGAGCGGTCCCTTCTCGTCGTGCAGGGCGGACTCGGCGAGGCCGATGCCCGCGCCGTCCACCATCGTCCGGGCGTCCAGGCAGACCCACTCGCCCTGGGGATGGCGGTGCAGGGTGACGGTGAGGTCGCTGTTGACGAAGACGTAGCGCTTGAAGTCCAGTTCGGCACTGATGCCGTTGCCCGAGTCGGCGGCCGTCAGTACCCGGCTGAGCGGCCTGACCTCCTCGCCCGCGACCAGGGGCACCCGCATCCGCATCCACGCCGTGGCCGGCCCGGTCTCCAGGAACGAGCCCGCGGCGAAGCGCACCTCCATGGCGGTGTGGTAGCCCTGCTCCCAGGGGACCGGGAAGAAGGCCTTCTCGGGCACCACCCCGGGTCCGGGCAAGCGGGGCCCCGGCGCGACGTCCGGCACCGAGTCCGGCGCCGTCCGCATCAGCAGGGCCGTCACGCGCATCACCTCTTCGCCGCCGTCGGGGGCGAGCCCCGCCTCCACGAGTTCGACGCTGCGGCCGGCGCGCAGGACGCGCGTGGTCACGGTGAGCGGCCTGATCAGGACCGGCCGCATGATCTCGTACGTGAGCCGGGCGATCCTCATGTCCGCTCGTGCGCCCGGCCGTTGCTCGACGGCCAGGGCGAGCAGCGCGGCCGGCGGACCGGCGTGCTGGGAGCCCGCGTCCCACGGCCCCCGGGTGTACCCGGTGGGCAGGAAGCGCTCCGCGGTCTGCCGCTCGTAGAAGGCCTCGGCTTCCGACACGGACATGGTGGTCCCTCCTGACACGCGCGACTGTCCGCCGACCATGTTACTGAGCGCTTGCTCATTCCGGCAGGGCCGGCGGCGTCCCTGTCGGCGTGACCCGTCCCGGACGGCGGTGGGCGGCAGTCGGGCGGGGCTGACCCGCTCGCCCAGGCGAGCCCGGACCGGCCCTCCAGCGGCCCGCCATGGTCGCCGGGTAGAAGTCGTCGGCCTGCCGGATCGCCCCGTCGAAGTCGGCCAGCGCGTGCTGCAGCGGCTCGTAGACGGCTTCTGGTTCTTCGCAGCGGTGGCCCTGCCGGCCGTCGCCGCCGTCCTCACCCTGCCGGACCGGTCCGCGCCCGCACGGGAGGAAGCGGCCGGACCGGCACTGTGACGCGCGGTGCCCGAGGCGCCGCCCGTCACCCCTCCCCCAGTCCCCCCAGTTCCTTCTCCATCAGCGTGAAGGACTTGGGCGCCCCGCCCGGCTGCGGCTTGCCCTCCTTGCGGCCCACGACGCGGTAACCGGCGTTCAGGTAGTAGGCGTTGAGCGGCGCGTTGCCGGCCAGGCAGTCCAGCCGCGCGTACGACCGTCCCACCGCGGCCACCCGGTCCTCCGCTGCGCTCAGCAGCACCCGCCCTGTGCCGGGCGCGGCGGCGCCCCGGTCCACCATGAGCCGGTGCACGTATCCGGCGACGGGTGGCCGCGGCCCCCAGGCGTCCTCGTCCTGCCACCACAGCTCCCAGGCGCCGACCACGCTCCCGCCGGTCTCCGCGAGCCACACCTCGCCGTGCGCCATGACCCGGCGGAAGTGGTCCTCGCCCAGTTCCCCGGGCCGCCACTGCCCGGTGACACCCCGGCCGAGCATCCAGCGGGCCGCGGCGTCGCGAAGCCGGACGAGGGCCGCCAGGTCGGGTTCGGCGGCCGGGCGGAGACGCAGGTCGTCCATCAGGTCGGGCCGGCCTAGAAGTTGATCATGTGCCCGGCCAGGCCGTGCACGGCCTCCTTGACCGCCTCGCCCAGGGTGGGGTGGGCGTGGACGTTGCGGGCGACCTCGTGGACCGTCAGGTCCCACTGCTGGGCCAGGGTGAGTTCGGGCAGCAGCTCGGTGACGTCCGGGCCGATCAGGTGGCCGCCGAGCAGTTCGCCGTACTTGGCGTCGCTGATCAGCTTCACGAAGCCGCTGGCGTCGCCGAGGCCGTGCGACTTGCCGTTGGCGGTGAAGGGGAACTTGGCGACCTTGACGTCGTGTCCGAGCTCCCGGGCCTGCGCCTCGGTGTAGCCGAAACTGGCGATCTGGGGCTGGCAGTAGGTCGCGCGCGGGATCATCACGTAGTTCAGCTCCATGGTCTCCGCGTCGGCGATGGTCTCGGCGGCGACGATGCCCATCGCCTCGGCGGCGTGCGCGAGCATCAGCTTCGCCGTGACGTCGCCGATGGCGAAGATGTGCGGCACCGAAGTGCGGCAGCGGCCGTCCACGTCGATGGCGCCGCGGTCCGTCAGCCGTACGCCGGTCTTGTCCAGGCCGTAGCCCTCGACGTTGGGGCCGAAGCCGATCGCCTGGAGCACCTTGTCGGCCTCCAGCACCTGCTGCGCGCCGTCCTTCGCGGTGACCGTGACCCGGACCTTGGGTCCGGACTCGTCGATGGCGTCGACCCGGGTCGAGGTCAGCACGTCGATGCCCAGCTTGCGGTACTGGCGGGCGAGCTCGGCCGAGACCTCGGCGTCCTCCAGCGGGGTCATCCGGTCGAGGAACTCGACGATGGTGACCTTCACGCCGTAGTTGTGCAGCACGTAGGCGAACTCCACGCCGATCGCCCCGGCGCCCGCGATCACGATGGACCCCGGCAGTTCCTCGGCGAGGATCTGCTCCTCGTAGGTCACCACCCGGGAGGTCCGGCGGGTGCCGGGCAGCAGCTTCGGCGTGGCACCGGTGGCGATGATGCAGTGCTCGAAGCCGATGGTGCGGGTCGAGCCGTCGTACCCCGCCACCTCCAGCGTGTGCGGGTCGAGGAAGGTGCCGCGGCCGTCGAGCTCGGTGATCTTGTTCTTCTTCATCAGGTAGTGGACGCCCTTGACCCGGCCGTCGGCGACCTTGCGGCTGCGGCGGAAGGCCTCGCCGTAGTCGAACGACACCTGTCCGTCGACCTTGATGCCGAAGGTCTTCGCCTCGCGGGTGAAGATGTGCGCCAGCTCGGCGTTGCGCAGCAGCGCCTTGCTCGGGATGCAGCCCACGTTCAGGCACACCCCGCCCCAGTACTTCTCCTCGACCACGGCGACGCGCTTGCCGAGCTGCGCGGCCCGGACGGCGGCGACGTAGCCGCCGGGTCCGGCTCCGAGGACCACGACGTCGAAGCGTTCGTCCAGCTCGGGCATGGGGTGTGTCCTCTCGTGGAGCGGTACGGGGCGTCGGACGGGATCGGCCGCCCTTCCCGTGGATCATCCATGCGCCGGACCGGCCACCGCAACCGCTTCTCGACGATCTTGCCGGGCTTCGTCCGGAGCGGGTCCGCGGACGGGCGGGTTCACCCCCGGCGTTCCGCCCCCGGCCGCGCGGCGCGGGCCAGCAGGAGCACCAGCAGTCCGCAGCCGGCGACCAGCAGCCAGCCGGGGCGGGTGGCGCGGGCGAGCTGGGCGGGCCCGGTGCCCGCGACCAGGCCGCCGGCCAGCGCGACGCCGAGCGCGGAGCCGAGCTGGCGCGCGGTGGACGTGAGGGCGCCCGCCACGCCCGCGCGTGCGGCCGGCAGTCCGCCGACGGCGGTGTCGGTGATCGGCGCGTTGGCGAAGCCGAACCCGACGCCGATGAGCAGGTGGGCGAGGAGGATCAGGTACAGGCTCGTGTGCCGGTCGAGCCCGGTCAGGCAGAGTCCGCCGGCCGCGAGGAAGCCGCCCGCCAGGAGCAGCGGCAGCCGGGGTCCGAGCCGCCCCACCAGGCGGCCGGACCAGGGGGCGCAGACGGTCGCTCCGAGGGCCATGGGGAGGGTCGCCGTCCCGGCCTGAAGGGCCGTGAATCCCCGGGTGTGCTGGAGGTAGAAGGTGTTGAGCAGCAGGGTGGTGTTCAGGGCGACGAAGACGGCGACCGCGCCCAGGACCGCGCCGGTGAAGGCGGGGCCGCGGAAGAGGCGCGGGTCCATCAGGGGCTCGGCCCTGCGGGACTCCACCCAGCCGAATCCCGCCGTCGCCGCGGCGACGACCAGGCAGGCGGACGTGGCGGCGGGCGAGGTCCATCCGACGCGGGGGCCCTCGATGAGCACGCCGACCCCGGTCGCCATGGCCACGGCGAGCAGGGTCTGCCCGGGCAGGTCGAGCCGACGCGGCCGGGCCGCCCGCGACTCGGGTACGAAGCGCGCGCTGAGCACCAGGGCGGCCGCGACGACCGGGGTGTTGACCCAGAACAGGGAGCGCCAGCCGAACCCGGCGACGAGCGCGCCGCCGGTGACGGGGCCGACGGCCATGCTGAGGCCGAACACGGACGCCCAGACGCCGATGGCCCGGGCCCGTTCCCTCGGGTCGGGCATCGCGTTCACCACGATGGCGAGGGCGACGGGGCTGAGCATCGAGGCGCCGACGCCCTGCACCGCGCGGGCCGCGACGAGCGCGCCCACCGAGGGCGCCGCCGCGCACGCCAGCGAGGCCACGCCGAACACCGCGAGCCCGGACCGGAACACGCGCCGGCGTCCGAACCGGTCGGCCAGCGCGCCGGAGGAGATCAGCAGACCGGCGAGGACGACGGTGTAGGCGTCCACGGTCCACTCCAGGCTCCGCGTCCCGGCGCCCAGGCCGCGCCCGACGGCGGGCAGGCCGACGTTCACGACGGTGGTGTCAAGACCGACCAGGAACATGCTCAGACAGCAGACGGCCAGCACCGTCCACCGTCCGCGGGCGCTCAGCGCGGGCGGCGCGGAGGGAGTCGTCATCGTGGTCATGGTGGGCCTCTCACGTCCGGGAGCAGTGCCCGGTCAGGCTCGGCGAGGGCGGCGGCGCCCGGCGAGCGGATTTGCGGAAACCGCAAAAAGGCGGGTGCTCCGCGCCGCCGTCCGTCGGACACTGTGCCGTGTGGACGAGGAACTGCAGCGGCTGCTCGACGGCATCGGACCCCGGTTGCGGGCACTGCGCCGGGACCGCGGGCTCACACTCGAACAACTGGGGACGGACACCGGATTGTCGGTGAGCACGCTGTCCCGGCTGGAGTCGGGCAGGCGGCGCCCGACCCTCGACCTGCTGATCCCGCTCGCGCGTGCGCACCGGGTCGCCCTGGACGACCTGGTGGCGGCGCCGGCCACCGGCGACCCCCGGGTGCACCTGAAGCCGGTACGCAAGGGCCGTGCCGACGTCGTGGTGCCCCTGACCCGGTACCCGGGCCGGGTCCAGGTGTTCAAGCACCTGCTGGCTCCCAGGGAACCGAAGCTGGTGAGCCACGAGGGCCATGAGTGGCTCTACGTCCTCGCGGGCGAACTGCGCCTGCTCCTCGGCACGCGGGAGCACCTGCTCCGCCCGGGCGAGGTGGCCGAGTTCGACACGAGGGAGCCGCACTGGTTCGGCCCGGCCGGCTCAACACCCGTGGAGATCCTGCACCTCTTCGGCCCGCGGGGCGATCAGGCCGTCGTCCGCGCGAAGCCCTCGGCCGACGGGTGAGCGGCTACGGCGGCGCGACGAAGCCCATTTGGTTGAACAGAACCCCAAAACCGCAGGTCGCCCCCGAGATGCACGCGGACGGCGGGTCCCCTAGCGTGGTGATTGAGAGTGCGTCCAGGGTGTTCCTCTCCCTTGTCGTGGGGTTCGGCGGACGGTCCCGTCATCGCCGGCTACACCACACCCCCCAGGAGACATCATGGGCACGGTTCCCACCTCCCACCGCCCTGTCCCGGTGTACGCCCTCGCCGGGATACGAATCCTCAACGGCGCCGCCGGTCTGCTGGCTCCCGAGTTGCTCATCCGGCGGTTCGACCCCGACCGCCAACCCCCGAGCCCGGCGGCCGTCTACGCGTTCCGCCTCTTCGGCATCCGGACGGTCCTGCTCGGCCTCGATCTGCTGATCCACACCGGCGATCGACTGCGCGCGGACCTGTACGAGGGCATCCTCATCCACGGCAGTGACACCGCGACGGCGGCCACCCTCGGCGTCCACCGGCAGGTGTCGACGCGCACCGCGGTGACGACCACCCTGATCTCGGCCGTCAACACCGCGCTGGCCATCAGCGCCAGTGCCTCACTCGCCAACTCGCCCAAGGACAAGCCGAAGTGAACGCAGAGCCCTGGGCCGCCCCGGCCGCCGAGACGGGCTTCGACTACGTCGTGGTCGGCGCCGGTGCCGGTGGCGGACCGCTCGCGGCCAACCTCGCGGCGGCGGGGATGCGCACCCTGCTCCTCGACGCCGGGGGCGCCGAGGACGACGACAACTACCTGGTGCCGGCCTTCCACGCC
The DNA here is from genome assembly GCF_033792105.1 of Streptomyces sp. WI03-4A. Classification (NCBI taxonomy): domain Bacteria; kingdom Bacillati; phylum Actinomycetota; class Actinomycetes; order Kitasatosporales; family Streptomycetaceae; genus Streptomyces; species Streptomyces sp. WI03-4A. The sequence goes on from NZ_JARAUO010000009.1 coordinate 71,208, forward strand.
GACGCCTCCGAGGACCCCGTCCAGTGCTGGAACTACTACGTGCGGCACTACGCGGACGAACAGCGGCAGCGGCGCGACAGCAAGCTCGTGCCGGACCGGGGCGTCCTCTATCCGCGTGCGGGGGCGGTCGGCGGGTGCACCGCGCACCACGCGCTGATCACCGTCTATCCGTACAACCGTGACTGGGACGCCATCGCGGAGGAGACCGGGGACGCGAGCTGGCACAGCGCGGCCATGCGGCGCTACTTCGAGCGCCTCGAGCGCTGCAGCTACCTGCCCAGGCCCAAGGAGCCGCCGGGCAACCGGCTGCTGGCCACGCTGCTGCGGGCCCTGCCCGTGGTGGGCGCCCGGTACCGCAACGACGCCCGGCACGGGTACGACGGCTGGCTGCCGACCGCGCTGGCGGATCCTCACCTGGCGGTGCGGGACGAGCAGTTGCTGAAGATCGTCCTGTCCGCCGCCGAGGACCAGCTCGCCGAACTCCTCGACCGGCCGCTGTCCCCGCTCGAAGGGCTCGGCTCCCTCGTCGATCCCAACGACTGGCGGGTGCAGACCCATGCCCTGCAGGGGCTGTGGCAGATCCCGCTGTCCACGGCGGGCGGCCGGCGCAGCGCGGTCCGCGAACGCGTCCAGGCCGTCCAGCGGGACCATCCGGACGGGCTCGTGGTCCGCACCCACGCGCTGGCCGCCCGGATCGTCCTGGACGGCGATGGCGAGGCGGCCGGCGTCGACTACCTGGACGAGCGGCACGCCTACCGGGCCGACCCCGCCGCCGGACCGGACGCCGGGCCGCCGGTGCTGCGCCGGGTCCTCGCCTCCCGGGAGGTGATCCTGGCCGCCGGCGCGTTCAACACGCCCCAGCTGCTGATGCTCTCGGGCATCGGACCGCCCGAGGAGCTGCGCCGGCACGGCATCGCGGTGCGGGCCGCTCTGCCCGGGGTGGGCACGAACCTCCAGGACCGCTACGAGGTCGGCGTGGTCAGCCAGATGGACCGGGAGTTCCCGGTCATCAAGGAGTGCGACTTCCACGCACCGGGGCCGGGCACCGAACCGGACCCCTGCTACCGGGCCTGGCAGCGCGGGGAGGGCCTCTACACCACCAACGGCGCCGTCCTCGGCATCACCCGCAAGTCACGCCCGGACCTGGACGCCCCCGACCTGTTCGTCTTCGGCGGCCCCTTCGACTTCCGCGGCTACCGACCCGGCTACTCCCTCGACCTGACCCGCCACAAGGACCGCTTCACCTGGGCCGTCCTCAAGAGCCGTACCCACAACACCGGGGGCCGGGTCCGGCTGCGCTCCGCCGACCCGCGCGACACCCCGCTGATCGACTTCCACTACTTCGACGAGGGCACGGACGCGGCCGGCCTCGACCTGGAGGCGATGGCCGACGCCGTGGAGTTCGTCCGCGGGATGAACCGCAGGGCCGGCTCGGTGATCCTCACGGAGCTGTGGCCCGGCGACGCGGCCGCCGACCGCGAGGCGGTCAAGCGGTTCGTCCGGGACGAGGCGTGGGGCCATCACGCGTCGTGCACCTGCCGGATGGGGCGCGCCGAGGACCCCTCGGCGGTGGTCGACAGCGACTTCCGGGTCCGCGGGGTGGGCCGGCTGCGGATCGTCGACGCCTCGGTGTTCCCCCGTATCCCCGGCTTCTTCGTCGCCGCCCCCATCTACATGATCAGTGAGAAGGCGAGCGATGTGATCCTCTCCGCCGCGGCCCGCACCTGACCGCAGCCTCCCCGACGCGACACGACCAGGAGTCACCCAAGGAGTATCCCGATGAGCACGCACCGACGCGCCGCACGGCCCGCCACGACCGGATACCGCACCTCACTCCCCTGGCGGATCGTCACCGCCGCCGCCCACTACGTCGACCGCCGCGTCGGCTGGGACCGACTGCCCGTCCTCGCGGGCCTGCTGACGCTGTTCGGCCTGCGGGTCAAACTGCGGCAGAAGAACCTGTACGACACCGGCGTGCTGCCCGCGGTCGACGAGCCCCAGCCCGCGCCGCCGTCCGCGAGCCACCGCGTCGACCGGACCGCCGACGGCAGCCACAACGACCTCGCCGAGCCGCGCATGGGCATGGCGGGCACCCGCTTCGGCCGGAACATCCCGCTGGACGCCATCGCGCCGGCCGCGCCCGAGGACGTGCTGTCCGCGCCCAGTCCGCGCGAGGTCAGCCGGGCGCTGCTGACCCGCGACCGGCTCATCCCGGCCGAGTCCGTCAACTCCCTGGTGTCCGCCTGGCTCCAGTTCATGATCCGCGACTGGTTCAGCCACGGCACCAGCCCCACCGACCGGCCCTGGGAGGTCCCCCTGGTGGCGGACGACCCCTGGCCGGAGAACCCGATGCGGATCCTGCGGACCCCGGACGACCCGACCCGCGACCCGCAGGCGCCCCCCGGGACGCCCGACACCCGCGTGAACGTGTCCTCCCACTGGTGGGACGCGTCCCAGATCTACGGGAAGAACGAGGCGGAGCAGCAACGGCTGCGCACCGGGCGGCTGGGCAGGCTGCACCTGTGGGACGACGAGCAGGCCCCCGTCCCGGCGGACCCCACCCAGGACCCCACCCGGGTGCCCGGCTTCTGGCTCGGACTCGCCATGATGCAGGACCTGTTCACCCGGGAGCACAACGCGATCTGCGACCACCTGCACGGCGTCTACCCGTCCTGGAGCGACGAGGAGCTGTTCCAGCGCGCCCGGCTGGTCAACTCCGCACTCCTCGCCAAGATCCACACCGTGGAGTGGACACCGGCCGTGATCAGCCACCCCACCACCGTCAAGGCGCTGCGCGCCAACTGGTGGGGCGTCGCGGGCGAACGCGTGCACAACCTCTTCGGCCGGGTCAGCGGCAGCGAGGTGGTCAGCGGCATCCCCGGTGGCGAGACCGACCACTACGGCGTGCCGTACTCCCTCACCGAGGAGTTCGTGGCGGTCTACCGCATGCACCCGCTGATCCGCGACGAGTGGCACCTGCGCGCCGCGGCCGACGACGCGTCCCTGCGGCACTGCACCCTGCGGGACATCTCGGGCCCGGGGGCGCTGAAGTTCCTGGAGACCACGGAGATGGCCGACCTGCTCTACAGTTTCGGCACGCTCCACCCGGGGCTGGTCACCCTGCACAACTTCCCCGCGTTCCTCCAGGAGTTCGAGCGGCCGGACGGCCACCTGCAGGACCTGGCCGCCACCGACATCCTGCGCTCGCGGGAGCTGGGGGTGCCCCGCTACAACGAGTTCCGGCGGCTGCTGCGGCTCGAGCCCGCGCGGAGCTTCGCGGAGCTGGCGCACGACCCGGCGACGGCCGGGCGGATCGAGCGGCTCTACGACGGCGACATCGAGAAGGTCGACCTGATGGTCGGGCTGTACGCGGAGAAGCTCCCGGCCGGATTCGCGTTCAGCGACACCGCGTTCCGCATCTTCATCCTGATGGCGTCGCGCCGGCTGAACAGCGACCGGTTCTTCACCACGTACTACACCCCCGAGGTGTACTCCAGGGCCGGCATGGCCTGGATCGACGACAACAGCATGATCACGGTTCTGCTGCGGCACCACCCCGAGCTGCGTACGGCCCTGTCCGGGCTGACCAACGCCTTCGTGCCGTGGCACAGCGCCGCACGGAAGGACGGCTGAGATGGTGGCCACGGAGAGACTGCGCCAGGAGCGCGCGCACCAGCTCGCGGCGGCCGCCGAGCGGTACCGCGCGAGCAGCGAGGAACGCCGGGACGTGGAGCGGCAGCAGGAGGCCGGCATCGCCTTCCCGGACTCACGGCAGGCGCTCGCCGCGCGCGCCACGCGCCTGCTGGACCGGCACGCGGTGCCGGCCGCCATGGCCGTGGAGGCCGTGCGTGCCGAACCGCTGGCCGCCCCCGACGCCTACGAGCGCATCCTCGGGGTGTCCAAGGACCTGCAGGCGTGGAGCTTCCTGCCGCGCGGCGCCCGGGCGGCGCGCACCGTCGCCCGCATATCGGTGCGGGAGAACGGCCGTGAACTGCCGCTCGGCACCGGCTTCCTGGTGTCGCCGCGCCTGCTGATGACCAACCATCACGTGCTCTCCGACGCGGCGGCGGCCCGGCAGTGCTTCGTCGAGTTCGACGCCCAGGTCACCGTCGACAACACCCCGCAGCCGTCGACGCGGCTCGAACTGGACCCGGACACGTTCTTCGTGGCCGACCAGCACCTGGACTTCGCCCTGGTCCCGGTGGCTTCCGGCCCGGACGGGCGGACGCCGGGCGAGACGTTCGGCTGGAACCGGCTCAGCGCCCAGCCGGGCAAGCTGGTCATCGGCGAGCCGGTCAACGTGATCGGCCACCCCATGGGACGGCTGAAGGAGATCGCGGTCCGCGACAACATGCTCCAGGTGCGGCTCGACGACTTCCTCCAGTACCTGACGGACACCGAGCCCGGCAACTCGGGGTCGCCGGTGTTCAACGACCAGTGGGAGGTCGTCGCGCTCCACCACAGCGGGGTGCCGAAGACCGACGAGCGGGGACGCGTGCTGCGCACGGACGGACAGGTGTGGCAGCCGGGCGACGGCGACGACGCGGTCGACTGGGTGGCCAACGAGGGGGTGCGCGTCAGCTCCATCCTGCGGCACCTCGCACAGTTGCCGCCCGGAGCGGGCCCCGGGCCGCTGGCCGAGATGGGCCCCGAGTCGGGCCTGGGTGTGACGGAGTCCGCCGCGACCGCACCGGCTCCGGTGGCCGTGGCCGCCGTACCCGTACCGGTCGGCGCACCGGCCGAGGTCCCGGCCGGCGTGCCGGCGGATGTTCCCGCCGCCGCACCGGCCGGCGCGCCCACGGCCGCCCACACGGGGCTGCGGGCCCGGGACGGCGCGTTCGGCGGCGAGCGGCATCTGGTCTTCCTGCACGGGCGCTCCCAGCAGGGCAAGGATCCGGCGGCCCTGCGCGACGCGTGGACGGCCGGCCTGAACCAGGGGCTGGTCGCGGCCGGGTTCCCGCCGGTCGACCCGGCCGACGTGTGGTTCCCCTACTACGGGGACCGGCTCGTGGCCGCGCTCGCCACGACCGAGGCCGTGCCCCGGATCCCCGAGGCCCTGAGCCTGTCCCCCGCCGAGGCGGTGGCCCCGCCCTCGCCCACGGCCCGTGCGGTGTACGAGGAGATGATCGGCGAGGCCGCGCTGCGCTGGAACATGCCCGAGGAGAGCCAGCCGGCCACCGAACGGATCTCGCGGGACGACCTCGTGGGACACCTGCACCGGCAGCTCGGCTGGCTCGCCGCGCGCAGTGACCTCGACGGGTGGACCATCGCCCTGGTCCTCCGTGACGTGGCCGCCTACCTGGACGACCGGCGGATCCGGGACTCCGTCCTGGACTGTGTGCTGGAGACGCTCCCGGAGGACGGGGAGATGATCCTCGTCAGCCACAGCCTCGGTACGGTCGTCGGCATGGACCTCACCACGCGGCTGTCCCCCGCCCTGCGCACGGTCCATCTCACCACGGTGGGCAGCCCGCTGGGGCTGGACAGCGTGTACAAGAGGCTGCTCATCGGCGGGACGAAGCGCCCCGACGTGGTGGCGGACTGGCTCAACGCGTGGTGCCCGGCCGACGCGGTGGCCGTCGGGTGCCCGCTGGCCGACGAGTGGGCGGGCTCGGTGACCGACGTCGCCGTCATCAACGCCCGTGACAAGGCGCACGACATCAGTCAGTACCTCTCCCACCCGGAGGTCGCCGGGGAGATCGCCGGGCACCTCGCACTCGGCCGAAACCTGTGGTCGGCACCGTCCGCCCGGGTCACTTGAGGCCGCTGAGCATGACCCCGCGGATGTAGTACTTCTGCAGCAGCAGGAAGAGGACGAGGACCGGCAGGACGCTCAGGACGAGCCCTGCCATGACGATGGGCATGGTGCGAGCCGGATCCACGTAGTCCTGGAGGAGCTGGATGCCCACGGGCAGGGTCATCACGTCCGGATTGGCGGTCGAGACGAGCAGCGCCCAGATGTACTCGTTCCAGGCGTCCACGAAGGTGAGCAGCCCGAGGGTGACCAGCACCGGGGTGGTCTGCGGCAGCACGATCCGCCACCAGAGCGCGAACTCCCCGGCGCCGTCGATGCGCGCCGCCTCCAGGACCTCGTCGGGGATCGCGACCATGAACTGACGGGTCAGGAAGATGCCGAACCCGTTGACGAGGAACGGCATGGCGAGCGCCACGATGCTGACGGTCAGGCCCGCACCGCCGCGTCCGAGCAGGTCGTTGCCGCCGGCCAGCGGCCAGTGGACCAGGATCAGGAAGTGCGGGATGAAGAACAGGAACGGCGGGAACATCATCGTCGCCAGCACCAGACGGAAGACGAAGTCCCGTCCGGGGAAACGGAGTTTGGCGAGTGCGTAGCCGGCGAGCGACGAGGTGAGCAGCACCGAGCCGGTGACCACGGCGGTGACGACGACGCTGTTGCGGAACAGCACCGGCAGGTCCAACTGGTCCACCGCGGCCCGATAGTTGGCCAGGTCGAACGCCTTGGGCAGGAACCGGTAGGGCAGCGTGCCGGCCTCGTCGGGCCCCTTGAAGGAGGTCGCCACCATGTCGAGGAACGGCACGACCGTGAGCACGGCGCCGGTCACGACGAGCAGGTACGAGAACCAGGGGAAGCCTCGGCGGTTCATGTGTCCTCCCCCTTGCGCCGGAAGATCAACAACTGCGCGAGGGTGACCACGAGCACCACCACGAAGAGCACGAAGGCGGCGGCGCTCGCGGTGCCCCAGTCGCCGTAGCTGAAGGCCTGCCGGTACATCTCCAGGGCCGCCACGTTGGTCGCGTCGCCGGGGCCGCCCTTGGTCATGACGATGATCAGCCCGAACGACTGGAGCCCGGTGAGGAACTGGGTGATGCACACGAACACCAGCGACGGCCGCAGCAGCGGCAGGGTGATCTTCCGGAAGACGGTGAAGGGCCCCGCGCCGTCGAGCGCGGCGGCCTCGTAGTACGACTCCGGGATGGACTTCAGTCCCGCGGTGAGGACCAGGATGGCCGAGCCGACGGAGGCCCAGGCCTGGACGACCACGACCGCGGGCAGCGCGGTGTCCGGGTCCTGGAGGAACGCCACCGAGCCGAGCCCGACGGCGTTCAGGACGCCGTTGACCAGGCCGCCCGGCTCGTACATGTACTTCCACACGTTGCCGACGGCGACGACGGTGGTGACGATCGGCAGGAAGTACAGGGTGCGCCACAGCCCCTGGAAGCGGAGCCGGTCGATACAGGTGGCGACGGCCACGGAGCCGGTGAGCGCGAGGGCCACGGTGCCGAGCGCGAACAGCAGCGTGTTGGTGAGGATCGGCGTCAGGAACGTCGATCCGTCCGCGAGCAGACCGGTGAAGTTGTCCGGGCCGACCGGGTCGATCCCGGCGAGGTCGAACCCGGCCCAGCGGGACAGCGAGAGCAGCAGCGCGAAGCCGAGCGGCAGGATCAGGAAGACGGCGAAGAACAGCAGCGTGGGCGCCAGGAACAGATAGGCGACGACGGTCTGGCGGCGCCGGGCCCGGCCCCGGCCCGCGACGGCGGGCTCGGCTGCGGGTCTGCCGCGCGCCGCCCGCTCGGTCGTCTCCGGCGTCAGGACGTTCACCATGACCGGGCCACCTCCTGGTCGACCTGACGGCGGGTGGTGCGCAGGGCCTCGTCGACCGACTGCTGGCCGGTCCACAGCGCCTCGATGTTCTTGCGCAGCAGCGACTTGGCCTGCTGCGCGCCCGGCACGTTCGGCTCCGGCACCGAGTACGCGAGCGCGTCCAGGAACGGCCGCAGGTTGGGGTCGCCGCCCGCACCGAGCAGCGTCCGCATGTCGTCCGCACGGCCGGTCAGGGAGCCGACCGACACCTGGAGGGCGCTCATCCGGGTCGCGGTCGCGCCCGTCGCCGCGCTGCGCACCTTCACCGGGTCGGAGTTGAGCCAGCGCAGGAACTCCCATGCCTCGCCCGGGTGCCGGCTGGCCGTGTTGACGCCCAGCATGAAGCCGGTGGAGAGCGTGGCCCGCGGGTCGGACGCCTCGGGGACCGGCACCGGCGCGACGCCGACGTCCCGGTAGCCCGCGCCCATCAGGGACTTCAGGGTCCCGCTCCACCAGCCGGCGCTGACCACCATGGCCACCTGCCCGGACGGGAACGCCTTGTACACGTTGACGCCGGGGGCGCTGACGCCCTCGGCGACGAGCCGGTGCTCCAGGTCGAACACGGCCCGGCCGGCCGGTGAGTCGATGGCGGTGCGCCTGCCGTCGGCGGAGACGAAGCTGCCGCCCGCCGCGTTGAGCAGGGCGAGCGTCTGGCCGACGGTGGTGGAGTCGTCGTAGGTCGACAACCCGAACCCCTGGACCAGTGTGTTGCCGTACCGGTCGCGTCGCGCGGTGCGGTGGGCCGCGTCCTCCAGCTCCCGCCAGGTGCGCGGGGGGCCGTCGACGCCCGCCCCGCGCAGCAGCCGCTTGTTGTAGTAGAGCGCGTACGTCTGCACCTCGGTCGGGTAGCCGTAGACCCTGCCGCCGACGGAGGCGGCGCCGACCGCGGCCGCGCCGTACCCGCGCCGGATCTCCTCGGCGAGTCCGGGCGGGGCCGGCCGCAGGACGCCCGCCTGCACGAGCTGGCCGTTCCACAGGCAGTACGGGTGCAGGATGTCGGCGCCCTGACCGGCGGCCTGCCGGACCATGAACGTGGTCAGCAGGTCGGAGAACTCGACCGCCTCGGTGCGCACCTTGACCCGGTCGTGGGTGGCGTTCCACTCGTCGACCGGGCCCTGGAGGGCGTCCTTGAGCTCGCCGCTCGCGTAGTGGGAGAGCAGGGTGAGGACGATCGGGTCCCCGAGCCGCCCGGTGCCCCGGTGGGGCGCGGCGCACCCGGAGGCGAGCAGCGCCGAGGGCAGGGCGAGCGCGAAGTGCCGGCGGCTCAGGCGGGCGGGGCGCCGGGCCGGCGTCATCCCGCTGCCTCCCGGCGCAGTACGCGGAAGACCCGGGTGGTGGTGAAGCCGGTCGCGCGGTAAAGGTGGCCCGCCGGGGACCGTTCGCCGGTCCACAGGAACCAGGCGCTGTGGCAGCCGCGGGCCCGCATCCGCTCCAGGGCCAGGTGCAGCAGGACCTTCCCGAGTCCGGTGCCGCGCGTCTCCTCCAGTACGCCGAACGGCCCGAACCGCTCGTCCAGCGAGTCGTACGCGCCGTGCATCGCCCACCCGACCAGGCGGCCCGCGGGGTCCCAGGCGGCCACGATCCGGTCGAGCGGGGTGCCCGAGGCCAGGCATGCGCGGATGGCGCGGGCCCAGTCGGCGGTGAAGTGGTTCCCGGCGAGGGCGAGGAGGGGCACCAGGTCGTCGTCGGTGGGGGTGGCGAACCGGTGGCCCCGGGCGGTCAGTTCGGCGGCGCGGCGGACGACGTCCTCCGGGAGGCGGTAGCCGACCAGGCTCCGGTCCATGGCGGCCGCCTCGTACAGGACGCGGAATCCCAGGGAATCCAGGAGTCTCCCGGCCGCCGGGTAGGTCTCGGCGTCCAGTCCGGGGAGGAAGTAGTGCGGGGTGTACGAGGCGAAGTCGACCCGGGTGCGGCCGTGGCCGTGCAGCCAGCCGAGGGCCTCGGTCAGCAGGCGGCGGCCGAGGCCGTGCCCGCGGGCGGCCGGGTCGACGAAGAAGAACGGGATCCAGCCCTGCTCCGGCTCCAGGTCGGTGCCGCCCATCGGGGTCAGCCTGCGCACCGCGTAGGCCGCGCCGACGACCCGGTCGCCGTCGACGGCGACCCGGAGCCCCTCCGGATCGAAGTTGGCGTCGAGCAGCACCAGGGAGCGGAAGCGTTCCGGGGAGACGGGGTCGGCCGGCGCGCTCCGGCGCCAGGTCTCCACCAGCCGGGGACCGTCACCCGGCCGGAAGCCGCGGATCAGGCTGCGGGGTGGTGGGGCGAGAGCGGTCACGGTCCCGGGTGGGGCCGTGGGAGCGGCCCCGGGGGGCGCGGTGGGAGCGGGATCGGTCACGGTCCGGAGCGGCGCGGCCGGAGCCGGATCGGCGACGGTCCGTGGTGGTGAGGCGGGAGCGGGATCGGTCATCGTCGGGGTCGTCCCTCCATACATCCGTTGAGCAGCGGGTCACGCGGCGGGCAGGAGGTGTCAGGCGTAGAGCAGTGCGGCTTCGCCGGCCCACCGGGCGGGCGGCGCCGGCGGATCGCAGAGCGGCAGCGGGTCGTCGCCCGCGTCGACGGTGTGCCGCAGCCGGTCCGATCCCCACAGCAGGTCGATGAAGTGCCGGTGGCCGGTGCCCTCCGCGCCGCCGTCCGTGGTGTGCCAGGCGAAGTCGTCCGGGTAGAGCCGCCGCAGCGTGGCGAGCATCGCGACGGCGGTGCGCACCGGGGCGAAGCTCCGGCGGTCGGTGACGTGCAACTGGACTCCGCGCAGCGGCCGTCCGGCGTGCTTGTGGAAGGCGGGTACGAACCGCAGCTCGCGGAAGCGCACCCCGGGCAGTGCCAGCTCGGCGAGCGCCGGGGCGAACCGGGAGTCGAGGTAGGGCGCCCCGACGGTCTCGAAGGGCTGGGTGGTGCCGCGCCCCTCCGAGAGGTTGGTGCCCTCGAACAGGCAGCCGCCGGGGTAGACGGCGGCGGTGGCGGGCGTCGGGATGTTGGGCGAGGGCGCGACCCAGGGCAGGCCGGTGGCCTCCGCGTCCATGGCCCGCCGCCAGCCGGTGGCCTCGATCACCGTCAGGTCGACGGGGCCGCCCGCCGCTTCGGGCACGGCGGAGGTGTTGAGGTGCCGGGCGAGTTCGCCGCAGGTGAGGCCGTGCCTTACGGGGACCGGGGCGCGTCCGACGAAGCTGGCCCAGGCCGGGTCGAGCCTCGGGCCCTCGCTGACGAGTCCGCCGAGCGGGTTCGGCCGGTCGGCGACCACGAACCGTACGCCCGTACGGGCGGCCGAGACCATCAGGTCGAACATGGTCCACACGTAGGTGTAGAACCTGGCCCCGATGTCCTGGAGGTCGTACACCAGGGCGTCGACGCCGCTGTCGGCCAGCAGTTTGTCGAGGTCTTCGCCGCCGCACCGGTAGGTGTCGTGGACGGGCAGGCCGGTGCCGGGGTCCGGCCCGGCGGCCTCGCTCGCGCCGGCCTGGGCGGACCCGTGCAGCCCGTGCTCGGGACCGAACAGGGCGACAAGCCGCGCGCCGGCGTCGAGCAGCGCGGGGGCGACGGGCCGCAGGTCGGGCAGCACACCGGTCTGGTTGGTCACCAGGCCCAGGCGGCCCGGCCCGGCGAGCCCGGGCGACGCGTGCAGGCGCGCGATCCCGGGCGTCACCGCGACCCGGCCGTCCGTGCTCATCCTCTGCCCCCGTCTGCCGGTGACGCCTCGAACCTCTCGAACCTCTTGAACCACGCGAAGCGGTGCTCGGAAATGTACTGGGATGTCCAGTGATTTCCGAGCAACCGGTGGTTCGTGCCGGGGGTCCGTCGGGAGGTTCCGGTCAGCCGACGCGCAGGGTCAGCCGACGCGCAGGGTCAGGGCGGCGGTGTGCAGCCTGCCGCCGGTGCGGAACTGGAGGAAGAGCCGCCAGTCACCGGCCGTGGGCAGTTCCGCGTGGAAGGACAGCTCCGGGCCCCCGTGGTCGCCGCGGACGGGGGTGGTGGGGTGGAGGTGGGCGAAGGCCGCGTCGCCCCGGTGGAAGGCGGTCAGGTGGGCGTAGGTGTCCAGGTAGGGCTGGAGATCGGTGACGGGCTCGCCGTCCTTGGTGACGCGCACGGCCAGCGGGTGGGCCATGCCGGCCATGGGTTCGCCGGACACGGTGACGGTGTAGCCGTCGACCCGGGCCGAGTGCGCCGCCGGGGGCAGCGCGGCCGTGGTGGCCTCGCCGGGGACGGTGAGGGTCCGGCTGAGGACGAGGTCCTTGCCCTCGCCGCTTCCGCCGCCGGGTGCGAAGGAGGCGAACACGCGCCAGGAGCCCGGTGTCAGGGCGGCCGGCTCGGCGGTCCACGTGCCGTCGGCGGCCATCGTGGGATGGAGGTGCTGGAAGCCGGTCAGGTCGGAGCGGATGGCGTAGAAGTGCATGCGCTTGGTCTGCTCGGGGGCGAAGCGGGTGACGGCCCTGCCGTCCGGGCCCGTGATCGTGAACCGGTACGGAGCCGTCCTGCCGGCCGGCAGGGTGGCGTGGGGGCTGGTGAGGCGGTAGCCGTCCGCGCTGTCGGCCAGTCCGTCGCCGGTGACGGCCCCGCCCATGCCGGGCATGCCGCGCATCGAGGCGCCGTGGCCCGCCGGGGCGGTCGCCGACGGGGTGCCGTCGTGGTGCGTGCCGGGCATGGACGAGTCGTGGGACGAGCCACCGGACGAGCCGCACGCGGCCAGGGTGAACGCCAGCGCGGTCGCGAGACCGGCCGCCGCGCGGGCCCGGTTGCGCGGAGTGGGGCGGGTGGAAGCGGTCATCGTTGTTCGAGGTTCTTTCCGGGTGGCGCACCACGCGGGGTGCGCGATGTGGGCAGGACCGAGTCCGGAGGACCCCGCCGGCGGCGGGTTCCGGCACGGTCCGCTCACGTCCGTGCGATGCACACCTGGAGCAGGAGACGGCGGCCGCCCGGCGGGCCGCGCCGCCGGGTCCCGTCGGGGTCCCACGCCCAGCGCAGGGCCCAGGCCGCGAGTGCCGCGAGCGCGGCCACGCCGACGAGCGGCGCGACAGGCACCGGGATGTCACTCGGGGCGGGCACGGCGACGCACAGCGTCCCGTGCGGGGGGACGCCCGACGCGACTTGGAGGCGGTCGGCCGCCGGCCGCGACGACACGGCCCGCTCCGACATGGCCGGAACGCGGTGACTCCCGTCGGCCGTGACGGCCATGTCCATGGCGCCATGGCAGCCGCCCACGGCAGTCGCGGGGGCGCCGTGCATCAGGAAGAGACCGAACAGGAGCGTGGACACGGCCCACAACCGGGCGACGCCCGGGCGTGCGGGTGCGCTGCCACGCGTCGTCACACGTCCTCCCTTCCCTGCGATCCCCCATGGGACAGGCGCCGCGAGCGCCCACCCAGACCATACCCCCTACCCGGTAGGGGTACGGACGCGGGTGCTGGAACGCCTATGCGACGGCTTTTGCGGTTCACTGGTCATGGCCGCCAGACTGCGACTTAATGTCGGCATGAAGTCAACCGACGCCGAAGACGAGTTGAGCATCGGGGAGCTCGCCGGCCGCTACGGCCTGGCCGCACATGTGCTGCGGCACTGGGAGGCGAGAGGACTGCTGGCGCCGGCCCGTGACGGCGCGGGGCGGCGGCGCTTCACGGTCGCCGATGTCACCCGGGTCGCCGTCATCCTGAGGGCCAAGGAAGCCGGTCTGCCGCTGGAGACCATCCGCTCCCTGACCTCCACCGGTGATCCGGCGGCCCGGCACGCGACGCTGAAGCAGGAGGCGGACGCGCTGCGGCAGCGGATCGCCGCGGCGCAGGCGTCCCTCGAACTCATCGAGTGCGCGCTGCGCTGCGACCACGACGACTTCACCCAGTGCCCGCACTACCGGCAGACGATCACCGAACGCGTCGGCGGCGACTGAGCCGTACGGAAGGGCCCCGGCCGTCGCGCCGGCCGGGGCCCTTCCGTACGGCGTCCTCAGCGGGGAACCGGTGTCGCTCCCGCCTCGGCGGCCGCGGACGGGCGTGCGCCCGCCTGCCGGGCGGCCTTCGGGACGAGTACCCGCTCGGCCAGCGGCCCGAAGACGAGCCCGAAGGCCGTCCACAGGGTCAACTGGATGGTCAGGGCCGCCAGGCGGAACTGCCAGAGCAGGGTGGCCGAGAAGTCCTTGGGGACCTCGTTGACGGTGGGCAGGAACGCGTACGCCGACCCGACGGCCAGGACGAAGAACGCCCCCGCGGCCATCGTCGCGTTCCAGTTGCCCAGGCGCGGTGCGAGACGCTTGCCGAGGATCACGGTGGCGATCGCCAGCAGCACGCTGAGCAGCATCATGAGGAAGTACAGGGTGGTGCGCTTCCCGATGGTGTCGGGGTCGCCCACGGACGGCGGGTTGGCCGGGTACTTCAGGAACGGCACGACATAGACCGTGAGCAGACCGGCCGCCGCCAGGAGCAGCGCGCTCGCGCGCGGCCCGAAGCGGCCGATGCGGCCCAGCGCGAAGCAGAACGCGAGGGCGGCGATGCCGCCGAACGCGACCCCGTAGACGAGGACGCCGGTGGCCAGACCACCGGTGGACTGCATCGTGCGACTCACGGCTTCCATGCCGTGTTCGTGGGAGTGCGCCTCTTCGTAGGCGATGGCCGAGTCGACGCGCGGCTCGCCGAGGAAGTAGGCGACGACGAGGGCGAGCAGGCCCGCGGCGAGTCCCGCGAGCATGCCACGCACCAATAGATTTCGGACAGTTGCCGAGTTCATGGACGGTCCTTGACCTGGGTACCGGTACCGGGCGCCGTCAGTGGCAGGGGAAGCCGAGCAGGTGACGGGCGTCGTGCACCCACTCGTGGACGTCCGTGCCGGACATCACGGAGGTGGCGCCCTGCTCGGCGCCGACGAAGTAGAGCAGGACGAGCATGAGGATGCCGAAGAAGACCGCCCAGGGGGCGATCGCGCCGATCGGCAGCTTGGCGGGGGTGGCGGTGGGGGCTGTGGTCGGCTGGGCGACGGACTGCGCCATGGCAGAACCTCCTGGGGAACTCGCGTCCCGTCTCGGTGGTGCACAGGACAACGGGGCGGGTCTGACTTCCCCGGCCCGTACCGCGAGCGGCGTGGGCGAGGCATACAGTGGCGCGACCGTGCCGGATTCCCACCGGCTTCCGCGTTCCGTCGTCTATTTCGCCGAGAAGGTACCGCGAAGCGGAGGCACGGCCAAGAGCGCACGGGGGGCTCGCAGGCGCTCCCCGGGCCGCCCTTGCCCTCCGATTCCCTGTGATTGCAGGGCCGTCGACCGCGAAAGTGAGCACGTGACCAGCCGAGTGATCTTGATCTCACCAGCGATGAGCGCGGCGCTGCGCGAGGCACGCTTCGACGACGGCTGCCCTCTGGAGGACGGCGCCGCGGCCCGGGCGCGCTCCGCCGCGGGCCTGCTCCCGCGGGCCGGGCGGGCGTTGACGGCTCCCGGTGTGCGGTGTCGGCAGACCGCCTCGGCGCTCGGTCTCGACGCGTCCGAGGCGCCCGGTCTGGCCGGTCTGGACGTGGGCCGCTGGCGGGGCCGGACGCTCGCCGAGGTGAGCGCCGCCGAGCCGGAGGCGGTGGCCGGGTGGCTGTCCGACCCGGCGGCGGCCCCGCACGGCGGGGAGTCGGTGCGGGAGTTCTGCGGGCGGATCGCGAACTGGCTCGCGGAGGACGGGGTGTTCTCCGGCCGTACCGTCGCGGTGGTCGAGCCGGACGTCGTACGCGCCGTGACGGTACGGGCGCTGGGAGCGCCCGAGGCGGCCTTCTGGCGGATCGACGTACCGCCGTTGCGCGCCGTCGAGTTCAGTGGCCGCGCGGGCCGCTGGAACCTGACTCCCGGCCGGCCCCTCGACCGGTCCCCCGACCACTGAGCGAGCGCGAACGGCGAACGGCCGCCTGACCGGGCCGCCTCAGCTGCCGCCCACGCCCAGCGCGGCCAGCAGGACGAGTACCAGGCTCGCCGCGCCCAGCAGGCCGTGGGCGGCCACCACGGGGACGGGCAGGTGCCGTTCCGCAGGGGTGGTCTCCTCCCGTGCGTCCCCGACGGCTGCCGAGGCGGGCGCGGCGGTGCGGTGGACCGGCACCCAGCGGGCGAACATCGCGAAGCCGAGCAGGGCGACGGCGACGAGGACGCAGAAAGACGTCCAGGCGAGTGCCGGCCGGTCGGCGGCGAGGTAGACGATCCAGACGATCAGCCCGGCCGCCGCGAGCAGGAAGTGCCCGAAGACGAGGGGGGCCGGGAAGCGGGTCGTGCCGGTCCGCTGCTGCCGCAGGCCGCCGCGGGAGATCCAGCGGGCCAGGAGCACGAATCCGCCGAGGGCGGTGACCACCCAGGCGACGAGAGCGGCGATGTCCATGTCGTCCTCCAGGGGTGCGGAGTACGGGATTTCGGAGGGCGGACGCCCTCAGGGCCCGGCGTCGTGAGGTCGGGCGTCGTGACGTCGGGCGTCGTGACGTCGGGCGCCCTCAGGACCGGACGTGGTGCGGTATCCCTCGGCCTGGACCGACTCCTCGGCCACCCGGACGCCGTAGCGGTAGGCGAGTTTGCCGCCGAGGTAGCCGGACAGACCGAGGACGGCGAGCGCGACGACGGAGAGCGCCAGTTGCCCGTACCCGACGCCCCGCCCCTCGGGGTATCCGGCGCCCTGCCGCCAGGCGAAGCCGGCCGCGTATGCGACGGTGACCGCGAGGTTCAGCGCCATGTGCGTCAGGGCCGTGCGGTGGGCTGGGGTGCCGGTGGGGACGGCGAACAGGTCGAGGAAGCCGACGCACGCCGCGGCCAGCGCCCCGAGCACGCCGATGGCGATCAGCCAGGCCGACCCGTGGGTCAGGAAGGCGGGCCGGCCGACGGCGCGGGAGGCGATGTCGAAGACCAGGCTGGACACCCAGGCACCGATCGGCACGGTGACCAGGAGGGGGTGGAACGGATGCCCGTACGGTCCCGCGAGGGCGCCGCTGACCGGGCGCTTCGCCTGGTGCAGGTCCTTGAGCTCACTGTTCACGGTCATACGGCACCTCGTCCCTGAGCTGCCCCCGCTGTTTCACCAACAATTGTTCGTCTTATTCGGCGGGCAGGTCAAGGGGCGCGTCACCCCGCCGGAGGGAGCGCGTGCGGGGCGTCGCCCCGGCCGTCACATGCCGCGCAGGACGACCAGGAGAACCAGGAGCACGGTGGCGCCGGCGCTCGTGCCGTGGGCGACCACGGCGGTCAGCGGGAAGTGCCGCTCGGCGGTGGCGGCGCCCTGCGAATGGCGTCCGGAGCTGGGCATCCAGCGCAGCAGCATCATGAAGCCGAAGGCGGCCACGATCAGGACGACGGCGCAGGCCGCCCAGGCCGAGCTCCTGACGTCGCCCAGCAGGTACGCGGTCCAGGCGGCGAGCCCGGCGACGGCGAGCGCCACATGGCCGAGGACCAGCCAGAGCGGCAGCCGCGTCACACCGGGCGTGCGCTGCCGCAGCCCGCCGTGCCGGATCCACACGGTGGCGAGACAGCCGCCCAGACCCGCGGTCAGCGGCCAAGCGCACAGAACGAAGACACGCATACGCCCTTGTCCCCCTGTCCGGCGCGGCCCGTCCGGGCGGGCCGGGGCGGCGGGCCTCAGGACACCGCACCGGACGGGAAGCGGCCCGGACATTCATCCATCGATTCACCCGTAGGTGTGAATCGTGGGGCGAACCGCGTGCGGAGGCTCTTCGGGACGAGCACCACGAAGCACGGCTGGCCGCGCGCTCATCCGGACAGCCACGCCTCCGTGCTCGCCAGGACCGCCGCCATGATGCTCAGCTGCGGGTTCACCTGGGGGCAGCTGGGGAGCACGGAGGCGTCCGCGATCAGTACGCCGTGCACCCCGCGCAGGCGGCCCCGCGGGTCGGCCGGGAAGCGCTCCGGGCTCGCGCCCGCGGCGACGGTGCCGGTGGGGTGGTACGCCGACAGGTGCAGCTGTCGCGCGCTCGTCACGGCGAGGACGGCGTCCAGCTCCGCGAGGCTACGCACCCGGGGCGCGGTGGGGATCCCGGTGAGCACTTCCTCGGCCCCTGCGGCGAACAGCAGCTCGCCCATGGCGCGGACGGCCCGCAGCAGACGGCCCGCGTCGCGGGGGTCGAGGTCGTAGCGGAGCAGGGTGCGGTCGCGGCCGAGGACACGGCCGGAGGGACGGTCGGCGATCATGGCGCCGAGCGTGGCGAGCCGGTCGGCGCCCTCCAGCTCGCGGCGCAGCTCGCCCCCCAGCCCGGGGAGGATGAAGCTGCCCATGCCGGGCGGGGTGGCGGTGGCCTCGATGAGGACGCCCCGCGCGTGGTGCTCCTCCACGCCGACGCTCTGCAGCACGCCTTCCCAGGCGGTGACCGGTTCGGCGAAGCGTCCGGCGACGCTGGTGGCCGGATGGACGCTGAGGTTGCGGCCGAGCCGCGGATGGCGGCCGAGGCCGGAGCGGCGCAGCAGCGGCGGGGACTGCGTGGCGCCCGCGGCGACGACGACCAGGGGCGCGAGGATCTCGAAGGCGGTGCCGTCCGGCCCGTGGGCGCGTACGCCCGCCGCCCGGGGGCCGCCGGGCCGGTCCGTGTCGACGAGGACGCGGTCGGCCCGCGCGCCGGTGACGACGCGTGCCCCGGCGGCGCAGGCGTCGGGCAGGACCGAGAGCTGCACGCTCTGTTTGGCGCCGGTCGGACAGCCCACCACGCACTGGCAGGAGCCCAGGCAGCCGGGCGCGTTGCGGCGCAACGGCGCGGCGCGCCAGCCGAGTTCGCGGGCACCGGCGAGGGCGATGCGGCCGTTGTGGCCGAGGACGTCGACGGGTTGGGTGGCGACGCGCAGGGTGCGCTCCGCCTCGTCCAGGTGCCGGTCGAGGTCGTCGGCCAGCGCGCACCCGAACTCCCGTGTCCAGCGGGCAAGGACGTGGGCCGGAGTGCGGTAGCAGGTGCCGGAGTTGACGACGGTGGTGCCGCCGACGGCCCGGCCCACCGGCAGCAGCAGCGGCGGGTTGCCGACGGCGACGGTGGCTCCGCCGTCCCGGTACAGCTCGGTGAACCGGTCCAGGGGCGCGCGGGCGCCGAACGACTCGGTGGAGTGGTGCCGGCCTTCCTCGAGTACGACGACGTCGAGTCCGGCCCGGGCCAGCGTGCGGGCGGCCGTGGCCCCGCCCGCTCCCGAGCCGACGACCACCGCGTCGGCCGTGGAGCGTGTGGGCCAGTCGGCCGCGGGGGTCAGGTCGAGCGGTGGGTCCGGGCGGGTGGGGCGGCGCGGGGCGGGGGCGTTCTGGAGCATCCGCTCGGTCCCGGCCGCGAGGAGGACGGGCACCTTGAGCACGTCCAGGAGCGGGAGCAGGGCGGGCCTGGCGGCCAGTTGGGCCAGCACGGACTCCCTTTCGGGGGCGGTGAGCGCGCCGAGGGGGCGTCCGGTGCGTGCCGTCGCGTAGCCGTCCACCGCGCGGGCCGCCGCCCGCAGTCCGGCCCGGGCGGGGCGCGGCATCGCGGCGAGGACCGTCTCCAGGCGGGCGGGGACGCGGCGGGGCCAGTCGGCGGTGCCGTCGTCGGCGAGGAGGGCGGAGACGAGGCCGGTGAGGCTCATCGGGTGCCCACCTCGGCGTGCGCGGTTCCGTCGAGCGTCCACTCGGCCTCGGTCCGCCAGCCGCCGAACCACCACCGTTCCAGCAGGACGTGCGCGTCGGCGCGTTCGCTGTTGCGGCAGGTCGCGTGCCGGCCGTCGGGGTCGGTGTAGTCCAGGGTGAGGGTGCGGTCCGCGGGCTGGGTGACCTCGACGCGGATGCGGCGGAGGCCGGCCCGGCCGGTGACGGTCCAGGTGGGCAGGCCGACACGGGCGCGGAAGCGTCCGGCTCCGGCCCAGCCGACGGCGGCGCGCTCGGCGCGGCGGGGCCAGGTGCGGCCCCGGCGGTGCAGCCGCAGGAACACCAAGGGGGGCAGCCTGCGCAGTCCCGGGCGGGTGGAGACGGCGGCGACGATCTCCAGGACGTCCCCGCCGCCGAGGTCGGCGTGCAGCCAGGCCCAGCGGTGCGCGTTGCCGTGGCCGTAGATGCGGGCGGAGGCGCCCGGGGCCGAGGTGAGGGTGAGTGTGGTGCCGTCGTGGGTGACGGTGCCGTCGTAGGCGGCGCGTGCGGCGGGGAGCATCTGGGCGGCGGGCAGCAGGGGCCGGCGCCAGGCCCATCGGGGGAAGGTGAACAGCGGTGGCCGGGTGGGACGTTCGGTGAGATTCCAGCGCAGGGCGCCGTCCTCGGCCGCTCCGGTCAGGTGTCCCGGGCGCACCGTGACCCCGTCGGCGCTGAAGCCGGTCCGACCGGGGGTCCACGCGGCGGGGCCGAACCGGGCGTGGCGTACCGGGCCGTCCGGGGGGAACACCGCGGCCCAGCCGTGCGCGTACGGCGCCGATCCGTCGGCCGGGGCGGTCAGTTCGTGGTGCAGCCACACGCCGCTGCCGGTGTCCGGGTCGGTGAGGGTCGTGTACCAGACCTCGGTGCGGCCCGGCTCGCCCCGCCAGCGCGGGGCGAGGAACGCCCCGCCGCCGGCCGGCCGGGGGAAGCGGAAGCTCGCCAGGAACGGCAGCAGCTGGGTGCCGAGCGGGAAGCGGAGGGTGCCGGTGCCGATCCGGGCGCCGTCCTCGTACAGGGTGTACGGCAGCACGGTCATCGAGGCCACGGGCCGGCGCGGGGTGACGGACTTCCAGCCGTCGAGGGTGATCCGGCGGCCGTCCGCGGTGAAGGTGAGGCGGTAGCGGATGCGGCGGCGCGCGAGGGGCGAGATCTCCAACTCGCCTTCGGTGTGCGGGTCGTCGGCCCATCCGGCGACGCGTGTCCGGCCGTCGGCGCGGGCCCCGGTAGTACGGAGGGGGCGCAGGAGGCGGTCCGCCGAGACCGTCAGGTCCAGCCGGACGCGGCGGTCACGGGCCTCGCCGTCCAGCCGCACGGTCCCGAGCATCGTCTCGCCGAAGACGGTCCCGCGACCGGGTCCGGCGGTGCCGGTGCCGCCGCTCATGCGAGGCTCTCCAGCATGATCCGCTCGGTGACCGCCAGATAGTGCTCGGCCGCGTGCCGGGCGCCCGCCTCGTCGCCGGCGGCCACCGCCTCGACCACCGGCTCCAGCCGCCCGTGCGCCACCCGGGCGTCCATGAACGGCGCCCTGAGCACGGCGCGGACGGGGAGGTAGGCGTTGAAGAGGGTGTTGGTCAGCAGGACGTAGACGCGGTTGCCGGTGGCGCGCGCCAGAGCCCGGTGGACCTCGACGTCCGCGAGCTGGACGGCGTCGGCGTCGGCCGCGTCCCCGACGGCCGTCAGCAGCACGCGCAGCCCGGCCCGCTGCCGTTCGGTCGCGCGGGCGGCGGCGCGTCCGGCGATCAACGTGCCGATGTGGCGCCGCACTTCGAAGACCTCGCCGATCCAGTCGGGGCTGTGCCGTACGAGCATGGGCAGCAGGTCGGCCCCGCCGAGGCGCAGGTAGTCGCGGACGCGGGTGCCGACGCCGTGCCGGGTCTCCAGCAGACCGGCCTGCGTCAGCCGGCCGAACGCGTGCTTGAGCGTGGTGCGCGTGACGCCGTACCCGTCGGCGAGGGTGCGCTCCGGAGGCAGATAACTGCCCGCCGGGTGGCGGCCGGCGAGGATGTCCTCCCGCAGCCGGCCCTCCAGCACGTCGACGATGGTCTCGCGGGGCAGTGCCTCCACGCCGTCCTCCCAGTGGCTCAGTGGATGAGCCACTCAACCAACACGGGCCCGAGGAGTCAATGGCCACGGCGCGAAGATCGGCTACTTGGCCAACGGCTCCTGGTGCGAACGGGTTCGGTAGCGGGCGCGGAACTCGGCCAGCAGCTCCTCGGTGGCCTCGGCTCCGGCGCTCACGGCGGCGTGGACGTCGCGGAAGTAGTCCTCGTAGCCGGCGGGCGTGTAGAGGCACAGGGCGCGTGCCGTGACGTCTCCGGCGTTGCGGAAGCCGTGCGGGGTGCCCCGGGTCGCGGCAAGCAGGGCCCCCGGACCGGCGGTTGTCTCGCCGTCCCCGGTGTGGAGCGTCAACTCGCCTTCGAGGACGTAGAAGTACTCGTCGTGTCCCTCGTGCACGTGCGGCCTGGCACCGATGGTGCCGGGGGCGAGGCTGAACTCCTCGAAGGCGAACCGCCCGCCCGTGTGCTCACCGGTGAGCCGGAAGAGGTGCGCGACACCGGCGACGTCGATCAGCTCACCGTCACCGGGTCGGCGCAGGAGCGGGCGGTCGGGCGTGCGGGGCTGGTCTGCGGTCATGGAGGCATTGTGACAAGGCCGGGGCGCGCGTACCGGGCGGTCGGCGTGACGCGTCCCGTCACCCGTCCGGCCGCGCTCACCTTGATAACGGACCGGCGTGGTCCCGTAATGACAACGAGGGCCTCCTGGTCGGAGCCGTCCTGTGGGGGGATGCCATCAACCACCATCTCGCCATCCCCACGGAGTCGCCATGACGGTGCAGCAACACGCCACGATGCCCACGGTTCTGGTGTACGAGGACGACCCGGGATTTCCTCCCCAGGTCCACATGCCCGTACCGCATCCGGTCCCGCACCTCGACAGCCGGCCCTTCCCGATGGCCATAGCGGATCCCGCGCCGCAGCCCGACGGTGCCGGGCCGGGCACCGAGGCCTTCCGCTACTGGGTGGCGGCCGACGGGCTCAGCAGGGCCGGCCAGACCTGGGGCCCGCTGGTCCCGGCCGGAACGCGGTGGCACGCGTCGGTCGGCAGCGCCCTCACCGCGCACCTCGACGCGGGGGACGACCTCAACGCCTTCTACGACCGCAAGGGCCTGTGGTTCTTCCGTCACACGCTGGCGGGTGTCACCGTCGCCGCGTGCGAGAGCACCGAGGTCGTCGCGCACGAGACGGGGCACGCGATCCTCGACGCGCTGCGCCCGCAGCTGTTCAACACGGCGAGCGCGGAGACGGCCGCCCTGCACGAGGCGTTCGGTGACATCAGCGCGCTGCTGACCTCGCTCCGGCTGGAGTCCCTGCGGGTCGCGGTGCTGGCCGAGACCCAGGGCGACCTCGAACTGTCCTCGCGCGTGTCGCGGATGGCCGAGCAGCTCGGCGCCGCGATCCGCAAGGGCCAGCCGAACGCGGTCGACCCGGACTGCCTGCGCAACCTGGCGAACAGCTTCTTCTACCGCGACCCGGTACAGCTGCCGCCGAGCGGACCCGCCAACACGCTGTCCAGCGAGCCGCACTCCTTCTCCCGGGTGTTCAGCGGCGCGTTCCTGAAGGTCGTCGCCGGGATCTTCCGGCAGCAGGACCTGCAGGACCAGGCGGGCCTGGCCAGAGCTGCCGAGATCGCGGGGCAGCTGCTGGTGGACGCGGCGGTGGCCGCGCCCGTGGTGGCCGCGTACTACGCACAGCTCGCGGGTCACATGATCGCGGCGGACCAGCGCCGCAACGGCGGCCTGTACAGCCAGGCCCTGCGCTCGGCGTTCATCCGGCACGGCATCCTCTCCCTGGAGGCCGCCGCGTCCCTCACCGAACCCGAGGTGACCCGCCGGGCCGCCGGGATCGACGAGTCGATGCCGGGCGGTGCCGACGACGACGGGCTCGCGGACGTCACGGTCCACGGGGCGCCGTACGGCGTCACGCAGCCCGTGACCCTCTCCGCTCCCGCGGGGGAACGGCGGTTCGGCATCGCGGGCTCCGACCCGGCCGGCGGCTCCCTGCGCCCCGCCGATCCCGAGCGGGTGGCCACGTCGTACCTGGAGGACCTGTTCCGCCGCGGCCGCGTCCACGTGCCCGCCGAGCACCGCTCCGCCGCGGCGTTCGTCGACGACAGCCCCTCGCGGATCAAGACGCACGAGATCGTGCCGAGCACGACCGGTGAGGGCCTCGCCCTGGTCCGGCGGGGCTTCGACTGAGCGGTCGGCCGGACCGGCGGACGACCGGATCAGTGAAAACGCAGACGACGGACGGTCAGCCGTCCGTCGTCCTCGCGCCTGACGACGTGCGTGGTCCTGGCCGTCGGCTCCTCCCCCTCGAACACCGCCTCGCCGCGCGCCAGCAGATCGCTGACGAACCTCTCGGCCGCCCGGCGCTCGGCGTCGTCGCCCCGCTCCCCCGCGCCGCCGCCCGCCGGGTCCTCCTCGCCGTTCGCGTTCGTACCGGGCACGGTGTCACCGGCCGGGCCGCGGCGCGTCCGCGAGCGGCTCCTCCGCCGCCGGGCGGCCCTGCCACCCGTGGAAGGTCTGCGTGGCGTCGACCGGGCCGCGCGGTTCCACCGTGAAGCCGGCCTGCTCCAGCGCCTGGGCGCCCGCGGCGGTCACCAGGGCGAGGACGAGCCGCTCGGAGACGGTCTGCACGACGACGGCCTCGGTCTCGTTCACGGCCGTGGCCAGCTCGGACAGGTCCCGTCCGGCCGGCAGTTCGACGCGCGCCCGGAGCACGGCCCGGTTCCGCGTCGCGGCGAGGGCGAAGACCGGGTGAGCGGCCGTCCGCATCCCGGCCTCGCGGGCGAAGGCGCGCTCCTGGGCGTCCTCGCCGACGAAGACGCAGGCGTCGGCCGCCGCTCCGCCGGTGCTCGCGACCGCCCGGTCGAAGATGCCGCGGCTGTCCTTGGCGCCCCAGTGCACCAGCGCCTCGTCGGCGAACCGGCCGGGGAACGCCGCGTGCAGCGCGGTCGCGACGCGCCGGACGTCGTCCTCGCTCGGGCCGGGGTTGGAGATGATGCCCCGGCGCACCTCGTGGAGGGCGTCGAGCACGGCCATGACGCGTGGCAGGGGCCGGAGCACCAGGGAGCCGTCGGGTCCCGTACGGGCGTCCGCCAGGGTCGCCCCGATGTCGAAGAAGATCACAGGCATGTGCAGTGCCTGCCCGCGGTGAGCCCTTCCGAGTCGGACCGCCCGGGTGAAAGAGCCGCGCGGGGCCGACCGGGCACGGCGACCGGCGCGGGGGCCCGGGCCGGTCGGCCCGGGCCCCCGCGGCGGTTTGCGCGTGGCCGTCACACAGTGGTGGCGTGCAGGCTCGCGCCCGCCGTGAGGCCCTGCGGGGAGGCGGCGGCCAGGAGGTCGCCGCTGACGGTCCCGAGCGGGGTGTCCAGGTAGAGGCAGCCGGCACCCCCGGCGGCGAGACCGCCGGAGACGTTGTCCAGCTCGGCGTCCGAGATCTCGGTGGTCTCCATGCGGGCGGCACGGTTCGTCATGTTTCCGGATTCCCTTCGAGACAATCAATGCGAAAGGGCCGGAACCCACCCCGGCGTCCTTACGGAGAACGCTTTTCGGCGAGTCCCGCCACCCGCAGGATGAAATCACGGGCGCAAACGTCGGGCCAGCCATGGCGGGCCGGGCCAGGGCGGCACGGGCAGCCGGGCTTCACGGCAGTGACGGGTTGGTGACCGGATTCTTCGCACCCTTTCACACGCTCTGCCACCGTGCCGCGCTCCTCCTCTTCGCCGCCGGTGCGGTGAAGCCGAATTCCCCGGACGTGGCACCGGACGCGGTGCCCGCTCCCGGCGTTTTCGGCTCGTGTGCGCACCGGCGGCCGGGGCTGTGCAGGTTCGACGGATGTTTTCGGCCGGACCTGCGACCCCGGTCCCCCTGCAGCCTCCCGGCCGTCATGCGGTGGGCCGGGAGCAGGTGAGGTCCCGCTGCGGCAGACGGCCGTCCGCGAGGTAGACGTTGACGGCCGAGTCCACGCAGGAGCCGCCGAACACGCCGTGGACCGCGTGCTGGTCGGTGCCGCGCAGGGTCACCAGGCGGGAGCCGGGCCGGTCACGGCGTATGGTCAACGCGCCCCGGTCGTCGGTCACGGGGGCGGACAGGCGGTCCCGGGTGCCGGCGCGGCGCAGGTCGCGCCAGTAGGTCTCCGGGTCGCGGGGCGCCGGAACGTCTCCGCGCGGGATCGCGGTCTGCGCGCTCCGGTAGGCGGAGTCGTCGCCGTCAGCAGGAACTTCAGCGACTCGGCCGGCCACGGTGTCGGGGTGACGGCCCGGCCCTCGGCGGCGCGCCGCAGGTCCCGGACCGCCTGTGCCAAGTCCCCGAACGCGGCGGGGTTGTCCTGCGAGAGTCCGTTGAAGAGGAAGACGGGCACGATGTGCTCGTCGACCCGGTACGAGCCGAGCCTCAGCGGGATACGGACGGCGGCCGCCTGGACGGCGTCGACGGTCGCGAGCACCGCGCCGATCACGCCGTCCAGGACGACCCGGTCGACGCGCCGCGGGTACATCGTGGCGTACACCTCCCCGAGGTAACTGCCGTATTGCGGTCGAAGCCGGCCCGGTGCACGCCGGCCCCGCGGATCATTCTGCCGGTGCCGCGATCACTCCGGCAGGCGGCCGCTTCGGAGTGGGGGCAGTACCACCGCGGCGGGGGAGACAGCCCCGGCTCGGGCGGCCGTGCCGCGCGGGGCCGGTCAGGCGAGGTTCTCCTCCTCCGGTACGACGACCTGGTCGATCAGCGTCTGGATCTTCTCGGTGGGCAGCGCGACGGCGAGCGCCCAGTAGTAGATGACGAGGCTGAAGACGGCGGTGACCCCGATGTCCCACCACAGCGGGAACCAGGGGTGCTTGAGGGGACCGAAGTCGCTGAGGTAGACGATCAGCCCCATGCCGACGAGATAGACCGGCAGCCACTGGGCGGCGCGCAGGTCGAGCTGGGGAGTGATCGGGTTCAGCCGGAACACCCGGTTGCCGATCAGGATGACGTAGCCGATGAGGATGGCGACGCCGAGCTTCCAGTCGGTGGTCCACCCCGACCACAGGATCAGCAGGTTGGCGACGACGAAGGCCAGCGGCGACATCCAGCTCCCGCCGGGGAGGCGGTAGGGGCGGTGGGCGGCCGGCAGCCTGTTGCGGAACACCCCGAAGGACAGCGGGGCTCCGGCGTACATGAGCACGCTGGCGCTGGTGATCAGGCCGACGAGCGAGCGCCAGCTCGGGAAGGGCAGGAAGCAGACGCAGCCGATCACGAAGGCGGTCAGCAGGCCCGCCCAGGGGACGCCGCGCCGGTTGGTGGTCTCGAACACGGAGGGGACGTAGCCGTTGCGGCTGAGGCCGTAGGAGACGCGGGAGGAGCCGGTGATGTAGATGAGGCCGGTCCCGGCCGGGGAGATCACGGCGTCGAGGTAGAGGACGGTGGCCAGCCAGCCGAGGCTGATGAGGGTGGCGACCTGGGCGAAGGGTCCGCTGAGCGCGGTGAACGCGGAGGTGGCCCAGTGGCTGCCGATCTGGGACGCGGGCAGCGCGGCGAGGAAGGTCACCTGAAGCAGGACGTAGATCACGATGCCGAGGATGATCGAGCCGATCACCGCGCGCGGGATGTCGCGTTTGGGGTTGGCGCTCTCACCGGCGAGCTGGTCGGCCTGCTCGAAGCCGAGCAGGGCGAAGATGATGCCGCTGGTGGAGACGGCGGACAGGATGCCCTTGGCGCCGTAGGGGTTGAACCCGTCGGCGGCGGTGAAGTTGGCGGTGTGGAACTGGGCGACGGCGAAGACGAAGATGGTCAGCAGCGGGACGCCGACCTTCCACCAGGTCGCCGCGCTGTTGGTGCGGGCCAGCAGCCGGATGCTGAGGAAGTTGACGGCCGTGATGACCGCCATGAGGCCGACGGCGACGGCGATGCCGGGCGGGGTCAGGACGTGTTCGCCGCCCTGGATCTTCTCCCAGCCGCTCGCCCAGGAGTAGTGCTGGGCGTAGGTGATCATCGCGAGTACTTCGATGGGCGCCACGGTGGCCGCCTGGAGCCAGGAGAACCAGCCGAAGGACGCCCCGGCGGCGCCGCCGAAGGCGTAGTGCGGGAAGCGCGCGGTGCCGCCGGAGACCGGGTACATGCCGCCCAGTTCGGCGTGCACGAGCGCGAGGATCAGGATCGCGAGGCCGCCGATGCCCCAGGAGATGATGGCCGCGGGTCCCGCGGCCGCGAGGGCGCCCTGCGCGCCGAACAGCCAGCCGGAGCCGATGATCGAGCCCTCCGAGGCCCAGATCAGTCCGATGAAGCCGATCTCGCGTCTCAGTCCCGGACGGTGGGTGTCCGAGGCGGGCGAGGATTGGGACACGGCCATGTCGCCACCCCCTGCGCGGGGCGATGTTCACCACCATCGTGCCACGTCCGGACCGCTTCGGCGGGTGCGGCAGGCCCTGTTTCACGGCCTGCGCACGGCGGCCCGGGGCGGGCGTTCGCGCAGCGCGCCGTAGCCGATGAAGTAGGCGGGGACGCGGCGGATCCAGCGCCGGCCGGTGAGCAGCCGAGCGGCGCGCTGGGCCCGCGCCGCGCCGCCGAGGGGCGGCCGGCCGGCCAGGACGGGGGCGATGAAACGGGCGTGGGCCGTGCGTTGGAGCGTCTGGGTGGCGACGGTCGTCGGACGGCGGCGGCGTTGCACCGCGCGTACGTCCCGCAGGCGTACGGTCCCGCGGCTCAGCGGCCCGGCCAGGTGGCGGGCGGCGGCGACGGCGTCCTGGACGGCGAGGTTGATGCCGATGCCGAAGACCGGGGACATCGCGTGGGCGGCGTCGCCGATGCACAGCAGCCCCGGGCGGTGCCAGCGGCGCAGCCGGTCCAGGCGTACGTCGAGGAGTTTCACCTCGTCCCACGAGCGCAGCCCGGGCGCCCGGTCGGCGAGCCAGGGGGCGGCGGCGGTGAAGTCGGCCAGGAAGCGGTCGAGGCCGGCGGCGCGGCGCGGGGTGTCGGTGCCCTTGGGGATGAGCGCGGCGCACTGCCAGTAGTCGCCGCGGTCGATCATCGCGGTCAGGAAGCGGTCGCCGGCCCCGCCGACGAGTCCGCGCGGGTCCCCGGGCTGCCGTGGCAGGCGGAACCACCAGGCGTCCATGGGGCAGGGGAACGCGCGCAGGCCCAGTTCCGGCCGGGAGCGGGCCAGCGATCCGCGGCCGTCGCAGGCGACGGTGAGCAGGGCGCGCAGCTCGCCGGTGCGGCCGTCGGCGTTGCGGTAGCGCACCCCGCGGACCCGGCCCGCCTCGATCAGGAAGGAGGTCGCCTCCGTGTTCATCCGCAGGTCGAACGTCGGTTCGCGCCGGGCCTCGGCCACGAGCAGGTCCAGCAGGTCCCACTGGGGCACCATCGCCACGTAGTTGTAGGGACCGGGGAGCACGGTGAGGTCCGCCACCGTGACCGCCGAGTGGCCGTCGCCGATCGGGAGCTGGACGGTGTTCACCCGGCGCTGGGGCAGCCGGGCGAAGCGCTCGGCCAGGCCCAGGTCGTCCAGCAGCGCGAGGGTGGAGGGGTGGACGGTGTCGCCGCGGAAGTCGCGCAGGAAGTCTGCGTGCTTCTCCAGCACCGTCACGCGGACGCCGGAGCGGGCCAGCAGCAGGGCTAGCACCATGCCCGCGGGGCCGCCGCCGATGACGCAGCAGGTCGTCGTCGAGGGCGTGGTGGTCGTGGTGGTGGTGTTCTGGTCCATGGCGGGCCCTGCCCTTCGCTGGAGCGGTGACGGCCATTAATTCATCAGTCGATGAATAGTATACCCGCAGGCCGTCGGAACAGCGGATCAGCCGGATCAGCCGGATCAGCCGGATCAGCGGAACATGCCGCTGAGTGGAGCAATGCCCGGTGCGCCCCGGCCCGGCCGAGCAGGCTGGACCCCATCTCGGGGTCGTCCGACAGGAGTCCGGTGTGCCAAGGCCGCACGAGTCCGACCGCCAGGCGTGTGGCCCGGCTCACCGGAGCGACCGGTGAGGCACGAGCGTGCCGCCGGGGCCCCGGATGCCAGGCTCGGGGTACGGACCGGGCTGTCCGCTCCCCCGGCCTGGATGCGCTGGCTCCCGGTCCTGTACGTCGCGGCGGTGCTGCTGCTCGAACCGGTCACGCCCGTGGACTGGCCGGTGAGCTTCGTGCTGGTAGCCCTGCCGCTGGTGACCGCCTTCGCGCACGGCCCCCGCGCGGTCGCCGGCGCCACCGTGTTCGCCGTCCTCCTCGAAGGGGTGCTGGCCGGCACCCCGTGCTGTGCGGGCCGGCCCGTCGGCTACCTGTGGGACCGCCACTACGTCGCCGCCTACGTGTGCACCCTCCTGGTCGGCGCCCTCGGCACGATCCTGGCCGCCCACCGGGTCCGCCGCGAGCGGACCCTGGCCGACGTGCGCTTCGTGGCCGAGATCGCGCAGCGCGTCCTGCTCAGACCGGTACCGCACCGCGTCGGCAACCTGCTCCTGGAAAGCCTCTACCTCGCGGCCGCCGCCGAGGCCCGCATCGGCGGCGACCTCTACGAGGCCGTCCCCACCCCCTACGGGGTGCGGCTGCTCATCGGCGACGTCCGGGGCAAGGGCCTGCTCGCCGTCGAGACCGCGGCCGCCCTGCTGGGCGCGTTCCGCGAGGCCGCGCACGACGAGCCCGACCTGCCCGCGCTCGCCGCCCACGTGGACACGAGCATGAGCCGCAGGGCCCGCCTCCTCGGCGGAAACGAGATGACCGAACGGTTCGTCACGGCCGTCTTCGCCGAGATCCCCGCGGCCGGCCACGTCGTCCGCGTGGTCAACTGCGGCCACCCGCCACCGGTCCTGATCCGGCCCGACGAGGTACGGGAACTGGACCGCGGCCGGTCGGCCCCGCCGCTGAACCTCGGCATGCTGGTGGGAGACGCGTACCCGCTCGACGAGTACGCCTTCCGCCCCGGCGACCAACTCCTGCTGTACACGGACGGCGTCACCGAGACCCGTGACCCCGAAGGCACCTTCTACCCCCTCCTGCCCAGACTCCGCTCCTGGGGCCCGCTGCCGCCCCACGAACTGATGGAACGCCTCCACGAGGACCTGCTGGCCCACAGCCACGACTGCTTGCGGGACGACACGGCGGCACTGACGGCGTGTCTGCTCGATGACGGTGGCGGCGGGGGCGGGGGCGGTGGGGACGAGGGTCGGGGGTAAGGGGGTTCGGCCACTTCTGCGGTACGGAAAGCGCAGCTCACCGGCGCTCGACCGCACCCGTGGGCGGGCGGGGCACCACCACGGCGCCGGTCTCGCTCAACTCCTCCCGAGCAGGGGCCAGCACGCGTTCGTGGTGAGGAGGTCCAGGTCGGGTTCCGTGTCCGCCGCCCAGGCCGCGTAGCCGTCGGGGCGGATCAGGACGGCGCCGGGCAGGCCATTCACCGGCCGGACCGGGGTGGCGCCGAGGTCGGGTGGGAGGATGCCGGCCGCGTCGAGCAGGACCGGCCTGCCGGAGCGGAAGAGCGCGGGGTCGAGTCCGGGGACCCGGTGACCGGTCAGCGGGTGGGTGCCGGGCAGGTCGTAGGCGTGCGAGAGGCCCGACATCAGCCCGGCCAGGTGCCGGTTGGTCTCGGGCAGGCGCATCAGGCCGGTGAAGACCTCGCGCAGTTCGACCACGTCCGCGCTGGGCCGCGGTGCGGCGAAGACCCGTTGTGCCTGGGTGATGTGCAGGACCCAGGCTCCGGCGGGGTGGCGCTCGGTGTGGTAGGTGTCCAGCAGGTCCGCGGAGGCGTCACCGCGCAGGACGGCCGCCAGCTTCCACCCCAGGTTGAAGGCGTCCTGGATGCCGAGGTTCAGGCCCTGGCCGCCGTACGGCGGGTGGATGTGCGCGGCGTCGCCGGCGAAGGACACATGGCCCGCGCGGTAGTTGTCGATCTGCCGGGTGGCGTCGCTGAACCGGGAGGCGTTCTCCACCTCGGCCGGCACGGTCCGCTCGCCGTACACGTGGCGCAGCAGCCCGGCGATCTCGTCGAGCGTGACCGGCTCGTCCTTGGCCGGCTCGTCGCCGTCCAGCCGCCCGCCGGTGAACCGATAGCGGTCACCGCCCAGCGGGAGCAGCATTCCCCAGCCGTCCTCGGCCTCACGGGTGAGGGTGCTGATGTGCCCGGGTTCCGTGGGCACGAGGTCGGACGCCGACGCGAGCCGGACATCGGCCAGCACTGCCGTGAACGTTCCCGGCCTGCCGGGGAACGGCACACCGAGCAGCTTCCTCACCGTGCTGTGCGCACCGTCGCAGGCCACCAGGTGGCGGGCCTCGAGGCGCCGGCCGGCGGCCGTCACCGTCACGCCGTGGTCCGACCGCTCCACCAAGGTGACCGGGGTGTCACGCAGCACCTTGACCCCCAGTTCGGCGGCGCGCTCCTCCAGGACTTCCTCGATCTCCCACTGCGGGAGCGAGAGCACGTGGGGGTGCGCGGTGTCCCAGACCGTGCAGTCCAGGGGCACCGGCAGCAGGGCGAAGTGGCCGCCCAGCGGCTCGCGCGGCACGGCCCGGGCCTGCATCGGCTCCAGCAGACCGCGCAGTTCCAGCAGTTCCTGCGTGCGCGGCTGGACCGCACCGCCCTTCGTCTGCCGGATCCGGTGCGGCAGACGTTCCAGCACGACGGTGTCCACTCCGGCCAGGGCCAGTTCGCAGGCCAGCGTCAGTCCGGTGGGGCCGGCGCCCACCACGATCACATCGGTCATCGCTCCTCCAGTTACTTCACTGAGAGAAAAAGTACACCGAGTGCAGAAAATGTCCAAGTGCAGTTTTCGGCTACCATGGCGGCATGACTGGGCTGCGCGAACGCAAGAAGGCACGCACACACGCCGCCATCTCGGAGGCGGCCATCGCGCTCTTCCTGGAGCGCGGCTTCGACCAGGTGTCGGTGGCGCAGGTCGCGGAGGCCGCCGAGGTGTCGAAGCGGACCGTGTTCGCCTACTTCCCGGCGAAGGAAGACCTCGTCATCCACCGCTTCGCCGACCACGAGGACGAACCCGCCCGGGTGGTGCGCGCCCGCCCGCCGGGCACCCGTCCCCTGGACGTCCTGCGCGACCACTTCCTGCGGGCGCTGCGCGACCGGGACCCGGTCACCGGACTCAACGACCTTCCGCAGATCCTCGCGTTCACGCGCATGGTGCACGAGACACCGGCCCTGCGGACGAGAGCCGTCGGCTTCCAGGAAGGGTCCGCGCGCATGCTCACCGAGGCCCTCCAGGACACCGCGCGAGTCCCCGCCCTCACCGCGCGCCTGGCGGCCACGCACGTGGTGAGCACCCACTGGCTTCTGTCGATGGACAACTTCGGGGCCCTGGACGGCGGTCGGTCCGCCGACGAGCGCTACCCGCAGGCGGTCGCCGACGCCGAAAACGCCTTCACACTGCTGGCGGAGGGACTGGCGAGTCACCTCTGACGGGCTCCAGCCCCTCCTCGCGCGACCTCAGGCGAACATGCCGCCGCGGGGACGCCGCCGGGCCCGAGCCAGCCGTACGCGAGCGTCTGTGTGCGGCGTCAGCGCGCGAACTCTTCGTGGGCCCGTTGACGAAGTCGGTGCCGAAGCCGGTCAGGTTCCGGTGCACGCGGTCCACGTCGTCGACGAGGAGCTCGGTGATGACGCTGCGGTTGTCCGCCGGGCGGCCAGAGCCCGGGGCGAACAGCGGGACGGTACGCGTGCCGGCGATCGCGAGGGTGGCGCCCGCGGTCCTGAGTCCGGCGAAGTCCTCGGTGGCCCAGCTCGCCTGCGTCCCCGCGGCTCGCTCGTGGAACTCGACCGCTCGGTGTGGAGGGGCGCATCGTGCGGCGCTACGTGGGCCGGCTGATCGACCTGGACGTGCCCGTGCGAGGCCGCGCGGGTGGACACTCCGCGCGGTGTCGAGGTCAGGTGTCGAGGGGAGGCGTCGCCTCGACCCTCGCGGCCCCCGGAGAGTGCTCTCCGGGGGCCGGCGTCAGGCGTCTACCTCAGGCGACGACCGTGATGTTCTCCGCCTGCGGGCCCTTCTGGCCCTGCGTGACGTCGAAGGTGACGGACTGGCCTTCCAGCAGCTCACGGAAGCCGGAAGAGTTGATGTTGGAGTAGTGCGCGAAGACGTCGGGGCCCCCGCCGTCCTGCTGGATGAAACCGAAGCCCTTTTCGGCGTTGAACCACTTCACGGTCCCGCTGGCCATGCTTATACCTCTCGGTCGAACCGGGTCCGCACCGCGCAGACCCGACAGCGATTGCCCTGGCCACGCCGCACAACCCAAAATGCCCGCACCTGGCGGCACGGGCGGGAACGGCGAACCACGACAACCACTGAGACGCTACACGCCGCACACGGCCGGCGCCACAGCGAAACAGGTCCCGCGGCCCGTCGACCTGCGCGACCCCCTCTCCGCTGCGGCCGTGGCAGCCGCCGGTTCAGGCCTGGAACTCGGTGAGGTCGATGGCGTGAACGCGCAGCGGGTAGCCGTGCGCCGGGTGTGCCGTCTCCCGCTCGAACACCATGCCGAGCTTGCGGATGACGTTCTCGGAGGCGTTGTCCCCCACCCGGTTGATGCTGATGACACGGTCCAGGCCGCGGTCCTGGAGCGCGAACTCCAGCGTGGCGTGAGCGGCCTCGGAGGCGTACCCCTGGCCCCAGAACTGCGAGCCGATCCGCCAGCCGACCGCCACCGCGGGCATCACCTCCGGCAGCCACTCCGGCACGGACAGCCCCGCGAAGCCGATCAGTTCACCCGAGGCCAGCAACTCGACGGCGAACAGGCCGAAACCCTCCTCGTCCCACTCCTCCTCCCACCGCTCGATGTCCTCGGCCGTGAGCTCCAGGTCGCGCACCGAGCCGTCGTCGATCCAGCGCATCACCCGCGGGTCCGCGTGGATGTCCGCCATCGGGACGAGGTCGTCGTCGTGCCAGGGACGCAGGAGGAGACGGGGGGTACGGATCTCGGTCATACGCCCATCCTGCCGAACGCGACCGCCTCACCGGTAATCCGGCACTCCCTCGCCACGCCGCTCCGCGATCACGAGGCGTCAAGCACGTCGGCCGCCCGCGTCGGCGGGTCGTGGTGCCTGCCGCTCGGGCGGTACGGGTGTCGCCGCGCCCGCCGTGGCGAGGGTGAGGGCGGCCAGGGCCTGGGGGGCGCCGGGCTGGGCGCGGATTCCGGGGAAGGCGTTGATGTCCACGATCAGCGGGCCGTCCGTCCCCCTGTCGATGACGTCCACGCCGTAGACGTCCAGGGCGAAGACCTCGCCGACCCGGTGGACCAGGGCGGCCCAGCCGGGCGGCAGGCCGGCGGGGTCGAGCGGTCGGGTGGGGCCGCGGCCCTCGGGTGAGAGCTCGGAGCGGCGCAGCGCCGAGAAGACGCGGTCCCCGATCGCCCACAGTTTGTGGTCCCAGCCATCGTTGGGCGCGAACTCCTGGGTCACGACGGGCTCTTGTGGGTGCCCGGCGGCCAGTTCGCGCAGCATCACGTCGGTGTCGACGCGGGCCACCAGGTCGTGCTTGCGGCTGTGCCGGCTCTTGACCACCACCGGGCCGGAGAGCCCCGGCCCCGCGGCAAGCCGGGCGAGTGTGGGGTAGGTGCGGGTGGCCGCGAACGGCAGCCCGGCCCGCAGGGCGTGGTCCGCCATCGCCGTGCGGTCCTGGCACAGCGCGGTCGCGGCGGCCGAGTTCACGACCCGGGCCCCGCGCCGCTCCAGGGCGCGGGCGAGGGAGATCGCCCGCGGTGTGCGCGCCTTGAGCAGATACACGTCGGCGGTGGGCTCGGCGGCCGCGGGGTGCTCCGCCGTCTCCGGGTCCAGCGTCCCGACGGTGTGCTCGCGGGCGAGCAGCGCGGTGGTGGCGGCCAGCAGGGGGTGGTCCGGGTCGGAGCTGATCAGGCCGATCCTCATCCGTTCTTGCCCGCCGCCAGCAGCACCTGTGCCGAGCCGGAACGCAGGGGTGACGCGGCTGACGCGGCCGGCGTGGCCGGGACGGCCGGTGCGCCGGACATTCCGGGCGACGACGCGCCGGCATCGGGCGCCTCCCGCTGTTCCGGCATGCGCGGGAGGGCGGCGGGCTCGACCGGTTCGGCGGCCCTGCTGCCGCGGGCCGCGAGGGCCAGTACGGCGCGCGCCACCCGCGCGGTCGCGTCGGGGACTTGGCGGAAACTGGGGAAGTCGTTCACGTCGACGACCACGGGCCCGTCCGGCCCCAGCACCACGTCGACGCCGTACAGATCGAGGCCGTAGACCGCGCCGGCCCGGGCGGCGATGGCGGCCACCTCGTCCGTCAGCGGCACGGGGCGCTCGGGCGCCACGCGGTCGGGGTGGAGCGGGGAGCGGCGTTCGGTCGCGTACAGCTCGCCGCCGACGCCGTACACCTTGATGTCGACGCCCGAGTTGGGGACGTACGGCTGGGCGATGAGCATGCCCTCACCCACCAGTTCGGGAAGCATCTCGGTGAGCCGGTCCGGCGACGTCACCAGGTGCACGGCCCGCCCCGAGCTGCCGTCGGCGGGCTTGACCACGATCGGGTACTTGGACTCCGGTATCTCCGCGAGGAGTTCGGGCCGGGCCGCCGCGTAGGTGGGCGGCAGCGGGAGCCCCTGGCTGCGGCCGATCGCCGCGGCCAGCGCCTTGTCCCGTACGCCGCGGATCGAACGGGCGTCGTTGATCGTCGTGGTCCCGGCCACGGCGGCGGCCTCCAGCAGAGTGAGCCCCGGGCCGCCGGAGACCGTCTTGAGCACCCAGGCGTCGTGGGCGGCGCACTGCAGCGCCTCCGTCATGCGCAGCAGTGAGCCGCCCGGCCGCAGCACGTCCACCTGGTGTCCCCAGGACGTCAACCGGCGGATCACCTCGACCGGCATGCCGTCGTGGCGGTACTGCTCCTCCACCAGAAAGCAGAGTTTCATCGATCTACCCCGACCCCCCGGACGCCCGCCCTCGTCGTCCGGCTCTCCATGACACTGTGACGACACAGGATGTCACGCCCGTTGCCTGCCGGTGGCGGGGTCTGTCCACGGCGCGGGGCCGCCCTCGTGGAGGACGGCCCCGTGCCGTTCGTACTCGTTCCTGCCCCTCCTCCGGCTACTCGACGTTGATCTTGAAGGTGCTGGTCGTGTTGCGGATGTCCTGGGCGTTGCCGCTCATCCGCAGGTTGCGGAAGGTGGCTTCACCGACGGCCGGGCCCTGGCCGGGTTCCGGCAGCTCGTTGGCCCAGATGCCGAAGCCGGACTTGGCGTCGAAGGCGTCTCCGCTCTTCTTCGAGTCGGTGATGGAGAGGTCGGTGAAGACCGTGTCCTTCACCGGGAACTGTGGCCGCCCTCCGACGTAGTCGGTCTGGAACATCACGCCTCCGTAGGTGGAGTCGTCGATGTCGACGTCGTTGACCCGTATCCCCTGGAAGACCTTGGAGGCGGAGAACGCCCAGATCGCCGGGAAGACCTGCGAGCCCCAGAAGTGGCCGCCCGTCCTCTCCAGGGAGACGTTCTCGATCGTCGTGGGCACGGTCCCGAAGCCGTTCATCGGGTAGCCGAAGTCCAGCGAGGAGATCGTGATGCCGGAGTAGACCAGGGTGTCGGCGACGCGGATGTTGCGGAAGGTGTTGTCGTAGCCGCCGTAGACGGCGATTCCGGCCGCCCGCCAGGTGAGCGTCGACGTCAGGTTCTCGTAGAGGTTGTTCTTCTCGTCGGCGCCGCCGGCGTCGATCGCGGAGAACAGGGCGAAGCTGTCGTCGCCGGTCGCCCGGGCGTCGTTGTTGACCACGTGGTTGTCCGTGGAGCCGTTCGTCATGTTGATGCCGTCGGCGAACATGTCGCGGATCCGGGAGTTCTTGATGGTCATGCCGTCGGTGTTGGCGCCCCAGTAGAGGCACACCATGTGCTCCACCCAGATGTCGTCGATGGTGATGCCGGAGACGTTGGAGAAGTCGAACACCTTGCCCGGACCGTCGATCCGTGACGTGTAGTTGCCGAAGTAGGAGAACCCGCTGAACGTGGAGCCGTTGGCACCGGCCTCGGCCCGGAAGCCCACGTCGGTGTTCTCCTGGGAGGCGGGGGCGTGGAAGCGGGTGAACCACGGCCCGGCGCCGACGACCTTGACCGCCTTGCCGTAGACCTGGAACTTGCTGGAGGTCTCGTAGTCACCGGCGGGCAGGTAGACGCCGACGAGCTTGCCCGTGGTGTCCATGCGGACCTTGTCGAGCGCGTTCTGCACGTCCTGGTGCGAGAAACCGGCCGGGACGGCGTAGCCGGCGGGGTCCGGGTTCGGATTCGCCGTCGCCTGCTCGGTGTTGATGAAGTCGACGGCGTAGGTGGAGGTGTTGGCGGCGTCCTTCTGCAGCCTGATCCTGGATCCCGCCGGGACTGTCTTGCCGAGCGGCAGGCCGGCCTCGTCGTAGATGTGGCGCGGGGCGCCGGAGCCGGGCGAGTTGCCGGGCGAGGTCTCGTTGCCGTAGAGCCAGGCGTACTTCGAGGTGAGGTCGACGGCCTTGAGGAACTGGCCGTCGACGTAGACGTCGAGCGTGGTGTTCGTGCCGTCGGGGACCGAGAAGCGGGTGACCAGGGTGTTGGTCGCCGCGCGGGTGGTCCACTCGACGTACTGGCCGGTGTCGTTGAGGGTGACCGCCTTGCGGCCGCTGGCCTCGCCGGCGAGGTCGCCGATGGTGCGGTTGGGGCCGACGACCTTGGCGCCGCCGCCGAGCGTGCCGTCCTCGGCCTCGTACATGTCGTACGGCATGTCGGCGCCGCGGCCGATGAACAGGGGTTGTGTGGTGGTGTTGTTGTCCCGCTTGACGGGCAGTTCGTTGGCGTCGCTCGCGATGACGGTCTTCACGGTGTACTTGCCGTTGGCGGCCGTCCAGGAACCGAGGGCGACCGGGGCGGTGGTCCGGCCCGCGGTGACGGCGCCGTTGTAGGAGCCCGTGAGTGTCTTGACGGTGGCGCCCTTGGCGTCCTGGATCGTCAGCGTGACGTCGTGGGCTCCGGAGGCCGAGGCCAGAGATCCCTGGTTCTTGATCGCCACGGTGAACTCGACGTCGTCGCCGGCCGAGGCGCTGGACGGGGTCCAGGAGACCGGGGCGGCGAGCAGGTCGGAGCTGGCGACGGGCTTGACGACGAGGGCGTCGGAGCGGGTGAAGACGTTGTTCGCCTCGTTCTGCTCGATGACCTTGTTCGACGGGTCCACCTCGGCGCCGACCGGGTAGCTGCCCGCGTCGTGGGCGCCGATGCTCGCGGTGACCGTCTTGGACTCACCGGCCGCGAGGGCGGGGACGTCCGCCGTGCCGGCCTTGGTGCCGCCGAGCGTGAAGTTCAGGTCGGTGGCCTTGGCCGCCTTGCTGCCGCTGTTGGTGACGGTCGCCGAGAGGCTGATGGCGTCCGACTCCACCGGGTCGGCGGGCGAGTTGGTGATCGCGGTGACCTTGAGGTCCGGGTTGGCGGCCGGGGTTCCGATCACCTGGAACTCGGCGACCTGCCCGCCCGGTGCCCCGGAGTTCGCGGTGAACCTGAGCTGGACGTCGGCGGCGGACCCGGACACGGGGATGGTCACGGTGCTGCCGGTGGACGGGTTGAAGGTGTAGTCCTTCGCCGCGGCGAGGCTGGTGAAGGCGGTCGCGTCCTGGTCGCGACCGAGCACCTGGATGTTCTGTGTGCGCGTGGACCAGGCGGCGTCCGGGTTGAGCTTCACGACGACCTGGCTGAGGTCGGCGTTGGCACCGAGCCCGGTGGTGAGGGTGGCCGGGTAGGCGCCGCCCGCGCTCTCCCAGTAGGTGCTGGTCCGGCCGTCGTTGGCGTTGGCGGCGACGTACGTGTAGACGTACGACGACGCCTCGACGGGCTTGCCCTCGGCGAGGTTGGAGCCGGCCCCGGTCGAGCCGGTCCGGGTGACGCTGTTGCTGGCCGCCGACACGTTCCCGGCGGCGTCCGTCGCCTTGACGTAGTAGGTGACGGTGGCGGACGCCGGCGGGGTGTCGGTGTACGTCGTGACGTCGCCCGCCACGGACTTGAGGAGCTTGTTGTCGGCGTAGATGTCGTAGCCGGTGACCTTGACGTTGTCGCTCGACGCCTGCCAGGTGAGCTTCACGTCGCCGCCGGACTGCGTGCAGGCGAGGTTGCCCGGCGCCGTGGGGGCCTGGGTGTCGCCGCCGGAT
This sequence comes from Streptomyces sp. WI03-4A, assembly GCF_033792105.1. Taxonomy (NCBI): domain Bacteria; kingdom Bacillati; phylum Actinomycetota; class Actinomycetes; order Kitasatosporales; family Streptomycetaceae; genus Streptomyces; species Streptomyces sp. WI03-4A. The sequence goes on from NZ_JARAUO010000009.1 coordinate 110,520, forward strand.
CCCTTGCGGGTGACGCTGTTGCTGTTGGCCGAGACGTTGCCCGCCGCGTCCTTCGCCCGCACGTAGTAGGTGATGTCGCTGCCGGCCGGCTGGGTGTCGGTGTAGGTCAGGGCGTTTCCGGCGACGCTCGCCCGCAACTGGCCGTTCGCGTAGACGTCGTAGCCGGTCACGGCGGTGTCGTCGGTGGCCGCGCTCCAGGTCAGCTTGATCTGCCCGGTGGCCGGCTCGGTGTAGCCGAGACGCGACGGCGCGGTGGGTGCCTGGGTGTCACCGGTCGCGGGGCCGTAGACCTCCAGCTCGGACGCCTGCCCGGCGGGCCAGCCGGTGTTGGCGGTGAACAGCGCGCGCACGTACCGCGTCGTGGTGGTGTCGAAACCGATGGTGGCCGACTGCTCGTTGCCGCTGTCGAAGGTGTACGCCTTCGAGGCCGTCAGGTCGGTGAAGTTCTGGTTGTCGGTGGAGCCCTGGATCTTGAGTGTCTGGCTGCGGCTCGGCCAGCCGCCGGGCAGCCGCAGTGTCACCTGGTTCACCTTGACCGAGGAACCGAGGTCGACCTGGAGCCACTGCGGGAAGGCGTTGTTCCTGCTCTCCCAGTAGGTGTCGCGGTTGCCGTCACCGGCGTTCGCCGCGCCGTAGACGTCGGCGTGCCCGCTCTCCGTGAAGGGCTTGCCCTGGGCGAGGTCGGGGGTCGAGGCGGCGGTCGTGAGGACCTGCATCTCGCCGAGCTGCGCGGTGGCGGCGACCGAGTTGCGGCTGAAGTCCGCCCGTACGTACCGGGCGAGGGTCGCGGGGAAGGAGATCTTCACCGTGTTGCCGTCGCCGGGGCTGAAGACGTACTGCGCCGAGGACTTGAGCGTGGCGAAGGTCTTCCCGTCGGGGCTGCCCTGGAGCGCCAGCGTCTGCCTGCGGGTCTGCCAGTGCTCGGGCAGGCGCAGCACGACCTGGCGGACCCGCTCGGGCCGTCCGAGGTCGGTCTGCACCCACTGGGCCGACTTCTTCCCGGCCTGCCAGTAGGTGCCGGCGTCGCCGTCGGTGACGTTCGCGGCCGAGTGTGCGCGCAGGGCGCTGCCCGCCCTGGTCACGGCGTCGGCGGCGGCGTTGGGCCCGCCGGCCGCGTGGGCGCCGACGGCGGGCATGCCCAGAACCGTGACGGCGGAGGCGAGCGCGGCGGTCGCCGTTCGTCGCCTCCAGGTTCGTGGCTTGTGTCGAATCATGCGGTGTCCTCCTGCGGAGGTGCGCGCGCCGGTAGGGGCGGCGGGGGCGGCTCGTTCCTGGGCAGAGCGGACGCACGATCCCCGGAGGAGAGCGTGCGAGCATGCGCGTGTTCTTGCAGTGGTTCATCGCAATATTGCAGAGGCGCATAGGCCCGTCTACTGTGCGGGCGACACCAATTTCACGGGTGGCGCGCGGATCCGAGCAGGGGCGGAGGGGTGGCCGATACCCCTCCCCGCCCAGGGGACCGGCGTCCGGGCGCCCCGAGGACGCAGGCGTTACGTCAGACGCTTCACAAGCTGACGCAAGGAGCGCAATTTCTTGCGCTCACGGTGTCATGAGGTGTCGTCTTCTTGCGCTACGCGCCGTCGCCCTCGAACGCGGCGGCGTCGACGGACTCGCCCCCGGCGACGGCCAGTTCCGGCCCCTCGCCGACCGCTGAGAGCCGGCCTGCGCGCACGGGAGGCCGGAGCGCCGGGCCGACGCGGGCAGGAAGACGCGGGGCGGGCGGACACGGGACGTTGGGCAGGAACGTGCACCGGGCGACCGGCGACCGGGCGCGCGAGCACGCGGCCGGCGGGGCAGGCCGTCGTCGAGGACGCGGCGGTCGCGTTCGGGGCGGAACCGAACGTCGTGGAGAGCGGCGGCTGCCGCCTCAGCGCCGGGCTGCGCAGCGACCCGTTCTTCGCCGACCTGGACGGCATCGTCGACGACTCCAGTGGACCGGCAACGATTTCGGCATCGACAAGAACGTCTTCGGCGTCGTGCAGGAGGCCCCCGACAGCGAACCGGGCGACGGCCCGATCTGTGTGTGGGCGCGGGTCAGCCTGGAGCGGAACGGTGAGCTCGTCTCCGTCGACCGCGGCGCCCACCCCCGACGACGTCGCCTCCGCCCGGCCGGCCCCCGGCGGGCCACCTCCGCCGGTTCAGGCCGCCGTCGCCCCCTCGTCGGGTGGGCGGTCGCGGTGGATGGGGGTCGTCGCACCGGTGAGGGGGACGCCCGTGCCGCCCCGGCGGGCGGCGACGATCTCGGCCGTGATGGACAGGGCGGTCTCCTCCGGGGTGCGGGCGCCGAGATCGAGGCCGATCGGGGAACGCAAACGGGCCAGTTGACGCTCCGTCACGCCCTCCTCGCGCAGCCGCCGGTTGCGTTCCTCGTGGGTGCGGCGGGAGCCCATCGCGCCGACGAAGGAGACCGGCATCGCGAGGGCCGTCCTGAGCAGGGGTACGTCGAACTTCGGGTCGTGGGTGAGCACGCACAGGACGGTGCGGGTGTCGGTCCGGGTGCGCCGCAGGTAGCGGTGCGGCCAGTCGACGACGACCTCGTCCGCGTCCGGGAAGCGGGCCCGGGTGGCGAAGACGGGGCGGGCGTCGCAGACGGTCACGTGGTAGCCGAGGAACTTGCCCGCACGCGCCAGCGCCGACGCGAAGTCCACCGCGCCGAAGACGATCATCCGCGGGGGCGGTACCCGCGACTCGACCAGCAGGGTGAGACCGCCGGGGCAGTGCGACCCGTCCGCAGACACCTCCACCGTGCCGGTGCGCCCCGCCTCCAGCAGGGCCCGCGCCTCGGCCGCCGCCGTCCGGTCCAGCTCCGGGTGGCCGCCAAGCCCGCCCTCGTACGTGCCGTCCTCGCGGATCAGCAGGGCGCGGCCGAGGAGTTCGGCCGGGCCGCGGGCGACCCGGGCCAGGGCCGCCCGCTCGCCCCGGGCGGCGGCCGACAGCGCCGACGTCAGGACGGTGCGGACCGGTGTGCGGCCGCGCACCGGCGTGATCAGCACCTCGATCGTGCCGCCGCAGGTCAGCCCCACGGCGAAGGCGTCGTCGTCGCTGTAGCCGAAGCGCTCGGTGAGGGCCTCGCCGGTCCGGAGCGCCTCCTGGCACAGGTCGTAGACCGCGCCCTCGACGCAGCCGCCGGAGACCGAGCCGACGACGGTGCCCGCGCCGTCGACCGCGAGGGCGGCGCCGGGGCCGCGCGGCGCGCTGCCGCCCACCGCGAGCACGGTGGCCACGGCGAAGTCCCGGCCCTCCGCGGTCCAGCGCAGCAGCTCCTCGGCGACGTCAAGCACCGGGGGCTCCCTCCTCGATGACGCGGTCCGGCCGGATCGGCAGGGCCCGGTGGCGTACACCGGTCGCGTGCCAGACCGCGTTGGCGACGGCGGCCGCCGCGCCGACGATGCCGATCTCGCCGATGCCCTTGATCCCGACGGGGTCGCTCGGGTCGTGGTCCTCGATCCAGTCGGCCTCCACGAAGGGCACGTCGGCGTTCGTGGCCACGTGGTAGCCGGCGAGGTCGGCGCCCACGTGACCGCCCGAGGCGCGGTCCCTGACGGCCTCCTCGTGCAGGGCCATGGAGATGCCCCAGATCATGCCGCCCGTGAACTGGCCGCGCGCGGTGAGCGGGTTGACGATCCGGCCCGCGGCGAAGATGCCGAGCATCCGCCGCACGCGCACCTCGCCGGTGGCCACGTCGACGGCCACCTCGGCGAACTGCGCCCCGTAGGAGTGGCGTTCGGCGGCGGACAGGGCGCCGATGGCCGCGGTGGTGTCCGACCGCACCGTGATCCCGTCGGCGGGGATCTCGGCGCCGAGCGCCAGCCGGTCGCGCAGTTCGTCGGCCGCGGCGGTGACCGCCCAGGACCAGGAGCGGGTGCCCATGGAACCGCCCGCGATCATGGCGGGCCCGAAGTCGCTGTCACCGATGCGGACTTGGACCCGGTCCGGGGTGGTGTGCAGGGCGTCCGCCGCCACCAGGGTGAGGGCCGTACGGGCGCCGGTGCCGATGTCGGCCGCGGAGATCCTGACGGTGTAGGTGCCGTCCGGGTGGGCGGTCACGGCGGCCGTGGACGGCGCGGCGCCCGCCGGGAAGGAGGCGGCGGCGGTGCCGGTGCCGAGCAGCCAGCGGCCGTCCCGGCGCTGCCGGGGGCGCGGGTCCCGGTCCGCCCAGCCGAACCTGCGGGCGCCCTCGCGGAAGCAGGCGGGCAGGTTGCGGCCGGCGAACGGCAGACCGGAGACCGGGCCCCGGTCGGGCTCGTTGCGCAGGCGCAGCTCGATCGGGTCGAGGCCGCACTTCTCGGCGAGTTCGTCGAACGCCGACTCCAGCGCGAAAGACCCCGGCGCCTCGCCCGGCGCCCGCATCCAGGTCGGGGTCGGCACGTCGAGCCGTACGACGCGGTTGGCCGTGTGGTGGGCGTCGGCGTCGTACATCGCCCGGGACGCCCCGGCGCTCGACTCGATGAACTCGTGCACGGTGGAGGTGACGCTCAGCGAGCGGTGCTCCAGGGCGCGCAGCCGTCCGTCGGCGTCGGCGCCGAGCCTGAGGCGCTGGGTGGTGGGGCTGCGGTAACCGGCCAGGGAGAACATCTGGCGGCGGGTCAGGACCACCCGGACCGGGCGCCGCAGGACGGTCGCGGCCATCACGGCGGTCACCTGGTGGACGCGGACGCCCTTGCTGCCGAAGCCGCCGCCGACGTGCTCGGAGCGTACGCGCACGGAGGCCGGGTCGAGCGAGAAGAGTTTGGCGAGTTCACCGACGACCCAGGTGGCGCCCTGGTTGGAGTCGACCAGTTCGAGCCGGCCGTCCTCCCAGCGGGCGGTGGCCGCGTGCGGCTCCATCATGTTGTGGTGCTCTTCGGGGGTGCTGTACTCGGCGTCGACGACCACGGCGGAGGCGGCCAGTTCGGCGTCGAGGTCGCCCTTGCCGGTGACCGCGGGGCCGTGGTTGTCCAGCGGGTAGGCGTCCGGGTGGTCGCCGGTGAAGTCGACGTCGTGGGGCTCCTGTTCGTAGTGCACCACGAGGGATTCGGCGGCTTCCCTGGCCTGTTCGGACGTCTCGGCGACGACCAGTGCCACGGGCCAGCCCAGGTACGGCACCCGGTCGTGCTGGAAGGCGGCGCAGGTCGGGTCCGGGCGCGTGCCCAGCAGGCCGATGTAGTCGGTGTCGACGCGGGGGGCGTTGCGGTGGTCCAGGACGGCGAGGACGCCCGGCATGGCGAGGACGGGCTCGGTGTCGAGGGCGGTGATGCGGCCGCGGGCGACGGTGGACAGCACCAGCCAGCCGTGCGCGAGGTCGGCGAAGGGGATCTCCCCGGCGTAGCGGGCCGCGCCGGTGACCTTGTCCCGGCCCTCCACCCGGGTGTGGCCGGTGCCGACGGAGCGCGTCGGCGCGGCCGTCGCGGTGGTGGTGGTCATCGGGCGGCCTCCTCGGCGAGTTCGGTGAGCACGGCCACCAGGAGATTGCGCATGAGGGTCACCTTGTATCCGTTGTGCGGCAGCGGCCGGGCCGCGGCGAGTTCGGCGTCCGCGGCTGCGGCGAAGGTGGCGGCGTCGGCCGGCGCGCCGGTCAGGACGCGTTCGGCGGCCAGGGCGCGCCACGGGTGGGAGGCGACGGCGCCGAGGGCCAGGCGAGCGTCGCGGACGGTGCCGTCGTGGACGTCGAGCGCGGCGGCGACGGAGCCGATGGCGAAGGCGTATGAGGCGCGCTCGCGGACCTTGCGGTAGCGGGAGCGGGCGGCGACCGGGGCGGGCGGCAGGACGACTCCGGTGATCAGCGCGCCCGGCGGCAGGGCCGTCTCGATGTGCGGGGTGTCGCCGACGGGCAGGTAGAAGGCGCTGATCGGTGATGCGCCCGGTCCCTCGGCCGTCTCGTAGTGGACGACGGCGTCGAAGGCGGCGAGAGCGACGCCCATGTCCGAGGGATGTACGGCCACGCAGTGGTCGCTCGCGCCGAGGATCGCGTGGTTGTGGTGCTCGCCCTGGACGGCCGGGCAACCGCTGCCGGGGGCGCGCTTGTTGCAGGGTTTGGTGATGTCGGTGAAGTAGCCGCAGCGGGTGCGCTGCAGCAGGTTGCCGCCGACCGTGGCCATGTTGCGCAGCTGCCCCGAGGCGCCGGCGAGCACCGCCTGGGCGAGCGCCGGGTAGCGGCGCCTGACCTCGGGGTGGGCGGCCAGGTCGCCGTTGGTGACCGTGGCGCCGATGCGCAGGCCGCCCTCAGGCGTCGACTCGATCTCGTCGAGCGGGAGTTCGCGGATGTCGACGAGCCTGGCGGGGCGTTCCACGCCGGTCTTCATGAGGTCGACGAGGTTGGTGCCGCCGCCGAGGAAGCGGGTGTCCGGGTCCGCGCCCAGCAGCGCGACGGCGCCGGCGACGTCGTGGGCACGCTCGTAGTCGAACTCCCTCATGCCACGGCCTCCTCGCCCTGCGTGGCGGATCCGCCGTGCGCCGCCGCACTCCCCGCCGTCGCGGCCGCCGCCCGGGCCACCGCCTCGACGATGGAGACGTAGGCGCCGCAGCGGCACAGGTTGCCGCTCATCCGCTCGCGGATCTCCTCGGCGGTCAGGGGTGGTGGCCCCGCCTCGGGCCGGACGTCGCCGGTGGCGGCGCTGGGCCAGCCGGCCGCGTGTTCCTCGATCATCCCGATGGCCGAACAGATCTGACCAGGTGTGCAGTAGCCGCACTGGAAGCCGTCCAGATCGAGGAACGCCTCCTGCACCGGGTGCAGTCGGTCGCCGTCGGCCACGCCCTCGATGGTGGTGATCTCCCGGCCCTCGGCGGCCACGGCCAGTTGCAGGCAGGCGACGGACCTGCGCCCGTCGAGCAGCACGGTGCAGGCGCCGCACTGCCCTTGGTCGCAGCCCTTCTTGGTGCCGGTCAGATCGAGGCGCTCGCGCAGCGCGTCGAGCAGCGTGGTGCGGTGGTCGACGGGCAGTGTGAACTTCTCTCCGTTGATGTTCAGGGTGATGACACTGGACGTCGATCGGGCCATGAGCAGCTTCTTTCGCGTTTCCAGGACAGATGGGGGGTTGTCCGGCGGTCCGGTGTGCCGGTCTTCCGTGGACGGTGCGGGAGCGAAACGGCTGTGCGCGGTGCGGTGCGGGGGCCGAGGGGGCAGCCGACGGCTGCCGCGGGGCCGTGTCCACGGCTATCGTGGACGTATCCGGACAGCTGTCCGTTACCCGGAAACCTACCGGACAGCTGTCCGCTTAGCAAGGACAGGGTTCGGCCACGGACCCGCGAGGAGGACGAGTGCAGCAGAAGAAGGGCGCACCCCTGCGCTCGGACGCCCAGCGCAACCGTGAGCGCATCCTGGACGTGGCACTCACCGAGCTGACCCGCTGCGCCGGCGCCCCTCTGAGCACGATCGCCAAGAAGGCGGGCGTCGGGCAGGGCACGTTCTACCGCAACTTCCCCAACCGCGAGGCGCTCGTCCTGGAGATCTACCGGCACGAGATGCAGCAGGTCGCCGACGCCGCGCCCCTGCTGCTCGGCACCCGGCCGCCCGACCTCGCCCTGCGCGCCTGGATGGACCGGCTCGCCGAGTTCGCCATGGCCAAGGCCGGTCTCGCCGACGCGATACGACTGGTCACCGGCGCCCCCGGCGGACCGGCGAAGCCCTCCCCCACACCGGTGGCCGCCGCGGCCGGACTCCTGCTCCGCGCCAACGAGGAGGCCGGCACCATCCGCCCCGGCGTCACCGCCGAGGACTTCCTCATCGCCATCGCGGGCCTGTGGCAGCTCGACCCCCACGACGACTGGCGCCCCCGCGCCACCCGGCTGCTCGACCTGGTCATGGACGGCCTGCGGGCGGGGGCACCGGGGCGCTGAGGGGGCACTGCGGGGAAGGGTGAAGGGTGGGCTCACGGCACCCGTCCCCGGGTCCCGGCCGAGATCCGGCGGTAGCCTGCTGCTGAGGGCAGCGATGGGCGAGGACGTGTGCATCCGGCTCCTCGGCGGGTTCGCCGTGACGGTCGAGGGCCGCCCGGTCGCCGCCGGGGCGTGGCGCCTGCGCAAGGCCCGTAGCCTGTTGAAACTGCTGTCCCTCGCACCGGGGCACCGGATGCACCGGGAGCGGATCTACGACCTGCTGTGGCCCGAGCTCGACCGGGCGGCCGCCGCGAACAACCTCCACCAGGTGCTGCACGCCGTACGCCGGGCCCTGGCGTCCGCGGGCGCGCGGGGCGAGGTCGTGGTGCTCCGCGACGACATGGTCCTGCTCGGCGGCGACGACGGTGACGGCGGGGTGCGGATCGACCTCGACGCGTTCGACGCCGCGGCACGGCGGGCCTCGGACGGCGGCGGGGTGGCCGACCACCGCGCCGCGCTCGCCCTGGCCGCCACCGGGCTGCTGCCCGAGGACCGCTACGAGCCCTGGGCGGACGAGGCCGCGGGGGCCCTGGAGACCCGGCTCACCGCGCTGCGGCTGGGCCTGGGCGAGGCTCTGGAGCACGAGCACCGTACGGACGAGGCCGTCGACGTGCTGCGGGTCCTGACCGCTCGGGACCCGCTCCACGAACCCGGCCACCGGGCCCTCATGCGGGTCCTGGCCGACGCGGGACGGCGCCCCGAGGCGCTGGCCGTCTACGAGCGGCTGCGGGACACGCTCGGCGAGGCCACCGGCGCCGATCCCGACCCGCGGACCCGCCGGCTGTACCGGGAACTGCTGACCGACTCGGTCGAGGCCCCGGACCCGCGCCCGCGGCCTCCGCGGCACAACCTGCCCGCGCCGGCGACGGCCCTGGTGGGCCGTGAGCGGGAGATGGCCGAGGTGGCACGGCTGCTGGGGCGGAGCAGGCTGCTGACCCTTACCGGAGCCGGCGGCTGCGGCAAGACCCGGCTCGCGCTCGCCGTGGCGGCCCGCCGGGTCGACGGCTTCCGGGACGGGGCGTGGTTCGTGGACCTCGGCGGTCTCGCCGAACCGCACCTGCTGCCCGAGGCGGTGGCGGCCGCCCTGGGGCTGCACCTCCCGCCGACCGGGGCCGCGCGCGACGCGCTGGTCGCACAGCTCGCCGGCCGGGAGACTCTGCTGGTGCTGGACAACTGCGAGCACCTGATCGACGCGAGTGCCGCGCTGGCCTCGCAGGTGCTGGCCCGCTGCCCCGGCGTCCATGTGCTGGCGACCAGCCGCGAGTCGCTGCACAGCTACGGGGAGTGCACATTCCGGGTGCCCTCGCTGGAGCTGCCGGACCCGCGTCGGCTGCCGTCCGTGGAGGAGCTGGGCCGCTTCGCGTCCGTACGGCTGTTCGTGGAGCGGGCCGCGGACGCGGCCCCCGGCTTCGCGCTGACCCCGGGCAACGCGGCGGCCGTGGCCCAGATCTGCTTCCGGCTCGACGGAATGCCGCTGGCCCTGGAGCTCGCGGCGGCCCGGGTGCACGTGCTGGCCCCGCTGCAGATCGCCGAACGGCTCGACGACGCGCTGGCCCTGCTCGGCCGCGGGAGCCGGTACGGCGCGACCCGCCAGCAGACGCTGCTGGCGACCCTGGAGTGGAGCCACCGGCTGCTCGACGACGACGAGCGGCGCCTGTTCCGGCGGCTCGCGGTCTTCTCGGGCGGCTTCTCCCTCGTCGCGGCCGAGGAGGTGTGCGCGGACGGCTCCCCCACGGTCCCGGTGCTGGATCTCCTCGGCCGGCTGGCCGACAAGTCCCTGGTGTGGGTGGAACCCCGGCAGGACGAGGTCCGCTACCGGCTGCTGGAGACCATCCGGCAGTACGCCGCGGAACGGCTGCGGGCCGCCGGGGAGGACGCGGCCACCGAGGCCCGGCACCGGCGCCACTACCTGGCCCTCGCCGAGTCGCGGGACCACGAGCGGGCCACCGGGGTGTCGGGCGCGACCTCGCTGGAACTGGAGACCGACTACGGCAACCTGCGGGCCGCCCTGCGCTCCTTCCTGCGCCACGAACCGGCCGACGCGCTGCGCCTCGCCGTCGCCCTGCGGTCGTTCTGGCCGGAACGGGGACGGCTCGCCGAGGGCCGCTGCTGGCTCGACGACACCCTGGCCGCGGCGCCCGAGCCGACGCCGCAGCGGGCTAGGGCGCTGATGGGCCAGGCCGTGCTGGCGATCCGGCTCGGGGACGGAGCCCCGCTCGAGGACATCGCCGAGCAGATCGTCGCCATCCACCGGCTGCGCCGGGACCCGGCGGCGCTCGCGTACGCCCACTGCCAGCAGGCCGTCCTGCTGTGGATGCGCGGCACCCCGGACCGCGCCCGCACCGCCCTCGACCTGGCCCGTGCGCTCGCCGAGGAGGCGGGCGACCCGTCGGTGTCGGCCGCCGCCGCACAGCTGGAGGGCGTCTGGGCCGTCTGCCGCGGCCAGGGCGCCGCCGCCCGCGACGCCTGTACGGCCGGGCTGCGCCTGCTCGACGAGGTCGACTCCGCGAGCGAGCGGTTCTTCCCCGTCATGACACCGGGTTATGCGGTCCAGGACGACGCGGCGGCCGGGCAGGTGTCGCTGTTCTTCGAGGAGACGGTGCTCGCCGGCCGCGCGGTCGGCCCGTCCCGCGCCCGGGGCTACGCCCTGGTGAACCTCGCGTGGGCGAGCCGCCTCGACGGCGACACCGGCGCCGCCGCCGCGGCTGCCGAGCAGGCCGCCGACCGCTTCCGCGCGCTCGACGACCCGCACGGCGAGTCCCTCGCGCTCAACGCGCTCGGGAACATCCACCGGGGCCGCGGCGACTTCGACGCGGCGCGCAAGTGCCTGGACGCGGCCCTCGCGATCCGGGGCCGGCTCGGCGACCGCCGGGAGGAGGGCATCACCCTCGGCTGCCTCGGCCTGCTGCACCTGGCCGAGGGCGACACCGAGGCCGCCCGGGCGACGCTGGCCCGGGTCCTCGCCGGCTTCGAGGAGACCGACGACATCCCGGGCACCGTCAACAGCCTGCTGCACCTGGGGCTCGTGGCCCGGCAGGCCGGGGACACGGGGCGCGCCCGCCGCCTCCTGGACCGCGCCCGGCGCCTGGAGCACGTCGCCGGGTCGACCTCCGCGGCGGGCTGGGTCGGCCTGATGCTGGCGCGGCTGCTGTCGCAGGCGGGCGAGCGCGAGGACGCCCGGGCGGCGGCCGACTGGGCCGGTGACCTCTTCGCACGGCTCGGCGACACCCGGGGCCCCGCCCTGCTGCGGCGCGCGGTGCCGCCGGAACCAGCCCGCAAAGCGGCTGCTGAGTGAGTGCTAAGAGCCGCTGCCTACGGTCCTTGGTGTCGGTCAGAGCACATTCGACACGAGGAGCCGACCATGTCCATCGACACCGCACGGGGCGTCCTGGGCGACGCCACCATCGCCGAACTGGAAGCGGGTCTGCGCGGCAGCGTCGTCCGCCCGGACGACGCCGGGTACGACGAGGCCCGCGCCGTCTGGAACGGGGCGCACGACAAGCACCCGGCGCTCGTCGTGTGCTGCGCCGGGACCGCGGACGTCATCCGCGCCGTGGAGTTCGCCCGCAGCCAGGACCTGCCCCTCGCCGTGCGCGGTGGCGCCCACAGCATCGCCGGGTTCTCCACCTGCGACGACGGCATCGTCATCGACCTGTCGCGGATGAAGGGCGCCCTCGTCGACCCCGTACGCCGGCGGGTGGTCGCCCAGGCGGGCATGACCTGGGGCGACCTCGACCACGAGACGCAGGCCTTCGGCCTCGCCGTGACCGGTGGGCTGGTGTCCAGCACGGGTATCGCCGGCTTCACGCTCGGCGGCGGGGTGGGCTGGCTGCTGCGGCGGCACGGGCTGGCCTCCGACAACCTGACGGCGGCCGAGGTCGTCACCGCGGACGGCCGGGTGGTGCGCGCAGACCCGACGGAGCACTCCGAGCTGTTCTGGGCCCTGCGGGGCGGCGGCGGCAACTTCGGGATCGTCACCTCCTTCGAGTACCGACTGCACCCGGTGGGCCCGCAGATCCTGGGCGGCCTGATCGTCTATCCCGCGGAACAGGCCCGGCAGGTGGTCACGGGCTGGCGCGAGCTGACCGGGGACATGCCCGACGACCTGACGACCCTGGTCAACCTGACGACGGCACCACCCCTGCCGTTCCTGCCGGAGGAGGTCCACGGCACCCGGATCGTCGCGCTGCTGGGCATGTACGCGGGCGACCTCGCGACCGGCGAGACGGCCGTGGCCCCGCTGCGGAAGCTGGGCACGCCCCTCGCCGACGTCATGGGCCCCATGCCGTACACCGCGATGCAGTCGCTGATCGACCCGCTGTGGACGGCCGGTGCCCACAACTACTTCACCTCGGCGTTCATCGACCCCTCCGACACCGCCCTGGAGTCCGTACTGCGCCACCACCGGGAGACGCCGACGCCGTCCAGCGAGCTGCATCTGCATCAGCTCGGCGGTGCCTTCGCCCGCGTGCCCGCCGACGCCACCGCGTTCAGCCAGCGCGAGCAGGGCATGCTGTGCAACGTGATCGCGCGCTCCCCCGACGCGGCGGGCTTCGACGCGCACGTCGCCTGGGCGCGCGCCACCCGTGACGACATCGCGCGGCACGGCCGTGGCACGACGTACGTCAACTTCACCGGTGACGGCGCCGAGGACAAGGTGCGCGCCGCGTATCCCGAGGGGGTGCGCGAGCGGCTCGTCGCGGTCAAGGACGCCTACGACCCGACGAACCTGTTCCGGCTCAACCAGAACATCCGCCCGTCGGCCGCCGCCTGACCGCGGCCGGCCGTCGGGGACCAGGCGCTCGGCACAGGAGCCGGCGGGCCGGGGTGCGCGCGACCGCGTGCCCCGGCCCGCCGGCTCCTGTGCCGGTGTGTCAGGCCCTTCCGGTGTCCTGCACCCGCTCGCCCTCGGCCTGGGACGGCTCGGACCGGGGGACGTCCGGGTGCTGTTCCACGCCGGTACGTTCGGTCGGCTCGTCGCGCTCGCCCTCGGCCTGGGAGGGCGTGTGCGAGTACAGCCCTTCGTCGTACTCCGAGGCTCCGTTTCCCATGACGGCCCCCTTCGCTCGCTCACCCTCCATACTCCTCCGGCAACCCCGGCGGGGCGACACCGCTCAGGATTCCGCGAGCCGGGCCCCGATGCGCTCGGCATCGGGGTGGGACAGCTCGGTGTAGAGGGCGAGGGCGCTCCGCCAGGCGGCCCGGGCGGCATCGTGGTCGCCGGTGGCGCGGTGGACGTCGCCGATGCGGACCAGGGAGCCGGCCTCCTCGGCCGGTACGCCCGCCTCCTGGTAGAGGGCGAGCGCCCGGCGGTAGCCGGCGAGGGCCCGCGGATGGTCGCCGAGGTGGTGGTGGGCGTAGGCGATGCTGTCCCAGGTGGCGGCCTGCCCGACGGGGTCGCCCAGCTCCTCCAGCATGGCCAGGGCCTCGGAGCAGTGGTCCAGGGCCTGCCGGTACTCCCCGAGCGTCGCGTGGGACCAGCCGACCGCGTTGAGGGCGGAGGCCCGAGCGGCCGGGCTGCCCGTGGCGCGGAGCACGTCGAGCGCCAACTGGTCGTGCCGCAGCGCGCCGTGCAGGTCGCCGCGCTGCTCGGCCTCCCAGGCGAGGCTGCGGTGGACGCTGGCCCGGCCTGCGTCGTCCCCGAGCCCGGTGAAGAGTTCCAGGGCGCGTGCGAGGTGGACGGCGGCTTCGTCGGGCAGGTTCAGCCGGCCCTCGGCGCGGGCCAGGCCACGGACGCTGTGGGCTTCGAGGACGGGGTCGGCGAGGCGCAGCGCCGCGGTGTGAGCGGTGTGCTGGACGGCCACCCAGTCGTGCCAGTGCCCCTGCCGGTCGAAGTACCGTTCGAGGGACGACACGAGCAGGCAGGCCAGGCGGTCCGCACCGGAGTGCGCGGCCGCGTGGACGACCGCGAGCAGCACGGCGTGCTCGGCGGTGAGCCAGGCCAGGGCCCGCTCGTCGTCGGCGAGCGGCTCGGGGCGGGTGTCCTCGGGTGCCGGGCCGGGCGGTATCCCGTCCGCGTAGGGCGCGATCAGCAGACCGGCGGTGTGTGCCGTGTGCAGGTAGAACCCGGACAGCCGGTCCACGGCGGCCCGGCGGGCGGGGCCGTCGTGCTCGGCGTGGGCCAGTTCGGCGGCGTGGGCGCGCAGCAGGTCGTGGAAGGCGTAGCGGCCCGGGGTGTGCTCGTTGATGAGGTGCAGCCGGCTCAGTTCGGTCAGCAGTGCGCGTGCGGCCGGTACGGTGAGCCCGGCGAGGGCGGCCGCGGCGGGTGCCGTGACGTCCGGGCCGGGGTGCAGGCCGAGCAGCCCGAACAGGCGGGCGGCTGCGGGTGAGAGGGCGCGGGAGGACCAGGAGAAGACCGCGCCGACGTCGGCGGACGTGTCGGCCCTGCTGAAGGCGTCGAGGCTGCCGTGGGCCTCACGGAGTTCGGCGGCGACGGCCGACAGGGAGAAGTGCGGGTGGGTGGCCGCACGGGCGGCGACGCAGGCGAGCGCCAGGGGCAGTCCGGCGCACAGTGCGGTGATCTCGGCGACGGCGTCCGGCTCGGCGACGGTGCGCTCGCCGCCCAGGCGGCGGACGAGGAGTTCGCGTGCCTCCGCCACGTCGAGGGGCCGCAGGGTGAGGGCGTGGGCTCCGTGCGCCGTCACCAGGTCGGTGAGCTGGTCGCGGCTGGTGACGATGGTGAGGCAGCCGGGCGCGGCGGGCAGCAGCGGCCGTACGTGCTCGGTGTCCCGGGCGTTGTCCAGCAGGATCAGGAAGCGGCGGCCGGCGAGCATGTCGCGGTACAGGGCGGTCTGGGCGTCGAGGTCGCGCGGGACCCGCTCGGGGGGCACTCCCAGCGTGTCCAGGAAGCCGCGGACGGCTTCGGCGGGTGACATGACGGCGCCGGACGGGTCGAAGCCGCGCAGGTTGACGTAGAGCTGTCCGTCCGGGTAGCGGTCGCTGACCCGGTGCGCCCAGTGCACGGCGAGCGTGGTCTTGCCGACACCGGCCATCCCGCCGATCGCGTTGACGACGACCGTGTCGGCGGCCCCCGTGCTGCTCGACAACAGGTCGAGCGCCTGGCCGAGTTCGGCCCGGCGGCCGGTGAAGGTGTCCAGGTCGTAGGGGAGTTGGGCGGGTACAAGGACCGCCTGCTGGACGGTGGGAGGGGTGTTCGCCGGTCCCCCGCCGTCGTGCGTCCCGGTGGAGGGTGCTCCGGGGGCCGAGGGGGGTGTGCGGCCGAGCACGGCGGTGTGGGCGTCGCGCAGTTCCGCTCCGGGGTCCATGCCCAGCTCGTCGGCGAGCCGGGACGCCACGGCGCGGTAGGCGGCCAGTGCCTCGGCCCGTGCGCCGGTGGCCGAGAGGGTGAGCATCAGCCGGGCCAGGAGCGGTTCGTCGAGCGGGTGGTCCGCCGCCGCCGCGCGGAGCCGGGGCAGGACCGTGGCGGGCAGGCCGGCGCCGAGCGCGGCGTCGGCGGCGTCCTTCAGGGCCGCCAGGTACTCACGGTCCAGAGTGCCGAACGCCGCGTGGGCGCGTACCTCGGCGGGGATTCCGGTGGCGGCGGGGCCCTGCCACCGGGACAGGGAGCCGGTGAGCAGTTCCGTGGCCCGCGCCGGGTCCCCCGCGGCGGCGGCCCGGCGGCCCTCGTCCAGCAGCGCGCGGAACCGCAGCAGGTCCAGGGAGTGACTGTCGGTGACCATCCGGTAGCCGCCGGCGCCCCGGAGCAGCCAGCGGCCCGCGCCCCGGGCGGGGAGCCCCGGCTCCAGCAGGCGGCGCAGGGAACCGACGTGCCGACGGACCATGCTGAGGGCGGTACCGGGTGGGCTCGGGCCCCACAGCACGTCGATGATCTCGGCCGTCCCGACCGGCTGACCTGCACGGACCAGCAACAGGGCCAGCAGCGCCCGTTCCCGCGGGCCGCCGAGGTCGAGCTCCGTGTCCGCCCGCCAGGCACGGACGGGTCCGAGCACCGCGAACCGCACTGTCTCCGGCGTCACGCCTCTCCCCCTCCGCACCCCTTCCCGTCACTCTACGTCATTCCGTGACCCTCAGTCACAAGGTGTATGTTCGTCCCGCGCACCGAGGAGGCCCGCATGATGTCGCTCGATCTCCATCCGATCTTCCGCAACAACCGCGACATCGAACTCGCGCTGCGGCAGTTCCTGTTCAGGGCCAACCACTCGGGTGAGACGGTCGTGGAGATCATCCCGGGCAAGGGGTCGGGCCGGCTCAAGGAGCGCGTGCTGGCGTTCCTCGACCAGAAGCAGATCAGGAGGCTGTACGTCCGCCGTGAGGTCGATTCGGGCAACGCGGGGCGGGTTCTCGTCTATTTCAAGTGACGGTCACCTGACGGTCGCTCGTCATCGCCCGCCGGTGACGGCGTAGTCGCTGATCACGTACCGCGCCTCGTCGTCGACGGCGTCCGCCGACCGGTCCAGGGTGATCCGCAGTGGGTGCCCGGCGCCCGCGTACCGCACCTCCGCCGTGTCCGCGCCGTCGCGCCGCGCCTCGGCCAGCTCCTTCAGCAGTCCGCCGAGGGTGGGCACCGCGTCCGGCGCCCGGCGCACCACGGCGCGGCCCTGCTCGTCCAGCCCCACCGCGTGTGCCACCTTCCGGTCGCGTACGGTCACCCGGAACGTGCCGATCAGCAGCCGCTCTCCCCCGGTCGACGTCAGGGTGTAGGTGTACGCGGAGGGCTCCGTCCAGGCGGTGCTCCCGGCCTGTTCGGCCGGGCTGGGCCGGGCCTGCCCCTGGCAGGCGGCGGCCGCCCAGCCGAGCGCCGCGACCAGCACCAGGCGCGGCAGCGGAAAACGGTGTGCGGAACGGGCGGGTCTCATCTGGGCCTCTCACCTTCGC
This sequence comes from Streptomyces sp. WI03-4A, assembly GCF_033792105.1. Lineage (NCBI taxonomy): Bacteria > Bacillati > Actinomycetota > Actinomycetes > Kitasatosporales > Streptomycetaceae > Streptomyces > Streptomyces sp. WI03-4A. Next base: position 127,209 of record NZ_JARAUO010000009.1, read on the forward strand.
CGGCGGTTTCTCCTATGACGCCGGTGGACGACGAGACGTTCATCCGCTGTCACGCCTGCGCCGGCTCCGGAGGCAGGTTGTGCCGCAGCCACGCCCCCACCGCCGCCACGAGCAGCACCGCGCACCCGGTGAACACCAGCCCGGCACCGCGCAGGCTCAGCGCCAGCGTCATCGCGCCCACTGCGACGACCGGCAGCGAGATCCCGATGTACGCGACGACGAAGAACGCCGAGATGGTGGCGCCCTGGTGGGTCTCGGGGGCCGCGGAGCTGACCTCGGTGAGTCCCGCGCGGAACGCCATCCCCTGACCCACGCCGCCGGTGGCCGCCCCGATCAGCAGGAGCGGGAAGGACTTCAGGAGCAGCGAGGCGCCGATGAGGAGCAGTCCGGCGACGAGCACTGCGCAGCCCCAGGGCAGGGCTCTGCGGGAGCCGATCCGGCCCATGAGGAGCTGTCCGCAGGTCGAGGCGCAGAACACGCAGAAGACGACGGCACCGGCGACCGCCAGGTTGTGCTCCCCGAGCGTCTGGTCGAGGAAGGCCGGGGCCACGGCCGTGAACAGGCCGAGCACGGAGAAGCCGGCGAAGGCCGCCAGGGCGCACGGTCCGAAGACCCCGCGCACCTCCGGCGGGACGGTCATGCCCTGGGGCCGCAGCGACGGCCGCGGGTCGCGCTTGGGCACGGTCTCGGGGAGCAGCAGGACGGTCAGGGTGGCGACGGCGAGGAGCCCCAGGTGGACGGCGAACGGGAGCTTGAGCGGCGCCGGGGCGTACTGGGCGAGGATGCCGGACACGAGGGGGCCAAGACCCAGGCCGCCCATGTTGGCGGCGGTCGCCGCCAGTCCGGCGCGGCCCCGCCTGCCGGGTGGGGCGAGGTCGAGGACGGCCGCCGTGCCGGTGCCACTCAGCACTCCGGCCGAGAAGCCCGACACCACCCGGCCCGCGAACAGCAGCGGCAGACCCCCCTCGGCCAGGAAGCAGACGGCGCTGAGCCCGCCCAGCCCCAGCGCGGCCAGCAGCAGCGGCCGCCGCCCCAGCACGTCGGAGAAGCCGCCCGCGACGAGGAGGGCGACGATGACGCCGACCGCGTAGGCCGCGAACACCACCGTCACGACCAGTTCGGAGAAGCCGATCTCCTCGCGGTACAGGCCGTAGAGCGGCGTGGGCAAGGTGGTGCCCATCATCCCGACGGCGAACACGCCCGCCGCGGCCTTGTACCCGGGCCGAAGCCGCCCCCGCCGGTGTCCGTCGTCTGTCTCGCTGCTGCTCACGCTTCACCTTAGCCACAGGTCAGGGGCATCCCTGTGCGATCGCAACGCCGCGCTCCGCCGTCGGGGGACGCGTCGGGCCTCCGGGCCGGCCCCGGCCGCGCCGGTCCAGCGCGACCGGCTCAGGCCGGCACAGCGCCGTCCCGCATCATCTTGGCGAGCAACGCCTGTCCCGGTGTGCGGAGTTCGTCGGCTATCCGGCTCAGGCCGGCCTCGTCGAGGCTGACCGTCGCGGGGTGTCGCGGGTGGTCCGCCAGGCGCGTCACGCGCAGCGCGTCGAAGGGGTCACGGCCGGCGTCGGACGCCGGGGCGGGAGCCTCGGCTCCGGTGGGCCGGTCGCTGTCACGAGTCTCGCGCAGAAGTGCCGCGTGACAGGCGATGGCCTCCCAGAAGTCCGGCTGGGACGCAGTGGCGGGCCGTTTCCTGGAAAGCGTCTTCGTCTCGATCACGAGACGGTGCATCTCCACGCCGATCGCACGGGCGAGGCGCTGGTCGTTCAGTGCGGCGATGGCGGCCTCCGAGGAAGCCGTGCGGGCGGTCGCGTCGTCCGCCTCCAGCTGACTGTTCCGGGTGGCCGGCAGCGTGAGCCGGAGCAGCAGGCGCGCCGTCGCGGTCATCGCCGTCCTCGGGATCCACAGCAGCCACTCGCTCGACCTGGCCCGGGCGTTGAAGCGCCGTGCTCCGCCCGCCACGTCGCCCGCGCGCCAGGCCGTGGGGTCGTTGGTCCACTCGATGTACGCGTCGCCGTTGGCGCGCAGCGTCCGCAACCCCGCGGTGAGCGATTCGAGTGCCATGCCGACGAACGCGCCGGACCGAATGTCGTGCGGGGCGGTGCGGGCGAGCGCCTGGGCCACGGCGGCGACGCGCTGCTGAGGAGGGCAGGCGACCCAGAGCGGGAGACCGAGAACCAGGCAGCGCCTGCGCCGGATCCCGTAGCGGGTGACCGTCACGGAGAACGCCGTACTGAACTGGACCGCGTCGACGTGCCGTACCCCGCTCGCGTCCGCCACCTCGTCCAGCAGCCGGAACAGGGCGGGTGCGTCCGAGGGCCGAAGCGTGGGGAGGTCGGGATCCAGACGTCCGACGCGCGGGCGCATCGCGAGCGCCAGGACCAGCAGCACGAAGCCGATCAAGGGCTGCGTCACCGTGTGGAACCCGACGACGATCAGCAGCAGGCTACCGGTGAACAGCGCCCCGGTGACGAGATGGACCAGGCCGGCGACGGCGTACGCGGCCGCGCCCGGCATACCGACGTGGGCGGAGCCCGCTGGTCTGTCATGACGCACGTGTTCCATGTGCTTCCCCCTACAGGTGAACGGTCGTTGCCGCTCGAACAGGTGCCGATCCGATCACCGTGACGGAAGGCGGGGCAAGCGGTCTGAGCTACATCTGAGCTGCCGCGGTGCGCGGATCGCGTCGCATGCGTCGGCCGTCTGGACCTTCCCGGCGGGACAGGGCACCGTACTGCCCCGGAGAACGGTTCCCCCACACCAACCGAGGGCTGTCCACATGTCGATGGCACCAACTGTCCTGCGTCTGGCCGGAGCGGTCGCCGGCCTCGTGCTCCTGGCCGCGCAGACGACGACGGCGTCCGCCGCGCCGCCGCCCCGTTCACCCGCCCCGGCCGCCGCCCCGGAGGCGGCCGAGACCTGGTACCCGCCCCTGTCCACCCGGGGCCGCTACATCGTCGACGCCCGGGGTGACCGCTTCCGGCTGAAGGGCGCCAACTGGGACGGCGCGCAGGGTTCCTGGACAGGCAGCGGCGACATCGGCGATCCCGCCAGTCATCACGCGGGCCAGGACTCCCACGGGATACCGCTCGGTCTCGACCGCGTGCCGCTGGACGGGCTGCTCGCCGACTTCCACGAACTGGGCGTCAACACCGTCCGGCTGCCGTTCTCCAACGAGATGATCCACAGCACGGCCGCGGTGCCCGACAGCGCCGTGGGCGCCAACCCGCAGCTGCGCGGCAGAACACCGCTGCAGGTCTACGACGCCGTCGTGGACGCGCTCAGCCGGAGCGGGTTCGCGGTCGTCCTCAACAACCACACCAACACCTCCCGTTGGTGCTGCGGGGTCGACGGCAACGAGCGGTGGAACACCGGGCAGTCCTCCCGGCAGTGGGCCGACGACTGGGTCTTCATGGCCCGCCGCTACGCCGGGGTCCCGGGCGTGGTGGGCGCCGACCTGTACAACGAGGTCAGGCGCAACGTCCTGGACGACCCCAACTGGGGCCTGGGCGACGACCACGACTGGTACGCGGCCGCCCAGCTCGCCGCGGACCGGATCCTCACCGAGGCCAACCCCCGGCTGCTCATCGTCGTCGAGGGCATCAACTGGACCGGCCTGCCCGTCGACGGCCTCCCGCACGGACGGCCGCAACTCACCCCGGTGCGCACGCTCTCGCACACCCTCGTGGACGCCCACAAGCTGGTGTACTCGGCCCACTTCTACGGGTACACCGGCCCGCACCACAGCGGCGCCACCGGCATCGGCGAGACGCACGACGCGCGCTACCAGGACATGACCCGCGAGCAGTTGGGCGCCGCGCTGGACGACGAGGCGTTCTTCGTCGAGGAGAGCGGCCGGCACTACACCGCGCCCGTCTGGGTCAGCGAGTTCGGCATCGGGAGCGGCGAGACGAACCCGGCGGCCCGTACCTGGTTCGGCAATATGACCGACTACCTCGCCGACCACGACGCCGACTTCGCGTACTGGCCGCTGGTCGGCTTCGAGGGCCACGACGACTGGGCGCTGCTGCGCTACGACAGCGCCGGGCACCACTCCGGTGTGCTCGACGCCACCGACTGGCGCGGTCCGGCCTGGCGGCACCTCATGTCCGCGCCCGGCACGACCGGCCCCGTGGCATCCGTGCCCGTGTGGCGGATGCTCGCCACCGACCACGGCGACGCGGTGGAGTCGCTGCGCGCACGGGCCACGGGCGACTGGGACTCCGGGGCCCGCAAGGCCGCCTGCCCGGACGGCCTGCGCCTGATCGGCCTGGGCCACACCAGCGGCCGCGGCCTGTGCACCGACGCCGGGCCGGCGGCTCCGGCCACGGACGCGGGGCAGACCGTCGTCACCGACGAGCGGTACGTGCCCGCCGGCGGCGACTGGGCGTCGGGGTACACCAAGCTCCAGTGCCCGCCGGGCGGTCTCCTGACCGGTTACAGCGTGCGCGGGGAGCGGGTGTCGGCGGCGCTGTGCGTGCCGGGCCGCACCGCGCTCGCGGGGGCCGCCCGCACGGTGTGGTTCGACCGGTCCGACAACCGTCCCGGCGGGGCGGCGGGCGGTGACTTCGCCGAGGGCGACCACAAGGGGCAGTGCGCGGCGGACGAGTACGCCGCCGGGATCGCGTTCACCACCCGGTTCGGCAGCCGCCCCGGGCCCGACGCCCTGCTGTGCCGCGCCCTGCCGTGAGCGCGTGACCGGCCGGGCCCGGCGGTGGCGCGGAGGTCGCCGTCGGTGCCCCGTCTTGGCAATGATCGGGGGCGGGAATATCGTCCTGATATGTCGCGTGAGTGCCATACGTCCCATGGTCAGGCGGTCGACACCCAGAGTGACGAACCCGCCGGGCCGTACGCGCGGGACACGGGGCAGGAGGGCGGCCCGCCGGTGGGCGGCGGGGCGCCGGACGACGTGCTCGGGACCGGCCTGACCGACGTCATGCGGCGTACCGGTGCCTCGATCGGCGGTGTCTATCTGATCGACGACTCGGCGCCGACGGCACCGATGCTGCGACTGGTGGCGATCTCCGGGCTGCCGGTGGAGTTCAGCCGGCCGTGGCAGCGCCAGCCGCTCAACGCGCCCGTGCCGGTCGCCGACGCGATCCGGGACGACCGGCTGGTGTGGGTCGGCGGCCAGGAAGAGATGACACGCCGCTACCCGCGCGCGGCGGCCGCCCTGCCGTACCGGTTCTCGCTGGCCGCCGTCCCGCTGAGCGGGGTGCGCCGCCGCTGGGGAGGCATGGTGCTGATGTGGCCCGGCGACCGCCCGCGGGACGCGTCGCCGCGCGAGCGGGGCCACATCGTCGCGAGCGCGCACCGGCTGGCCCGGCTGCTGGACGACTCGCCCCGGCCGCCCGTCCTCCCCGATGAGCCACGGGCCCTCACGCTGGAGACGGCGCGCCAGAGCGGGCACACGCACCTGACCGCCGTCGACTATCTCGAACGACTGCCCGAAGGCGCCGTCGCGCTCGACCTGGAGGGCCGCATCACCTTCGTCAGCACGGCCGCCGCCCGGCTCCTCGGCAGCCCCGCTGAGCGTCTGCTGGGCGCGCGGCCCTGGCAGGCGCTGCCGTGGCTGGACGACCCGGTCTACGAGGACCAGTACCGCACCGCCGTGATCAGCCGGGTCCCCTTCTCCTTCGACGCTCTCCGCCCGCCCGACCAGTGGCTGACCTTCCGGCTCTACCCGGACAGCAGCGGCATCAGCGTCCGGATCACCCGGCGCGACGAGCAGCGCGCGGCGGACACCGCGCCCGTCACCGCCGCACGGCCCTCGGCGGCGCCGACCGGGCGCCTGTACCAACTGGTGCACCTGGCCGCGGCCCTCGCCGAGGCGGTCACCGTCCGCGACCTCGTGGCGCTGCTCGCCGACCAGATCCTCCCCGCCTTCGGCGCCCAGGCGACGGTGCTGTCGGCGGCGGACGCCGGGCGCCTGAAGATCACCGGTCACCACGGCTACCCGGACGACATCATCGAGCGCCTGGACGGCCTTCCCCTCGACACCGACGTCACACCGGCCGGGCACGTCCTGACCAGCGGCATCCCCGCCTTCTTCGGCAGCCCGGAGGACCTCGGCCGCGACCATCCGCGGGCTCCCCGGCTCAGCGACAAACAGGCCTGGGCGTTCCTGCCGCTGGTCATCACGGGCCGGCCGGTGGGCTGCTGCATCCTGTCGTACGACGAACCGCACGCGTTCACGGCCGACGAGCGCGCCGTCCTCACCTCGCTGGCCGGCCTGATCGCCCAGGCGTTGGACCGCGCCCGCCTCTACGACACCCAGCACCGCCTGGCCCACGAACTCCAGCGAGCCCTGCTGCCGCGCACCATGCCCGCCGTGCCCGGCCTGTCGGTCGCCGCCCGCTATCTGCCGGCCGGCCACGGCGTCGACGTCAGCGGGGACTTCTACGACCTGCTGCGCCTGGACGACACGACGGTGGCCGCGGTCATCGGCGACGTGGAGGGCCACAGCATCGCCGCGGCCACGCTGATGGGCCAGGTGCGCACCGCCGTCCACGCCCACGCGACCGCCGGCGCGCCACCGGACCAGGTCCTGGCGTGCACCAACCGGCTGCTGGTCGACCTGGAGTCCGACCTGCTGGTGGCCTGTCTCTACGCGCACGTCGACCTGACGCACGGCCGGCTGACCCTCGCCGGCGCCGGCCATGTGCCCCCGCTCCTGCGCGAGGGCCCCGGGGCGGGGCGCGTCCTGGACGTCGAACCAGGCCCCCTGCTGGGCATCGGCACGGACGTGCGCTACCCGGTCACCTCCGCCGCGCTGCCACCGGGAGCGATCCTCGCCCTCTACACCGACGGTCTGGTGGAACGGCCCGGGCAGGACGCCTCACGAGCCACCTCCGACCTGCTCCGGCATTTCACCGCGGCCGACGACCGGGACCTGGAGCAGCTCGCCGACGGCCTCGTCCACCATGCCTGGCCCACCGGCCAGTGCACGGACGACGTCACGATGCTGCTGCTGCGCGCCGCCCAACTGCCCGCGCAACCCTGACAGTTGATGTGCGAAGCCGTCCTGAACCGTTCGCCGGTGGGGCCGGGACGGGTGTCGTGAACCACCCGGAGGCCCGCCATGACCTGGACTTCGACCGGCCGGTGGCGCTGCGGTTCTTCGACGGGTTCGAACTGGTCGAACCGGGCCTCGCCCAGGTCCCGTTCTGGCGCCCGGACGGCCCGCCGCCGCCCCGCTCGCGGGAGATCGGCTTTCTACGGCGGAGTGGCCCGCAAGCCCGTCTGACGGCCGCGGCCCGGCCCCCGGGCCCGGATCAGGCGGAGTCCCGCACCACCAGTTCCGGGTCGAAGACGACCGAGGTGGGCGCGGTGCGGGTGCCGTGGATGTGCTCGTCCAGGAGGCGGGCCATGTCGGCGGCCATCTCCTCGACGGGCTGGCGGACGGTGGTGAGCCGGGGCCGGCAGGTGAGGGCGACGGTGGAGTCGTCGAAACCGACGACCGCGACGTCCTCGGGCACCCGGCGGCCCTGCTCGCGCAGCACCTGGCAGGCGCCCTGCGCCATGAGGTCGTTGGCCGCGAACACGCCGTCGAGGCGGGGGTGCTGGGCGAGCAGGTCGGCCATCGCCGCCATGCCGCTGTCCAAGGTGAAGCCGCCCTCGGCGACCGGGACGTACGGCTGCCCGTGCCGGGCCAGGGTGTCGCGGAAGCCGGCCAGCCGTTCCTGGCTCGCGGCGACCGCCAGCGGGCCCGAGACCGTGGCGAGCCGCCGGCAGCCCCGGGCGAGCAGGTGCTCGGCGGCCAGCCGGCCACCGTCCCGGTGGGCGAGGTCCACATAACTGAGCGGGACCGGGCGCGAGGGACGGGCGAAGAGCACGGCCGGCAGCCGGGCCTCGGCGAGCAGCGCGGGCAGCGGGTCGTCGGCGTGACTGGAGACGACCAGCGCGCCGTCGGCCCGCCCCTGGCGCAGATAGGTCAGCACCTCCTGGCGGGACTCGGCGGACTCGGCGAACATCAGCACCGGGTGCACCGAGCGCGGCCGGAGGTGGCCGACGATCCCGGCGACCACCCGGCCGAAGAACGGGTCGGCGAACACCCGGGCGGCGAAGGCGGCCTGGGCCTCCTCCGGGGCGTCCCCGACGCCGGAGACCACCAGCGCGACGGTCTCGGCCCGCCGGGTGACCAGGGAGCGGGCGGCCCGGTTGGGCGCGTACCCGGTCCGCTCGATCGCCCGGCGGACGACCTCCTGGATCGCCGGGTCCACGTTGCGTACGCCGTTGACGACCCGGGACACGGTCGCCCGGGAGACACCCGCCTCCCGGGCGACGTCCTCCAGCGTCGGGGCCTGTCTGCTCATGCCCGCACCCTAACGGCCCCGCGGGCCGGGAGCATAGAGCGCTCTCCGCGCCTGCGGCCCGGTACTCGGGGGAGGTGCTCAGGCCCGCTCGTCCACCCATGTCTCCAGGCTCAGCGGCACCTCGCCGGCCGAACGCCCGGCGAGCACCCGGCACGGACCGGGCAGTGTCCGCCACGCACCGGCGCGCACGTCCCAGTGGCGCAGCGCGCGCCCTGGCACCACGACCGTCGCGACGACCGTCTCGCCGGGCCGCGCCCGTACCTCCGCCCACCCGGCGAGCCACCGCCGCGGGTACTCGACGGCGCTCACCCGGGGGCGGGACAAGTAGACCTGCACGACCTCCCGTCCGGCCCGCCGCCCCGTGTTGCGCAGCCGCACCCGGACGGTGAGGTCCTCCCCGGCCGGGGTCAGCGCCGGCCCCGAGATCTCCTCGTACGACCAGGTCGTGTAGCCGAGTCCGTGCCCGAACCAGTAGGCGGGCGTGCGCCCCTCGCGCAGCCAGCCGCGGTGGCCGACGTGCACGCCCTCGTCGTAGCCGAGGCGTCCGGCGTCCGGCCGGGTGCGGGTGACCGGGGCGTCGGCGAGCGCGGCCGGCCAGGTGGTGGGCAGCCGCCCGCCGGGCTCGGCCCGGCCGAGGAGGACGTCCGTGAGGCCGCCGCCCGCCTCCTGCCCGGGGAACCAGGCGAGCAGCAGCGCGCCGACCTCGTCCCGCCAGGGCAGTTCGACCGGGCCGCCGCTGTTGACCACGGCCACGGTGCGCGGGTTGGCCCGGGCGACGGCGCGGACCAGGGCGTCCTGGTCGGCGCCGAGCGAGAGGTGGGTGCGGTCCCGGCCCTCCGACTCGTGCTGTTCGCCGGTGCCGACGACGACCACCGCCACGTCGGCGTCGCGTGCCGCCCGGGTGGCCGCGGCCAGGGCCTCGGCGCGGCCGGGGCCGGGCGGCGCGGCACCGACGACGGTGGCCCGGCCCGTGCCGGGCACGAGTTCCCGGCGGGCGACGAGCAGCGGGGCGGTGCCCGCGGTCAGCCGCACGGTCACCACCTGGGTCGGCGGGCTGACGTGGATCACGGCGGGGTCGTCCGTCGTGGTGCCGAACTCCCCTTCCAGCAGCGGCCGCCCGTCGAGGTGGAGGCCGAGCCGGCCGAAGCCGGCGATGCCGATCCGCCAGGGCCCCGTCACCCGCGGCCGCAGTCGCGCGCTGATCTCCACGGTGTGCGCACCCGGCGGCAGCGGCGGCTCCAACTGACGCCCGCTGAGCCGGTGTTCGGCATGCAGCTCGGCGCCCGAGGCGTCGAGGACGCGCAGCAGGACGCCGGGGGCGCGGGTGCGGGGGTCGGTGCCGAGCCCCGGGTCCAGGGGCGGGGGCGGGCCGTCCGGGGCCGGGCCTGGCACGTGGACCACCCGGGCCCGGCCGCGCAGCCCCGCCCGGACGCCGTCCAGGAACGACACCTCGTCCTGCGGGAACACACCGGCACTGCCCCCGCCCTGGGTGCGGGTGCGGGCGGCCGGAGCGCCGATGACGGCGACCGTGTCGAGTCGGGCGGGGTCCAGCGGGAGGACGCCCCGGTTGGCCAGCAGGACGGCTCCGGCCGCCACGGCGCGCCGCGCCAGGGCCCGGGCCTGCCGCGACCGCAGCGACGCCCGGGCCTGGACGGGGGGCCGGCCGAGGGCACCGCACCAGGCGGCCAGCCGCAGCAGCCGGCGCGCCTTGTCGTCGACGGCCGCCTCCTCGACCTCGCCCGCCGCCACGGCGCGCAGCAGGGCCTCGCCCCACTCCCCGGCCGGTCCCGGCATCAGCAGGTCGAGACCAGCTCGCGCGGTGGTCAGGGTGTCGCGCACGGCACCCCAGTCGGAGACCACGACGCCGTCGAAACCCCACTCGGTCTTCAGGGGCGCGGTCAGCAGCGGGTGGGCGGTCATCGTCGTGCCGTTCACCCGGTTGTACCCGGCCATCACCAGCCGGACGCCCGCCGCCACCGCCGCCTCGAAGGGCGCCAGATGCACCTCGCGGAGCGTGCGTTCGCCGGCCCGTACGTCGACCGTGAGCCGGTCGGTCTCGGCGTCGTTCGCCACGAAGTGCTTGGCCGTGGCGGCGACGCCGTGCGCCTGGATGCCGCGGACCAGGGCGGCGCCCATCCGGCCGGTCAGCTCCGGGTCCTCCGAGAAGCACTCGAAGTGCCGCCCGGCCAGTGGGCTGCGGTGCAGGTTGAGGTTGGGGGCGAGGACGGCGTGGACGCCCTTGCGCCGGGCCTCGGAGGCGAGGAGGCCGCCGAGTTCCTCGACCAGCCGTTCGTCCCAGGTGGCGGCGAGCGCGGAGGTCGAGGGGAGCAGCACGGAGGTGCCGCGTTCGTCCCACGCCTCCCCGCGCACCCCGGCCGGGCCGTCCGACAGGACCAGCTCCCGCAGGGCGATGTCGGGCAGCCCCGCGGTGCGCCACGTGGTGGCACCCGTGAGCAGCCGGACCCGGTCCCGCGGGGTCAGCTTGTCGAGCAGCCGGTCGAGTTCGTCCTCGTCGGTCATCCCCACCCCCTCGTCACCCCTCTTCTGTCATCCGCTGTCACGGCCGCCGCGGGACGTCAGCCGTAGACGCCGAACTCGTACAGCGAGTAGCCGTAACCGGTCCCGCGGCTGGTGCCGTTGATGCGGACGTAGCGGCCGGTGCCGGTGACGTCGAAGTCGTCCACGCCGCCGTTCCCGTCCGTCACCGTGCGCACGGTCTGCCAGGTCCGGCCGTCGTCGGAGGTCTGCACGGTGTACGCCTTCGCGTACGAGGCCTCCCACAGCAGCTGGACGTGGCGGAACGTGGTGCGGGTGCCGAGGTCGACCTGGATCCACTGGGGGTCGCTCCAGTCGCTGGCCCAGCGGGTGTTCTGGTCGCCGTCGACGGCCTTGGCGGCGGTGCAGGGGCAGTCGCCGTAGCTCGGCTGGTAGGAGGAGGCGGTGGCCGCCTTGCCGAGGGCGAGGTTCGTGCCGTTTGGTACCGGCGGGACCACCCTGACCGAGCGGCTCTCCACACCGACGTTGCCGTGGCCGTCCTTGACCTTGACGTACATCTTCCACACCCCGGGCCGGTCGGGCGCCGTGACCTTCAGGCGGCCGCCGCCGAGGTCGGTGAAGGCGAGCGGGTTCAGCTCCTTGCTCTGGTCGACGTACATGCTGTTGTCGAGGACCTCGTAGGACATCGCGTCCCCGTCGGGGTCGGTCGCCCGCACGTCGAGGACCAGGTCGTGGCCGGCCTGGACCTTGCCGGCGTCGCCCTCGACGCTCAGTCCGGAGATGACGGGCGGGGTGTTGTCGTGGGAGGTGTCCGCGCCGTAGGCCCTCTTCACCGCGTAGTACGACAGCCGTTTCTGGCCGGCGGGCAGCAGGTTGAACCAGATGCCGCCGAAGTCGTACTCGGTGCCGTAGTGGAACAGGGTCGCCCCGAGCGCGACGCCCCGGTGGCCGGTGACGCAGTTCCAGGCGCGGGTGTAGCCGTCGGCCTTGGCCCGGTCGGTGGGCTCCTGCGGCACGCCGTTGGAGTCGTCGGGCACCTCCCACTCACCGGCCGGACCGGTCTCGGTGATGAGGTACGGCTTGGTGTAACCGCCCTGCTCCCAGGCCGACTTCACGTCACAGACGGCGTTGTAGGAGTTGACGGCGTACAGGTCGAGGTCGGGTGCGTTCCTCTTGAAGTAGGGCCAGGCGCCGACCCAGGCGTCCGTCGAGGTCACCGGATGGTCCGGGTCGACGGCGTGGATCCGCTTCGTGACGTCGTTGACGAACGTGGTGTAGGCGTCGCGCTGCCGCTCCAGCTCGGCGCCGCTGTAGCAGTTCTGCAGTCCGAGCACCGACTCGTTGCCGACGTCCCACATGAGCACGCCGGGGTTGTCCTTGTAGGTCTGCGCCCACTTGGGGAACTCGTCGAGCATCTGGTTCTTGTAGGCGGTGTCGGTCAGGTAGTTCACGCAGCCGCCGCTGCCCGGTCCGCCGCCGGGCTGCAGCCAGAATCCGGCGACGACCTTGATGCCGTGCGCCGCGGCGGAGTCGAACAGGGTCTTGCTGCCGGCGTCGGTGCCCCAGGTGCGGATGGTGTTGACGCCCATCGACTTCAGGTCGGTCAGGTACCGGTCGGCGTCGGCCGGGGCGGGGCCCCAGGTCAGGCCCTTGATCTGGTAGGGCTGCCCGTCGACGGTCAGCTGCCAGTTGCCCTGGGTGCCGGTGACCTTGACGACGCTGCCGGCCGCGTGGGCCTGGACGGCCGGCAGGGCGGTGAGGGCGCCGACGGTCAGCACGCCGGCGATCAGGGGCGCGGCCAGGCGGCGCGCGCGGGGGGAGGGTGTGGAGGGCGGGGTCATGGCGGTGGGGGTCTCCGAGGTGGTGGGGGCGGGCGGCGGTGGGGGCGGATCCGGGTGTGTTCTCCGCTACGGCAGGCGGTAGTCGGTGTTCAGGGCCGCGCCCGCCTCCGGGTGCGTCTGGTCGTAGCCGCGCGCGTCGCACTGCAGTCCGCCGACGATGCAGTGGTCGACGAGCGCCTTGAGCGTGCGGTCGTCCCAGGCGTTGAAGAAGTCGTAGTGGAAGCTGTGGCCGGGCCCGCTGGCCAGCCGGACCTGGGACATGTCGCCGTTGACCGGGAACGCCATCTTGAACTCGATCATGGGCAGGGCGACCGGGTGGTCGGCGGGGCACATGTTGTCGTTGGTGCCGGGCTTGACCACCGGGTAGGCCATGTGGCTCTTGTGGTCGGGGGTGTCGAGGTACTTGCCGTCCCAGCAACTCGGCGCCTGGAAGCGGATGTTGAGTTGGACGTCGGCCCGGTCGGGACAGCTCGCCGGGAACTCGGTGTTGAAGTAGCTGTCACCGCACTCCCAGCCCTCCACGAAGCCGCGGTGGTGGCGGAACTCGTCGGCCGTCTGCATCGGGTTCCCGACGACGAACCGGAGGCCCTTGGGGAAGGGCCGGACGCTGGTGTAGTCGGTGACGCCGGCCTTGTAGTAGATGACCTGCGGGCCGACGGGCAGGATCTGCCGGTCGCCGTTGTAGAGGGTGGGCATCCAGTAGCCGGACAGGTCGCCGGGCGCCTTGCAGGTGGTGCCGCCGGCGCTCAGCGACGCCGTGGTGCTGCCGGCATTGGTGGTCGTGTTGCCCATGAAGGTGTGGTCGTGGGACTTGCCGGGCTGCTGCGGGTAGACGATCGGGTCGTCCGGCCTGGTGTGGCTGACCGAGCAGTTGGCCTGGAACTCGTGGAAGTAGCGGTGCGGCGGGTCCTGGGTGGACGGGGCCGCGCCGGTGACCGGCGGGTTGGCCGGGATGTAGCCGTCGCCGTCGGGGTCCTCCGGGGAGGCGGCGGTCGACACGGCCGTCCCATGGCCCTGGTGGGCGGCCGTGGCGGTGGCGCGGGGCGCCGAGGCCGCGCCGACCGTGCCGAGACCGATCGAGGTCAGCAGCAGGGCGGACGTGATCAGCACGCCCGGCAGGATCTTCGAACTCCGTGACATGGGGGCTCCTCGTGGCGAGGGAGGTGGGGGCTTGAGTCCGTACGGAGACGGGAGAGCGGGAAGCCTGTGGGAGAGCGCTCTCCCACGGCTGGAGTGTTGGGGCGGCGACGTGAACGTGTCAAGGGAATCGACCAAAGGATCAGACGCGACCTTCGCTCACTTCTCGAAGGCGGGGGACGTAACATGACGGTCACTCAGGCGGTGGGCGCGGTAATTCCGTCGTAACTCTTGACGCATCGTTCACGCCAATGAAGCATCCAACGTCGAGAGAGCGCTCCCCAGCCCCACTTCGTTCACTTCCTGAACAAGGAGAGAGCCGCGCATGCCCCCCTCCTCCCCCGCTTCCCCCACGCCCTCGTCGTCCTCGCCGTCGTCACCGTCATCGGGGTCCGCCGCGTCGCCGCCGGTCGGCCGCCGGACCGTGCTCGGCGCGGCGGCCGCCGCCGTGCCCGTGGTGGCCGGCCTGGCCACGCCGGCCCACGCGGCCACGCCCGCACGCGCGGCGAAGGCGGCCCGCAAGTCCCCGCGCGCCCTGCCGGGCGGTGGCGACCTGGGTCCCAACGTGCTGGTCTTCGACCCCGGCACGCCCGGCATCCAGGCCAGGCTCGACCAGGTCTTCCGGCAGCAGGAGTCGGCCCAGTTCGGCACCGGCCGCTACGCGCTGCTGTTCAAGCCCGGCACGTACAACGGCCTCAACGCCCAGATCGGCTTCTACACCTCGATCTCCGGGCTCGGCCTCTCCCCCGACGACACGACGATCAACGGTGACGTGACCGTCGACGCCGGCTGGTTCAACGGCAACGCCACCCAGAACTTCTGGCGTTCGGCGGAGAACCTGGCCCTCGTCCCGGCCAACGGCACCAACCGCTGGGCGGTGGCGCAGGCCGCGCCGTTCCGCCGGATGCACGTGCGCGGCGGGCTCGATCTCGCCCCGTCCGGCTACGGCTGGGCGAGCGGCGGCTACATCGCGGACAGCCGCGTCGACGGCCAGGTGGGGCCGTACTCGCAGCAGCAGTGGTACACCCGCGACAGCGTCATCGGCAGCTGGCTCAACGGCGTGTGGAACATGGTGTTCTCGGGTGTCCAGGGCGCCCCCGCGCAGAGCTTCCCGAACCCGCCGTACACCACGCTCGACACCACCCCGGTCTCCCGCGAGAAGCCGTTCCTCCACGTCAGCGGCAACGAGTTCCGGGTGTTCCTGCCGGAGAAGCGGACGAACGCCCGGGGCGTCACCTGGGGCAACGGCACACCCAGGGGCACGTCGCTGCCGCTGTCGCAGTTCTACGTCGCCAAGCCCGGGGTGAGCGCGGCGACCCTCAACCAGGCGCTGGCGCAGGGGCTGCACCTGCTGCTCACCCCGGGGGTCTACCACGTGGACCGGCCGATCCAGGTCAGCCGCCCCGACACCGTGGTGCTCGGCCTGGGTTACGCCACCCTGGTGCCGGACAACGGCACCACGGTGCTGAAGGTGGCCGACGTCGACGGGGTACGGCTCGCCGGGTTCCTCATCGACGCGGGTCCGGTCAATTCCCCCACCCTGCTGGAGGTCGGCCCGGCGGGCGCGGCCAAGGACCACTCCGCCAACCCGACCACGGTGCAGGACGTCTTCGTGCGCATCGGCGGCGCGGGCGCGGGCAGGGCGACCACCAGCATGGTGATCAACAGCCGGCACACCGTCGTCGACCACACCTGGGTCTGGCGCGCCGACCACGGCACCGGCGTCGGCTGGGAGACCAACCGCGCCGACTACGGGGTGGTGGTCAACGGCGACGACGTGCTGTGCACCGGCCTGTTCGTGGAGCACTTCAACAAGTACGACGTGCAGTGGAACGGCCAGCGGGGCCGCACGGTCTTCTTCCAGAACGAGAAGGCCTACGACGCCCCGGACCAGGCCGCGATACGGAACGGCTCGGTGAAGGGCTACGCGGCCTACAAGGTCGGTGACCACGTCACCTCGCACGAGGGCTGGGGCCTCGGCAGTTACTGCTACTACAACGTGGACCCGTCCATCGTGCAGCACAGCGGCTTCGCGGCGCCGAACCGCCCGGGCGTGAGGTTCCACGACCTGCTGGTGGTCTCCCTCGGCGGCAACGGCCAGTACGAGCACGTCATCAACAACACCGGAGCACCGACCTCGGGCACCTCCACCACCCCGTCGACCGTGGTGTCCTATCCCTGACACCGTGGCACCTTCGACGCGGTACCGCCCGCGCTGCAACGGCTCCACTTCGAGCGCTACGCCGGTGAACTGCGCGCCGCCCGTCCGGACTGGTCGCCGGACCGGGTGCGGGCGGCCGCGAGCCGGTACGTGTCGCCACCGGAGATCGCACCCCGCGGCGCGGGCGCCGCCCTGGACCTCACCCTGGTCGACGCCGACGGGCGGGAACCGGACAGGGGGACCCGGGGTCGACGCGAGCCCCGAGGAGAGCGACGGGGCCTGCTGCACGGACGCCGCCGGGCTGAGCCCGCGCGCACGCGTCAACCGGCGGACACTCGGCGCCGCGCTGACCGTCGCGGGGCTGGTGAACCACCCCACCGAGTGGTGGCACTGGTCCTACGGCGACCGCTACTGGGCGCTCGCCACCGGCGCGGGCAGCGCGCTGGAGGGGCCCCGGGAGCGCGCTGAGCCGGATCCGCACGAGTGGCGCCGCCGGGGCCGAGCAGTATCGTGAAGGTGTCCGCGCGCCGCGGCTCCCCGGCACGCCCCGCGCCGGGGTCGGGCTGTCCCCCGCCCCGGCCGGCAGCGCACGGCCACCGGCTCTCCCGCGTGACGGCTCGTCAACCGCGCCCGAGCGCCGCGGTCTCGGGGCCGTCCCGGGACCCGGTGGCGGGCGGGACGCCGCGGGCACGGCCCCGAGAACGGCAGGAGGGCTTCCCATCGTGGACATGAGACTCGAGGTCGTGGTGATCCCGGTCGCCGACGTCGACCGGGCACGGGGCTTCTACGAGACGCTGGGCTGGCGGCTGGACGCCGACTTCGTCGCCGAGGACGGCCTGCGGGTGGTGCAGCTGACCCCACCGGGCTCCGCGTGCGCGGTCATCTTCGGCGACGGCGTCAGCGCGGCACCGCCCGGCTCCGTCGAGGGCCTGCACCTGGTCGTCACGGACATCGAGGCGGCCCGCAAGGAGCTGGAGGGCAACGGCGTACAGGTGAGCGAGGTCTTCCACGACGCGGGCGGGGTGTTCCACCACGCGGGCACCGCGCAGCGGGTGCCCGGCCCTGACCCCGAGCGGCGCAGCTACAACTCCTTCGTCTCGTTCAGCGACCCGGACGGCAACGGCTGGATCCTCCAGGAGATCACGGAGCGGCTCCCGGGCAGGTGAGACGTAGGGGTGGATCAGCCCGTCCCGGTGGCGTGTGACCACCGTTGCGGGTCGGTCCTGCGCCACACGAACACCTCCGTGCTGGGGGCGCGTTCGCTGAACCGGCCCGTCGGGGAGTACGTGCGCAGTGTGCGGCGCAGGTCGGTCTCGAAGGCCGCGCGGTGCGGGCCGAACAGGCCGGGGGCCGACCAGGACATGGAGAAGACGCAGGCGACGACGGTGTCCTCATCGCGTTCGAGGGCCCGTCCGCCGGGGACGACGTGCCGTTCGGGGTCGAGGAAACCGGCCCGGGCGAGCACGGCGGCCTCGCCGTCCGGTGTCCCGTCGGGCAGGACTCCGCGCCCGGCGCGGCGGACCGGCCCGAGATACGCCCTGACCAGCTCGTCGATGGCCGCGTACGGCACGGCCGGGTACGACAACCCCGCGGTGTCGCGCCGCTCGCCCTTCAGGTCGGAGACGTGCACCAGCGCTCCGCCGGGCCGCAGCATGCCGTGCACGGTGCGGGCCACCAGGTCGCGGTCCATCCAGTGGAAGGACTGGGCGAAGACGGCCACGGTGAACGTGCCGAGCCCGGCCGGGAGTTCCTCGGCCCGCATCCGCACCCAGCGCGTCCTCGCGGCCACCGCCCCGCCGGCCGCCCGGCGCACCGCTTCGGCGATCATGCCGGGATCGGGGTCCACGCCGACGGCCTCGGCGAACAGCGGCGCCAGGGGCAGGGCCAGGGTGCCGGGCCCGCAGCCCACGTCGAGCAGCCGCCCGGTGCCGTCGAGTCCGAGCACGTCGGCGAGCAGCGGCACCAGGCCGGGCGCGTACGGCAGCCTGCCCCGCTCGTAGTGGGTGGCGGCCCCCGCGAACAGGGTCTCGTCCCACTCCCAGCCGTCGGTCACCACAGGCTCCTTCGTGTTCCGGGTGTACGGTCGTAGGGGCGACACCAGCCGCCCAGGGGGACCCTTCCGCACGTCGCGGCACCGCTCGACGGTAGGTTGATCGCCATGAGTGACAACGTGTACTTCGACATCACGATCAACGACGAGCCGGCCGGCCGGATCGTCTTCAAGCTTTTCGACGACGCCGTGCCCAAGACCGCCAAGAACTTCCGTGAGCTGGCCACCGGCGAGCACGGCTTCGGTTACGCCGGTTCCTCCTTCCACCGGATCATCCCGCAGTTCATGCTGCAGGGCGGGGACTTCACCCGGGGCAACGGCACCGGTGGCAAGAGCATCTACGGCGAGAAGTTCGCCGACGAGAACTTCTCCCTCAAGCACGACCGCCCGTACCTGCTCAGCATGGCGAACGCGGGCCCGAACACCAACGGCTCGCAGTTCTTCATCACCACGATCGTGACGGACTGGCTCGACGGCAAGCACGTCGTCTTCGGCGAGGTCGTCGAGGGCTCGGAGCTCGTCGACCGCATCGAGGGCCTGGGCAGCCGCAGCGGCTCGCCGAGCGCGAAGGTCACGATCGCGTCCAGCGGCACGGTCTGACCGAGGCCCCGCCTCCGCCGTCGGGCGACGCCACGACCCGGTGCCGACGCCGGCCCCTGCCGGCCGGCCGTCGCACCGGGCGTCCGCCCCCGTCCTCGCGCGTGGCTGCCTGCCGGCGCTTGCCGCGTCCGGCCCCTGGAAGTCTCGTCGGGTTTCGCGGCGGGCGGGCAGGGCATTCGGTGCGCGTGGTCTCGTACGGACCGGATCGGCGCGTGTACCTGCCCGCGCTGCGGGCCGGCCGGCTGCTGCAGCGCCTGCTGCCGGACGGCCTGGCGCTGGACACGTACGACGGAGCCGTGTGGGTGAGCCTCACGCCGTTCGTCACGGCAGGGGTGCGCCCGCTCGGGCTCCCGGCGGCCGTGCCCGGTCTGCCCTGCTACCCCGAGACGCGTCTGCGTACATGGGTGCGAGGTCGGGAGGGGCGGGACGAGGTCCGGCGGGCGCGCTCGGGCGACTCGCGACCGGTGGGACGGGCCCACGACCCTGCGGACCGGCTGCGCGCCCGGTCCGCCGCCGCCCGATGAACCGCCCCGCCGCGGCCGCACCGGGGCCCGGCCCGCTGCGGTTCGACGGCTGGATCGCCGGTATCGGCACCACGTCCGGCACCCGTCTGGTGCTGGGGCACTGGCTCGGCTCGCCGTTCGGCGGGTTCAGCGACGTCATGGTGGAACGGCCCGACGGTCACCGGTTGCTGCTGGCACCGACCCCGGAGACGGCACGCTTCGTCGCGCGGACCTACGTCTTCGACGAGGTGCGGGTCGTTCCCGTACGAGTGCGCGTGGACGAGGACCGCTGGACCGTCGACGCCGGAGCGCTGCTCCGGCTGCGGTTCGCCGTCGGACGGCGCGGTCTCACGGGGCTGCTGCTCAGGGCCGTTCCGGGGACGCTGGCCGCACGTCCGGCATGGACCGCCGTGACGGACCCGGCGGCCCGCCTGCTGATGGGCGTGCGGACACGGGGAAGCGCGGTCGGGAACCGGCGCGAGTACTACGGCGCGCGTGATCTGCGCCCCGTGACCGCCGCGACGGCCCGGTTCGAGGGCCGGGAGCTCGGCATGCTGGCGACCATCGTGCCGCCGGTGCGCTTCGGCTTCGGCTCGACGCCGCGCCGGCCGTCCCTGGTCCGGGTGACCACCACCGTCCTGGCCGCGCACGAGGGCCACGCCCGGTGACGGTGCGGGCGGCCGGGCGAGGGGTACCCGCAGCGGCAGTCGGCGGGGCACCGGCCCCGCCATCCGGCGAGACGGACGAAGGCGGCACGTCATGGAGGACCCTCCGCGCGCCGAAGCCCGGCCACGGCCGCAGGCCGACGGCACCGGCTCAGGAACCGGCACCAGCACCGGCTCAGGAACCAGCACCAGCAAGACCGGTTCCGGCACCGATGTGGACCTGCTCGGCATCTACCTCGACGACCATCTGGCGGGCGCCACCGCGGCCACGGAGCGGGCCCGCCATCTGGCGCACACGACCGGCGACCGGGCGCTCGCCGACGTGCTGGTTCCCGTCGGCGCGGAGATGGCCCGGGACCGGGTGGCGTTGCTCGGCGTCATGCGCGCCCTCGGCGTCCCGGTGCGCCGCTACGAGGTGTGCGCGGGGTGGGCGGCGGAGAAGCTGGGGCGGCTGAAGGGCAACGGCCGCCAGGTACGGCGCTCCCCGCTCGGCGCGGTCGTGGAGCCGGAGGCGCTGCGGCTCGGGGTGGAGGGCAAGGCGGCCGGGTGGCGGACACTGCGCTGCCTCACGCCCGCGGAGGGGCGGCTGGACGTCCGGCAGCTCGACTCCCTGCTCGAACGGGCCGAACGGCAGCGGGACGTGCTGGAGGAGTGGCGCGTCCGGCGGGCCGGACGGCGTTGCGCGGCGGCTAAGCAGGCGTAAGCCGGGGACCGCCGGTCCGCCGACGCGTGTACCGCGGTCGGCGACGGGGACCCGGCAATGGGCCGACGGGCCGGGGCGGCATGCGGTCCCTGCCGTACGGCCGCTGTCCGGGCCGGGTGGCAGCGAGCCGGGAGGCGGCCGACCGAGGGTTGGTGGCCGACCCGGCGGGCCGGTGACCGGGCCGTGCGGTGGGCCCGTCCGGTGGGCCGGTGCGCCGGCCGGACGGTTCTCGGCATGTCCGGCCGGGCAGGTCGGGGCTTTCGTCCGATCATGGCACCGGAGAGCTGTCGAGGGCCGCCCGGCGCGGTGCGGGCGCACGGCCGTCGGCGGCGAGAACTGGTGCGGCGAGCACGGGAGGGACCCGTGAGGCAGTGGCGGCGCGGCCTCCACCGCGCGTGGGAGTGGCTCGGGGTGCACGCCCTGCTGAGGCGTGGCCGGGATCTGGAACTGCTGCACCGGGCCATGGGCTTCGCCACGCTGGCCCTGGTCACCCTCGCGCCGCTGCTGATCGTGGTCGCCGCCGCCGATCCGCTGGTGCGGGGAGGGTTCGCCTCCTGGCTCACCGACGGCATGGGGCTGTCCGGGCAGTCCGCGGACGCGCTCACCGGGATCATCAGCCCGCCCCGCAAGGTCATCGGCACCACGAGCGCGCTGAGCCTGGTCCTGCTCGCGGTGTTCGGGGTGTCCTTCGCGGGCAGTGTGCAGAACGGCTACGAGCGGATCTGGGGCCTGGCGTCCGGGCCCTGGCACCGGGTCTGGCGGCAGCTGACCTGGCTGATCGTGCTCACCGCCTATCTCTACCAGGAGGTGCAGACCCGTACCGCCGTGCACGGGACGCACCGGATCGTGGTGTCCCTGGTGAGCACGGTGCTGTTCTTCTGGTGGGGGCAGCGCTTCCTGCTCGGTGGCCAGGTGCACTGGCGGACCCTGCTGCCGGGCGCCCTCGCCACCGTCGCCGGGCTGGCCGGCCTCAGGGGTTTCTCGTACCTCGTCTTCACCCCGCTCATCGTCACCAACGCCCTGAACTACGGCGCGGTCGGGACCGTGCTGGTGGTGGAGTCCTGGCTGATCGGCGTCGGTTTCGTGGTCTACGGCGGCGCGCTGTTCGGCCGCTGGTTCGTGGAACACCACTGGATGCCGTCCCACGTGAACTCCGAGGAGCCGGACGAGCCCGCGGAGCCCGGGCGGGAGGACACCGAGCCCGAGGACCGGGAGCGTCGCGACTAGGGCCTCATGCCGAGGCGGATTCCGTCGAGGCGGGTTCCGCCGGGGCCGGGGCGAGCAGGGCGGGCCAGTCCTGGGCCGCGGCCCAGTCGGCGAAGGTGTGCCAGCGCACCTCGGGGTGGGCGCGGCGCAGCCCGGCCACGTCGACGTCGAGGCCGGTGGTGGCGAAGTAGGCGAACATCGCCGCGAGGTCGTGCGAGTGGCTGCGGACCTGGTCCAGGGGAAGCGCCTGGTGCGTGACGGTGCGCCGGGCGGCGGCCGAGAGGGCGGCGGCGATCCCGGCGGGGGTGAGCGTGTCGGAGGCGATGTCGATGCGGCGGCCGGTGAAGTCGGCCGGCCGGCCGAGCACCAGGGCGGCGAAGGCGCCGATGTCGACGGCGGGGATGAGGGTCAGGGGCGTCCCGGACGGCATGGGCCAGGCGAAGGTGTGCTCGCGCAGGCCCGCCAGGCTCCAGCCGCCCGCGAAGTTGTCCATGAAGGCCGCGGGGGCGATGACCGTCCAGGGGACGCCCGTCGCACGCAGGTGGCGTTCGATCTCGGCCTTGCTGTCGTAGTGCGGGATGCCGGTGCCGCGGTCGGCGTGCGCGGCGGAGGTGAACACGATGTGGCGGACCCGGGCGGCCGCCGCAGCGTCGTGCAGCGCCTGGCCCTGGCGGACCTCGGTGGCCGTGTCCGTACCGAAGGGGGTGGTCACCGCGAAGAGGGAGTCGGCGCCCGCGAGAGCGGGGTCGAGGGAGGGCGGGTCGTCGAAATCGGCGTGCCGGACGTCGGCGCCGAGCCGGCGCAGCTCCTCGGCGGCCGGTGCGTCGGGGGTGCGGGTGAGTGCGCGGACCCGGTGACCTGCGACGAGCAGGGCGCGGGCGGTGGCACCGCCCTGGGCGCCGGTGGCACCGGTGACGGCGACGGTGAGCATGGGGGCTCCTGGGGTGGGTCGGGGCATGGACGGATGGCGCGCTCCGACGCGCAGCGACGAGACTGCACGACGCATTGACTGCGCCGCGCAGCAGCATAACCCCTTTTGGCTGCGCCGCGCAGATTAATGAGGCGTGATCACGTCCCCGCCCCTCCCCCGCCGACGGTGGCGCTCCGCGCGTCGGGGGCGCCGTCGCACTGCCACTAGCGCGGCGTCATCCCGTAGGTGGCGCGGAAGGCGCGGCTGAAGTGGCTGGGGCTCACGAAGCCCCAGCGGCGGGCGACGGCCGCCACGCCGCCCGACTGGGCGTCGGGTCTGAGCAGGTCCCACCGGCTGCGCTCGAGGCGCCGCAGGCGGATCCAGCCGCCCACCGTCGGCCCCTCGGCCCGGAAGAGCTTGTGCAGGGAGCGCACTGGACGGGGCGTGCTCGTCAGCTCGTCAGCCGGTCAGCACCTCGGCCGGTCGCGCGGACCGCGTCGCGGATCAGCGCGGCGACCTCCTTGGGCTGGGAGACGGCGACCGCGTGCGAGGCGCCCGGCAGTTCGACGACGCTCGCCCCGGCACGCTGCGCGCCGAAGCGCTCCACCTCGGGGTTGATCGCCTCGTCCGCACCGGCGACCAGGGCCCAGGAGGGCCGGGTGCGCCACGCGGCGGCGGAGGCGGTCTCGTCGAACGCGGCGGCGGCCAGCGGGCGCTGCGCCACCGCGAGCACCTTGGTGACCGCGGGGTCCACGTCGGCGGCGAACACCGACGGGAAGGCGTCCGCGGCGACGGTGACCTCCACGGCGTCCTCGCCGCCCGGGACGGGGTACGTCCACTGCTTCAGGCTGCCGACGAGCGGCGAGAGCGGGAAGCGGCCCTGGAGCTCACCGAGGCTCTCGCCCTCCTCCAGGACGTAGGCGGCCACGTAGACCAGGCCGACGACGTTCTCGGTGACGCCGGCCACGGTGATCAGCGCACCGCCGTAGGAGTGGCCGACCAGTACCACGGGGCCCTCGATCTGGGCGGCCACGGAGGCGATGTAGGCGGCGTCCGAGGCGAGGCCGCGCAGGGGGTTGGGCGGGGCGACGACGGGGATGCCCTCGCGCTGGAGTTCCTCGATCACCCCGGACCAGGAGGTGGCGTCGGCGAACGCCCCGTGGACGAGGACGACGGTGGGAGTGGGAGCGGTCATGTCGATGGTGTCCCTCGTGCTCAGGCGGTGTGCAGGGCGGCGCGCAGCGTGCCGACGGCCAGGGTGATGGCGGCCTGGGCGGCGTGGGTGCCGCGCAGGGCGTCGAGCATCACGAAGTCGTGGATGATGCCCTGGAAGCGGACGGCGGTGACGGGCACGCCGGCCTCGCGCAGCTTGTTGGCGTACGCCTCGCCCTCGTCGCGCAGTACGTCGGCCTCACCGGTGATGACCAGGGCCGGGGGCAGGTCGGCGAGCTGCTCGACGGTGGCGCGCAGCGGGGACGCGGTGATCCGCGCGCGCTCCGCCTCGTCGGTCGTGTACTGGTCCCAGAACCACTGCATGCCGTCGCGGCGCAGGAAGTAGCCGGTGGCGAACTGGTGGTAGGAGGGGGTGTCGAAGGCGGCGTCCGTGACCGGGTAGAACAGCACCTGCTGCACCAGCGCGGGGCCGCCGCGCTCCTTGGCCATCAAGGTGAGGGCGGCGGTCATGTTGCCGCCGACGGAGTCGCCGGCCACGGCCATCCGGGAGCCGTCCAGGCCCTTGGCCGCGCCCTGCTCCACGACCCACCGGGCCACCGCGTAGTTCTGCTCGATGGCGACCGGGTAGCGGGCCTCGGGCGACAGGTCGTACTCGGGGAAGACGACGGCGGCGTCCGCGCCCACGGCCAGCTCGCGCACCAGGCGGTCGTGGGTGTGCGCGTTGCCGAACACCCAGCCTGCGCCGTGGATGTAGAAGATGACCGGGAGGGTGCCGGTGGCGCCGGCGGGCTTCACGATCCGGGCCCGGACGCTGCCGGTCGGACCGCCGGAGACGGTGATCCACTCCTCGTCGACGGCCGGCTTCTCGATGTCGCCGGACTGCACCTCGTCGACGGCCTTGCGGCCCTCGGCGGGCGGCAGGTCGAACAGGTAGGGGGGATTGGCGGTCGCTCGCGCGAACTCGGCTGCGGCGGGCTCCAGAACCGGCTGGACCGGTGCTGCGGCGTCGGACATCGCGTTCTCCTCGCAATTCACAGAGTGCCGGAAGGTCCGGCGGGCGGACCGGAATTCACCGCACGTGCTCCGGCGCCGCCGAACGCCACCGTAAATCCGCCGGGCGCGCGGCAATCGCCCGTGAGCGTACGGGCGGTGTACCGACAGTGCACTGCTCCGCTCCCGGGGGACGCCCCCTGGGTGCGGACCGGGCCCTGAGACCCGCCGCTACCTGACGTCCTGCCCCGCCGCGTCCCGCCACTCGCGCGGGGTCAGGCCGTACGTGGCCCGGAAGACGCGGCTGAAGTGCGTGGCGCTGGCGAATCCCCAGCGGCCCGCGACGGCCGCGATGGTGCGGGTGCCGCGGGAGCGGTCGGCCAGCTCGCGCCGGCACTCCTCGAGACGGCGCGACAGGATCCGGCGGCCGACCGTGGTGCCCTCGTCCGCGAACAGTTTGTGCAGGTAGCGCACCGATATGTGGTGGGCGCGGGCGATCCGTTCGGGGGACAGGTCCGCGTGGCCCAGGTTGAGGTCGATGTACCGCAGGATCCGGGACACCGTCGACGACTGGTCGTCGGCGGCGGGCCTGCCCTGTTCCCGCAGGTGCTCGGCGGCGAGTGTGGCGAGCAGGTTCACGGCGTTCCAGGCGAGCATGTCGCCGACCGCGGACCTCGCCGTCACGGCGGTGTCGGCGAGGTCGGAGAGGAAGGGCGAGAGCAGCGAGCCCATCCGGGAGCCGCGGCTGACGGGGACGCCGGTGAGCCGGTGCAGGTCGCGGTCGGCGAGGCCCAGCAGGTCGCGGGAGAGCAGGAACGTCTTGGTGCGGGACTGCTCGGGGAGGTCGAGCGAGGGCGGGCGGTGCACGTCGTAGAAGCAGATGTCGCCCGGGGCGAGCATCCCGTTCACGGAGGGTTCCTGCAGTAAGGCGGGGCCGCCGCCGCGCACGCCCACGAAGAGGTACTCGCCGCCGTCCCGGGCGCTCCACCGGTGCGGGCCGCCGGCGATGACCGGCTGCGCGTGCGGGGCCCGCTCGCGGGGCAGCCGGGCCGGACCCGCCCCCGCTACGAGGATGTCGAGCCCCATGGCCCGCCGCCGCCCCACGTCCGGCCGCACCGCGCCCGGGCGCCCGCCGTCCACCTCGATGCCGGTCGTCGCCGTCATCCGCCGTCTCCTTCGCTCGCTCCTGCCACGAGGGGACGACCGGATCGTCCGCCTCGCCCGGAGCGTAGGTCGGCGGATGTGCAAAAAGAGTGACACCCGAGTGACGACGACGGCTCCGCCGGTCACGAGGCTGGTGGCGCCCTCGGTCAGGGGGTGGCCGTGGCGAGGGATCCGGCCGGGCCGCCGTCACCCGTGACCCCGGTCACCGCGCTGGAGCGGGGACGAGTTCGGCCACCGGGCCGGTTCCGGGGTCGAGATCGGCCGCAGGGCCGGCACGGGGGGGCGAGTTCTGCCACGGGGTCCGGGACGACGTCCGTGAGTCCGGCCGCCGAGCCCAGAACATCGCCGGTTCAGCCGCCGGGTCGGCTTCGCAGGCGCGTCCGCCCGCCGGGCCGGCTTCGCAGGCGCGTCCGGCCGCCGGGCCAGTGTCACCGGCCGGTCCGGCCACCAGGCCAGTGCCACCGTCCGGTCCGGCCACCAGGCCAAGGTCACCGACCGGTCCGGCCGCCAGGCCAAGGTCACCGGCCGGTCCGGTCACCGGCTCGGCCACATCCGTGAGTCTGACGCCCGGCCAGGGACAGCGCCGAGTCCGGCCGCCAGGCCGGCGTCACCGGCGGGCCCGGCCAACGGCTCGGCCTCGTCCGCGAGTTCCGCCGCGAAGGCGTGCAGCAGTTCGTGGAGGACGTAGCGGCCCGGGGCGGCCTCGGTGACGAGGTGGGACTCGGAGAGTTCGCCGAGGAGGATGCGGGCCGTGCGGGCCGGCAGGCCGGCGAGGGCGGCGGCGGCCGCGGGGGTGAGCGCGGGGCCCGGGTGCCGTCCGAGCAGCTGGAACAGCCGGGCGGCGGGAGGGGTCAGGGAGCGGTGGGAGGCGGCGAACGCGGTGCGGACGTCGGGGGTGCCGGGGGCCGCGATGAAGGCGTCCAGGCTGCCCTGGGCGTCGGCGAGTTCGGCGGCGAGGGCGGCCAGCGGGAAGTCCCGGCGGCCGGCCGCGCGGGCGGCGACGGCGGCCAGGGCGAGGGGCAGGCGCCCGCACCGGGCGATGATCTCCCCGGCCGCCTCGGGCTCGGCGGCCACGCGCCCGGCGCCGAGCCGCAGGGCCAGCGCGGCACGGGCGTCCGCCGCCGAGGGAAGCCCGAGGCGCAGCGGACGGGCGCCGGAGGCGATCAGGCTGGGCAGTGCGTTGCGGCTGGTGACGACGGCCAGACAGCCGGGTGAGGCGGGCAGCAGGGGGCGCAGTTGTGCGGCGCCCGAGGCGTCGTCGAGCAGGACGAGCATGCGGCGGCCCGCGAGCAGGCTGCGGTAGAGCCCGGCCAGGGCGTCCACGCCCTCGGGCATCCGCTGCTCGGGCACACCGAGGGCGGCCAGTACCTGGTGCAGCGCCCCGGCGGGTCCCTGGGCGGTTCGTCCGGGGGCGAACCCGCGCAGCGCGACGTGGAGTTGGCCGTCCGGGAAGCGGTAGGCCGCACGGTGCGCCCAGTGCACGGCGAGGGCGGACTTGCCGATGCCGGGCATGCCGCTGATGAGGACGGCCGCGGGCGCCCCGCCGGTGGTGGCGGCGTCGACGGCGGTACCGGCGAGGGCGTCGATCGTCTCCAGCTCGGCCGCGCGGCCCGCGAAGACGGCGAGGTCGGGCGGCAACTGGGCGGGCCGCACGAAGGGGTGCGGCGGCCGCGGCCGCTCCGGCACGCTCTCCGGCGCCGAGCGGTGGGCGGCGGGCCGCACCTCCTGGCGCAGGACGCGGGCGTGGGCCGCGGCCAGTTCGGGGCCGGGCGGGACGCCGAGCTGCGCCGCGAGATCGCGGCGGACGCCGTCGTACGCGGCGAGCGCCTCCGCCTGGAGTCCGGCGGCCGCGAGCGACAGGACCAGGCGGGCGTGCAGCGGCTCGTCGAGCGGTTCGAGCGCGGCGGCCCTGCGCAGGGTGGGGAGCACCGCCTCGGGCCTGCCGCACAGGAGGGCGGCGTCCGCGGCCATCTGCGCGGTGCGCACGAGTTCCCGCTCGACGGCGGTGAAGTGCGGGTGCTCCCGGGTGGCCGCCGGTGCGCCCGCGGCCACCGGGCCGCGCCACAGGCCGAGGGCGGCGGCGAAGTGCCGTACCGCCGTCTCGGGCCGTCCGGTGGCGGCGGCCCGCATGCCGCGCTGGGCGAGGTCGCGGAAGCGCAGCAGGTCGACCTCGTCGGTGTCGGCGTGCAGCAGATAGCCCCCCGTGCGCCCCGGCAGCCGCCGTCCGGGTGCGCGGGGCGGCAGTCCGGGTTCGAGGAGCCTGCGCAGGGCGCCGACGTAGCGCCGTACGACGTTCGGGGCGCTGGCGGGCGGCTGTCCGGGCCAGAGCACGTCGACGATCTCGGCCATCCGCACGGGCCGCCCGGTGTGCACCAGGAGCAGGGCGAACAGGGCCCGTTGCTGCGGGAACCCGAGGTCGAGTTCGGTCTCCCCGCGGGTCACCCGCAGGGGGCCGAGCACGTCGCACCGCAGCACGTTCACACCGCGCCGAACCGGGCGTCCGGCCCGTCGAGCCTTGCCCTGACCCGGTCGGCGTCCGGGTGCCCGAGGTCGGTGAGCAGGGTGAGCGCCTGCTCCCAGGCGGCACGGGCGCCCTCGCGGTCGCCGGTCGCCAGGTGGGTGTCGCCGATGCGGGAGAGGGTGTCCGCCTCGGGGTAGGGCGCGCCGAGGGCCCGGTAGAGGGTCAGCGCGTTGCGGTAGCCGAGCAGGGCGTGCGGGTGGCGGCCGAGGTGGTGGTGGGCGTAGGCGATGCTGTCCCAGGTCGCGGCCTGGCCGTAGCGGTCACCGAGTTCCTGGAGCAGGGTCAGGGCTTCGAAGCAGTGGTCGAGCGCCTGCCGGTGCTCACCGAGCAGGGCGTGGTACCAGCCCACGGAGTTGAGGACGCTGGCCTGGGCCGGCCGGTGTCCGGCGGTGCGGTACAGGTCGAGGGCGAGGGTGTTGTGCCGCAGCGCCCCGGCCAGGTCGCCGCGCTGCTCGCTCTCCCAGCCGAGGCTGCGGTGGGTGCCCGCGAGGCCGGTGGTGTCGTCGAGGCCGGTGAACAGGTCGAGGGCGCGGGCGAGGCGGGTACGGGCGGAGTCGTGCCGTCCGAGTCTGCCCTCGGCCCGGGCGAGGCCGCGCTGGGCCCGGGCTTCGACGGCGGGTTCGGCGAGCCGCAGCGCGGCGTCGAGGGCGGTGCGCTGGGCGGCGAGCCCTTCGTGCCAGTGGCCGCGCCGTTCGAAGTGCGGTTCGAGCGACCAGGCCAGCAGGCAGGCGAGCCGGTCGTGCCCGGTGGCGGCGGCGGTCGTGACGAGGGCGGTCAGTACGGCGTGCTCGGCGGTGAGCCAGGCCAGGGCGCGGCTGTCGTCGGCGAACGAACCGGTGCACGTCTCGGCGGGTGTGTCGCGCGGCGGGGGCGGCAGGGCCGGCCGGTCCCCGCCGGGGTCGAGGAGCGCGGCGGCGGCATGGGCGGCGTGCAGGTGGTGGCGCAGCAGCCGCTCGGTCGCCTCGTGCCGTTCGGCCTCGGTGTGGTGGGTGTGCAGGAGTGCGGTGGCGTGGGCACGGAGCAGGTCGTGGAAGCCGTACCGGCCGGGCACGGGTTCGGTGAGGAGGTGGACGCCGGCGAGTTCGGCCAGCAGGGGCCGCGTGCGGCGCGGTGACAGTCCGGCGAGCGCTGCCGCGGCGGCCGGCGATGCGTCCGGCCCGGGGTGCAGGGCGAGCAGCCGGAAGAGCCGGGCCGCTTCGGCGGACACGGCGCTGACGGACCAGGAGAAGACGGTGGCGACGTCCACCGAGGTGTCCGGGCGGGCGAAGGCGTGCAGGCCGCCGTGGGCCGCGCGCAGTTCGGCGGCCACGGCGGCCAGCGGGAAGTGCGGCTTGAGGGCGGCCCGGGCGGCGACGCAGGCGAGGGCGAGGGGCAGCCCGGCACACCGGGTGATGATCTCGTCCATCGCCCGGGGTTCGGCGGCGGTCCGTCCGGCGCCGAGCCGGGCGGCGAGGAAGTCCCGCGCCTGGGCGGTGCCGAGCGGGCGCAGGGTGAGCGAGTGGGCCCCGTGGGCGGCGACCAGGCCGGTGAGTTCGTCCCGGCTGGTGACGATGGTGAGGCAGCCGGGGGTGCCGGGCAGCAGCGGCCGTACCTGGTCGGCGTCGCGGGCGTTGTCGAGCAGGACGAGCACCCGGCGTCCGGAGAGCACGCTGCGGTAGAGGGCGGACCGGGCGTCCGGGTCCCGCGGCACGCGCTCGGGCGGTACGCCGAGGGCGTCGAGGAACTGGCGCAGGACCTCCCCCGGTTCGGTGATCGCGCCGGCCGGGGCGAAGCCGCGCAGGTCGGCGTAGAGCTGTCCGTCGGGGTAGCGGTCGGCGACGAGGTGGGCCCAGTGGACGGCGAGCGTGGTCTTGCCGACCCCCGGCATGCCGCCGAGCGCGGAGATGAGCACCGTCCCGGTGGGTTCCGGGCCGCAGCCGAGCACGCCCAGCACCTCGTCGAGTTCGGCGTGCCGGCCGGTGAAGGAGGGCAGGTCGTGCGGCAGTTGGGCGGGCACGGCCGGGCCCGGCGCCGGGGTTCGCGGGTGCGGTACGGGGCCGGTCCCGGGCGCGGGGTCCGTGCCGTGCAGCACCGTGCGGTGGGCGTCGCGCAGTTCGGGACCCGGGTCGATGCCCAGTGCGTCGGCGAGGCGGTCGCACGCGGTGCGGTAGGCGGCGAGTGCCTCGGCGCGCCGGCCGGTGGCGGCGAGGGTCAGCATCAGGCGGGCGAGGAGCGGTTCGTCCAGCGGGTGCGCGCCGGCGGCCCACCGCAGTTCGGCCAGCACCGTGCCCGGCAGGCCCGCGCGCAGCGCCGCGTCGGCGGCCTCCCGTACGGTGGCGAGGCGTTCGCGCTCAGGGACGCCGAGCGGCAGCCGCGCCCGCACCTCCTGGGGTATCCCGGAGGCGACGGGACCGGTCCACACGGACAGCGCTCCGGCGAACAGTTCGGCCGCGCGGGCGGCCGGGCCCGCGGCGGCGGCCCGCACGGCCGCCTCCCGCAGTTCCCGGAACCGTACGAGGTCCAGGTCGTCGCCGTCGGTCAGCAGACGGTAGCCGCCCGCGCCCCGCACCAGCCGGCGGCCCGCCGCGCGGGCGGGCAGACCGGGTTCCAGCAGCCGGCGAAGGAGGCCGACATGGCGGCGTACGACGTTGACGGCCGTGCGGGGCGGCTCGCTCCCCCACACGGTGTCGACGATCTCGGGGACGGGGACGTGCTCACCCGCCCTGAGCAGCAGAAGTGCCAGGAGCGCCTGGGCCTGGGGGCCGCCGAGGTCTAGTTCCCGCTCCGCCCGCCAGGCCCGTACGGGCCCGAGCACCGCGAACCGCACCGCGTCGTCCCCCGACATGCCGCACCCCTTCGGTCGTACTCCCCGGAATCGACCCTAATCCATCGATGATCCAGCACTTCGATCACCGAGAGTCACAGCTTCGCCGGTCACGCGGAATACGCGCGGATTCCATGGGCGGCCTGTGCAACCATTCGCCACACCTGCGTGTCCCCTCACATAACAGCATCGATCGACCAAGGGGGACATCATGCGACGAATATGGGCGGCGATGGCGGCGCTCGCGCTCGCGGGCACCGGGGCGGGGGCGGCGGCGACCGCGGACGCCGCGCCGGCGGCCACCGCGCGGGCCACGGCCTGCCCCACGGGCTGGGGCAGCGGAGACAAGGGCGGCGACGCGACCGGCGCCGTACCGCTCAAGGACATCAGGACCGGTCGGCACGCCTGCTACGACCGCATGGTGTTCGACGTGCCGGGCGGCGGCTCCTCCCTCGGCTACCGGGTCGGCTACGTGGCCCGGCTGCACTCGGGCGCCAGCGGCCGTTACATCCCGGTCGGCGGCGGTGCCGTGCTCGACGTCCGGGTGGGCGCGCCCGCCTACGACCCGGAGACCGGCGCTCCCACGTACCCGGGCCGGGTCGGCCGCACCCTGCCCGGCGTGCACCTCGCGGGCTACCGCACCTTCCGGGACACGCGGTACGCGGGCAGCTTCGAGGGCGAGACCCAGATCGGCCTCGGGGTCCGCGCCCGCCTGCCGTTCCGGGTGGTCCGGTTGCCCGGCCGGCTGGTGGTCGACGTCGCCCACACCTGGACCGGCAGCCGCTGAGCGCGGGCCGCGGCGGCGGGGCTTGCCGCCCGCCCCCCGACTCTGGTTGGGTACCGGCGCCGCACCCGCACCGGGCGGGTGGGGCCGGAGGGGCGGACGGCGTGCGCACGACGACACGGCAGGACACCAGGGGCCCGTTGCCCGAAGGGCTCGGGCAGGCGATACGCGGGACCGCCTGCGACATCGCCGCGCTGCTGCGGGGCGCGCGCGACACGGCGGTCCCCGTGCCGGGGTCGGAGTGGACCGTCGGCGAGGCGGCGGCCCACCTGGCCCTGGCCAACGAGCTGATGGCCGACCTCGCCGCCGGGCGTGAACGTCCCTACGGCGACGGCACCCCGCAGAGCCTCGCCGGGGCCAACGAGCGGTCCCTCGCCGACTTCACCGAGCGCCGGGCCGAGCCCCTGGCGGTGATGATCACGGAGCAGGCGGAGGCGTTCCTGGACGCCATGGCGCGCCCCGCGGCCGAGGGGGTGGACGTGGGGACGCCCACCACTCCCCTGGGTCCGATGGGGCGCGACGTGCTCGCGTCGTACCTGCTCACCCACATGCTGGGCCACGGCTACGACCTCGCCCTCGCGCTGGGCCGCCCGCACATGATCGACCGGGCGCGGGTGGGCCTGTGCATGCCGTTCATGCGCGCGGTCATGCCGCGGGTGGCCGACGCTTCGGCCACGGCGGCTCTCACGGCCCGCTACACGATCCGGCTGCGCGGCGGCGAGGCGTTCGCCGTGTCCCTGGCCGACGGCACGGTGCGGGTCACGGCCGGGCCGCCGGACGGCTCGGACTGCACCATCCTGATCGAGCCCACGGCCTTCCTGCTCATCGCGCTGGGACGCCGCGACCCCTGGCGGGCCATCGCCCGGGGCCAGATCGTCGCCTGGGGCCGCAGGCCGTGGCTCGCGCCCCGGTTCCCGACCCTGTTCAAGGCGCCCTGAACGGGCTCATTCCGAGCTCACTCCCGGCTCACTCCCGGCTCACTCCGGGGAGCGGGTGGCGCCGAAGTACGTCTCGTGGGTCCAGACGTGGGTGCAGGACGGGCACTGCAGATGGAGCCGGCTGCCGGTGTTGGAGAGCAGGTAGCGCCAGTGGCCGTGGCAGGTACGCCCCTCCTCGCAGGGGGCGCAGCCACGTCGGTCGTCGCACTTCGGGCAGTCCACCCAGGCGCGCCGTCCGATGTCGGCCTGCGGGTCAAGCGGCAGCATGCCCGCCCCCGCGGCGCGGGAGCACTCCGGCCGCGACCAGCTCGTCGTACACGCGCTGCTGCTCGGCGTCGAGGCCGGAGTACAGCAGGTCGTAGGCCTCCTGCTCGCCGCGCAGCGCCGCCACGGGGTCCCAGTCGGGGCCCAGGGCGGCCAGCGCGTGGGTGCGCCGGAGCATCTCGTGGGAGGTGAGGTCGACGGTGAACTCGACCGGTTCGGAGCCGACGGCGCGGTCCGCCGCGGGCTCGCTCGCCCCGGCCGGCTCGCTCGCCTTGGCGGGTTCGTCCGGCTCACCGGGGAGGACAGGGCCAAATGAGGACATACGACCGAACGTAGGCAAGGCCGCGCCGCCCGGGCAAGGGTGGGTGGGAGAAGTCACAGCAGGTCGGCGCCCCCGCGGGGGTCACCTCAGGATGTTCACGGCCCGCGCGACGACCAGGACCACGGTCACCAGCGAGACCGAGGACTGGAGCATCATCAGCATCTTGGCCCACCGGGACAGGGGCATCACGTCGGTGGGGCTGAAGGCGGTGGAGTTGGTGAAGGACAGGTACAGGTAGTCCAGGAACGCCGGCTCCCAGTCCGGTGGCGCGGACTCCGGACTCTGCATCTGCACGAAGAGGAAGTCGGCGTACTGCCGCTGCCCGAGCACCCGCGCCATGGGACCGCCGCGGTCCCACTCCCAGTACCAGAGGGCGAACACGATCACGTTCGTCGCCCAGATGCCGCCGCCGGTCAGCAGCAGCGGCACCGCGTCGGTCCCGGCGCGGCCGGCCACCAGGTCGGCGACGAGCCGGACCGCGGCCCAGCCGTTGGCCAGGCTGATGAGGCCCATGAGGGCCAGGCCCAGCCAGCGCAGCGGGCGGGTCCGGGGCTCCACCCGGTGCGGGTTGGCGGCGACCAGACCGGCCAGCAGCACCAGCTCCAGCACCGGGAGCACCCAATAAGGCTGGAGCGCGAGCCGGTGCGGCAGCATCAGCTGGATGCCGACCGCCAGCAGGATCACGGCGGTCACCGCCCAGCGCGGCTCCCCCCGCGTCGCCCGCCGCCACGCGGGACCCAGATCCCGCTCCCCGCTCTCCAGCAACCGCTCGATCCTCGCCAGCCGCCCCTCGGCGTCGCCCGTGTCGTGCGTCATGGCGAGGATTGTCCCGGGGGGAGGGGGTGGGGTGCGGACGGGGGGTGTGCGAGGCCCTGGGGGCCGCGTCCCGGCCCGGGGTCAGCCGCCGATGATCTCGGTGAACCGCTCCGCGTCGATGTTGCCGCCCGAGGCGATGACGCCGATCCGGCTCGGGAGGTCGCTGACGCGGCCCGCCAGGAGCGCCGCGAGGCCGGTGGCGCCGCTGGGTTCGAGGACGATCTTCAGCCGCTCGAAGGCGAACCGCATGGCGTGGACGATCTCCTCGTCGCTGACCAGCGCGATGTCGTCGACCAGGCGCTGGTTGATGCCGAAGGTGATCTCGCCCGGGGTGGGCAGCGCCTGGCCGTCGGCGATGGTGCGGGGCACGGGGATGGTGACGCGCTCGCCGCTCTCCAGGGAGCGCTTGGTGTCGTCGCCCGCTTCGGGCTCCACACCGATCATCCGGATTCCGGGGTGCAGCGCCTTGGCCGCGGTCGCGCTGCCCGCGATGAGGCCGCCGCCGCCCACGGGGACGACGAGCGCGCCGAGTTCCCCGGTGTCCGCCAGGAGTTCGAGGGCGGCGGTGCCCTGGCCGGCGATCACGTGCGGGTGGTCGTAGGGCGGGATCAGGGCGAGGCCCCGGTCCCTGGCGAGAGCCTCGCCGAGCGCGGTGCGGTCCTGGGTGTAGCGGTCGTACGTCACGATCTCCGCCCCGTATCCGGCCGTCGCCCGCGCCTTGGAGCGGGGAGCGTCCTCGGGCATCAGGATGACGGCGCTGGTGCCCAGCTCCCGGGCGGCCAGGGCGGTGGCCTGGGCGTGGTTGCCGGAGGAGTAGGCGGCGATGCCCTTGGCGAGCTGTTCGGGGGCCAGTCGGGCCGCCGCGTTGTAGGCGCCGCGGAACTTGAACGCGCCGATCCGCTGGAAGTTCTCGCACTTGACGAAGACCTCGGCGCCGACGAGGGCGTCGAGCGTGCGGGAGGTGACGACGGGGGTGCGGTGGGCGATGCCCTCGAGGCGGGCGGCGGCCTCTCGGACGTCGTCGAACGTTACGGGCGAAGCGGCGGCCATGGCGTGTCCTTGCGGTGAGGGGACGGGGCGGGTGCGGGCGGAACCGGGGGCGGGAGTGAGGGGCGCGTGGGGCCGGTGTTGCCGGTCAGGAGGCCGCGGCCGTGGCGCGAGGGGCCGGTCACCAGCCGTTGACGCGTGGCCAGACCGCCTCGATCGTCGGCGCCGGTCCCGTGCCCCGCGCGCTGTCGACGACGTGGTAGCCCTGGTGCTGGGCGGCCGTGGCGCAGGCGTGGTTGGGCAGGACGCGCAGCCGGGTGCCGACCGGCAGCTCGGGCAGGCGGGCGCCGTCGCGCGCGATGAGGGTGCCGTGCTCCTGGCTCGCGGCGGTCATGACCAGCCCCGGAAGCAGCCGGCCGGTCAGGTCGGTGACGAGGCCGTAGCCCTGGTCCTGGGGCTGGGCGGAGGTGCCGCGGTCACGGGACATCGCCATCCAGCCGCCGTCGGTGATGATCCACCCGTACTCGGGCCGGTGGCCGATGACGGTGACGACCACCGACAGGGCCAGGTCGTCGACGGCGCAGACGCCGAGCCCGGCCATGACGAGGTCGAAGAAGACGTAGTTGCCGGCGCGCAGTTCCGTGACGCCGGTGAGGTCCTCGGCCGCGTGGGCGGTGGGCGTGGAGCCGACGCTGACGACGTGCACCGGCAGACCTGCGGCCCGCAGCCGGTCGGCGGCGGCGACGGCCGCGTCACGCTCGTTCCTCGCCGCCAGGCGCTGCTCCTGGCCGCCGTGGGCGAAGTAGGACTCGCCCGCGTGGGTCAGCACGCCGTCGAGGCAGCCCGCCTCGTGCAGGACGCGGCCGATGCCGACGAGTCCGGGCGCGTCGGGCCGCAGGCCGCCGCGGTGGCCGTCGCAGTCGATCTCGATCTGCGCGGGCACGGCGATGCCCGCCGCGCGCGCGGCCTCGGCGACGCACGCGGCCTGTTCCGAGCTGTCGAGCAGGACGCGCAGGGTGACGCCCCGGCGCAGCAGGGCGATCACGCGGGGCAGTTTGTGCGGGGCGATGCCGACGGCGTACGTGATGTCGGTGTAGCCGCCGTCGGCGAACGCCTCGGCCTCGGCGAGGGTCGAGACGGTGACCGGGCCCGGGGTGCCGTCGTGCAGCAGCGCGGCCACGTCGAGGCTCTTGGCCGTCTTGACGTGCGGGCGCAGGGCGACCCCGAGGCGGTCCGCACGCCGGGCGAGGCGTTCGATGTTGCGGCGCGCCCGGTGGACGTCGACCACGGCGAACGGGGTGTCGGGGTCGGCCAGGGTGCCGGGGCGGTCCGTGGGCGGAAGGGCGCGATGGGCGGCCGGCGGGGTGGTGGTCACAGCGTGATGTCCATCTTCTTGAGCAGGGCGAGGCCGAGGCAGAGGTCCTGGAGGCCGATGCCGGAGCTGTCGAAGACCGTGATGTCGCGGTCGTCGACGCGCCCTTCGGCCCGGCCCACGAGGACGTCGCCGAGCGGGGTGAGCACGGTGTCCCCGGGCGCGTGCTGGCTCTCGCCCATCCGGCGGGCCTGCTCGGGCAGGTCGCAGAAGACGCGTGCCGAGGCGAAGAGGGCGGGGTCGAGTTCCCGCTTGCCGGGGGCGTCGGCGCCCATGCAGGAGAGGTGGGTGCCGGGCCGCACCCACTCGGCCCGGACGAGGGGCGGGGAGTCGGCCCGGGCGGTGGTGGCGGTGACGATCACGTCGGCCCGGGCGCACGCCTCCTCCGCGCCCACGACGGTCGCGGTACGGCCGTCCGCCGTGAGTCCGGCGGCCAGCCGCTCGGCGCGGCCCTTGTCGCGGCCCACGACCAGCACCTCGCGGACGGGCCGGACCCGGCCGACGGCCCGGACCTCGTGGGCGGCCTGGTGCCCGGTGCCGAAGACGGCGAGGGTCGTGGCGTCGGGGCGGGCCAGCAGGTCGACGGCGAGGGCGTCGGCGGCCGCGGTCCGGTAGGCGTTGGCGGTACCGAGGTCGAGGACGGCGGCGATCCGGCCGGTCGTCTGGTCGAGGAGGAGCAGGGTGGAGTGGTGGCGGGGCAGTCCGTGGTCCGGATTGTCCGGCCAGAAGCTGCCGATCTTCACCCCGGCATGGGTGGCGGAGGCCGACGGCTTGAGGGTGAAGCGGTTGCGCGGGTCGGACCCGTGCACGGCCATGCTGGGGAAGACGACGCCGTCGACGGTCGCGGCGAACGCCTCACGGGCCGCTTCGAGGGCGAGGTCCTCGTCCACGAGTGCGGCCGTCTGTTCCTCGGTGATGTGCAGCAGGGCGCGCACGGCGGGCCCGGGGCCCGGCTGCCTCGTCCCGGCGGTCATGCGGCCCCTCACTTGGTGTAGTTGTAGACGGTCGCCCGGGAGACCCCGAGCAGGTCCGCGATGGTCTGGGCGGCGTCGCGCGAGTCGAAGTAGCCCTCACCGTGCAGGTGCCGTACGAGGGCCCGCTTGGCGTCCCGGCCCAGCGACCTCGGGGTGCCCCCGCGTTCGGCGGCGAGCGTCTCGACGGCCGCGCGCAGTTCGCGCGCGTTGCGGTCCCGCAGCGTCTCCAGCGGCTGCTCCCGGTGCTCGGTCCCGGTGGCCACGAGGTTGGCGAGGGCGAGCGTGACCGGGGACAGCACGGAGACGTCGAGGTTCAGGCAGAGCGCGGCGATGTAGTCGCCGGAGCCGTTCTTGATGCCGATCGAGGTGCTCTTGGCGGGGCGGCCGTCGGGGAACCGGTTGGGGTAGTTCTGGATGACGCTGGGGTACTGGGGGTCGGCGATCCGGGCGAGGCCCAACTCGGTCGCGGAGTCCCCGATCCGGCGGCCGGAGAGGTTGTTCTCGATCGCCCGGATCGCGTGCCGCGGGTCGCGCAGGTCGTGCAGGACGACCTCGCACAGCCCGGGGAACATCCGGCCGAGGGCGACGGCGATCTTCTCCGCTTCGCGGATGAGGTGCTCGTCGGCGTCGGACCCGGTCCCGCCGTCGGACCCGGCCCCGGCGGGCTCGGCCTCGACCCCGGCCGCCGTGGCTTCCGTCTGCTGCTCCACCCGGTCCTCTTCCACGCTCTCGCCGATCTCGCCGCAAGCGCCGGTCTCGCCGGCCGCGACCGACCTCGACGGTTTTTCCAATTCTGGACTCGCAGCCTAAGTGATCGCTCCGCCGCCCGTCCAGGGCCCCTCACTTCCATGCGCGGTCGAGGAAGTCGGCGATCAGCGGGGCGATCTCGGGCAGGTGGGTCTCCAGGGCGAAGTGGCCGGTGTCGAAGAGGTGGACCTCGGCGTCGGGCAGGTCGCGGAGGTAGGCGCGGGCGCCGGGCTCGGGGAAGAAGGGGTCGCGGCTCCCCCAGGTGACGAGCGTGGGCGGGGTGTGCCGGCGCAGCCACGCCTGCCAGGCGCCGTAGCGCTCGACGTTCGAGCGGTAGTCGAAGGCCAGCGCCCGCTGGGCCTCCTTGCGGCCCGGCAGGTCCAGGAAGTACTGGTCGAGGGTCCAGCCGTCCGGCGCGATGAGCTCGGGGTCGGCGACGCCCGTCTCGTACTGGCCGCGGGTGCCGTCCAGGGTGAGCAAGTCACCGATGGCCTCTTGGGCGCCGGGAGTCTCGGGGGTGAGGGCGATGAAGCCGCGGGCCGCGTCCGAGAGCCCTTCCTCGTAGGCGTTGCCGTTCTGCACGACCAGGCCGGCGATCCGCTCGGGGTGGCGTTCGGCCACGCGGAACCCGACGGGCGCGCCGAAGTCGAAGACGTACAGCACGAACCGGTCGAGGCCGAGGCCCCGCACGAAGCCCTC
This sequence comes from Streptomyces sp. WI03-4A, assembly GCF_033792105.1. Classification (NCBI taxonomy): domain Bacteria; kingdom Bacillati; phylum Actinomycetota; class Actinomycetes; order Kitasatosporales; family Streptomycetaceae; genus Streptomyces; species Streptomyces sp. WI03-4A. The sequence goes on from NZ_JARAUO010000009.1 coordinate 166,347, forward strand.
GACGACGCCGGCGAGCCCGTCGAAGGAATAGGTGAAGCCGTCCGGCGCTCGGGTGTGGCCGAAGCCCGGGTAGTCCGGGGCGATCAGCCGGTAATGGGAGCCGAGGGCGTCGATGAGCCGGCGGAACTGGTGGGAGCCGGACGGGAATCCGTGCAGGAGCAGCAGGACGGGGGCGTCGGCCCGGTCGGGCAGGGACTCCCGGTAGAAGACGCGGACGCCGTCGACGTCCAGGTGGCGGTGGGCGGTGCGGGCGATCGAAGCGAACACGCTAACCCCTTGTTCATCGTCTGATGCATTAGGTATAGGCGGCCGGCGGCTAACGCGTCAAGACGGAGATGTAGCATTAGGCGCATGAGTGATCTCGTGCCGCTGACCGGAGAGCCGCTGGCGCTCGACCTGGTCAACACCCGGTCCGCCACCGGTGATCTGCTCGCGAGCCCGGCCGGCCTGCGGGCCTGGTGGACGCTGGAGGCGGACCGCCTCCCGGACGGTCCGCCGGCCGAGGTCACGGCGGCCGACCTGGCCGACGTGCTGGCCGTGCGGGACCATGTCGCCCGGGCGCTCGCCCAGGTCAGGCTCGGAGCCGAGCCGCCCGCCGCCGACCTGGCGGCGCTGAACCGGGCGCAGCGCGCCGCGCCGGCGATCAGCGAGCTGGTGTGGACCGGGTCGGCGGTGGCCGCCACCCGGCGGCGCGACGGCACGCCGGGCGCGCGACTGGCCGCCCGTCTCGCGGAGGCCGCCGCAGAACTGCTGGCCGATCCCGCCGTCGCCCGGATCCGGGAGTGCGAGGCCGACGACTGCGTGATGCTCTTCGTGGCCACCCACCCGCGCCGCCGCTGGTGCTCGGCGGCCCGGTGCGGAAACCGGATGCGCGTGGCCCGCCACTACCAGCGCCACAAGCCCCGCTGACGGGCACCCGGGCGGCCCCCGACGAACGCGAGCGGCCCCGCCGGAACACCGTCCGCCGGGGCCGCTCGTCGCGCTGCCCGCCAGGCCCTAGTTGCCGCGGCCCGCGGGATCGTGGGCGATGCTGTCCCGGCCCTCGTCCGCGTGGGCCGGGGCCACGCCGGCGGAGCCGGTGCCGGTGTCGACGGCCCGGTCACCGTGTCCCGGCCACCACGCCGCGTGCCCGATGAGCGCGGTCAGACTGGGCGTGAAGAACATCGACATCACGAAGGCGGCGACCGCGATACCGAAGGAGACGGCGAAACCCATCTCCGTGAGCAGCGCGTTGCCCGCCAGCATCATCGTGGCGAAGGTGGCCGCCAGGATGAAGCCGGCCGCGGCGACGGTCGGCCCGGCGTGCCGGAGCGCCATGCCGGCGGCCTCGCGCGGCTCGCGCCCCTCGCGGGCCTCCTCGCGCAGCCGGGCGATCATGAGGATGTTGTAGTCCGTGCCGATGGCGACCACGAAGAGATACATGATCACCGGCAGCATGAACATCAGGCCCGAATGCCCCTGGCCCTCCTGGAAGATCCACACGGTGGCCCCGAGGGTGGCGCCGAAGCCCAGGCCCACGGAGGCCATCAGGTACCAGGGCGCGACCACACTGCGCAGCAGCAGCCCCAGAATGACCATGATGAGGAGCGCGGCCACGGGGAAGACCGTGCGGTAGTCGTGGCTGACCGCGGCGTCGATGTCCTTGTAGATCGAGGACATGCCGCCGACCAGGGCCTCCGTGTCATGGGGGGCGTCGGCGTGGGCGACGTCGCGCACCCGGCCCACCGCGTCGATGGCCTTGTCCGTCGACGCCTCGTACTTCAGCGTGACGGTGAAGTCCGCGGTGGTGCCCGCCTTGTTGACCTGGGTCATCCGGGCGTCCGCGACCCCGTCCACGGCGCCCAGCCTGCGCGCGTAGGAGTCGAACGCGCCCCGGTCCAGCGGCTTGCCGTCGGTGCTGGACAGGTAGACGTCGGTGGGGGCGGCCGCGCCCGCCGAGTACGCCTTCTGCATCTCGTCCTGGGCGACCATCGACTCCTTGGTCTTGGGCATGGAGCCGGACGCCAGGTCGAAGGTGGCGTTGAAGTTGAGAATGCCCAGCGACAACACGACCAGCACGAGTCCGGACAGTCCGGCGGTCAGCGCCGGGCGGCGCTGCACCCCGCGGCCGAGGGCGGCGAAGCGGGCGTTCTCCGGCTCGCGCTGCCAGGACTTGGACGGCCAGAAGACCTTCGGCCCGATGAGCGAGACCACGGCCGGGATCAGGGTCAGCCCCGCGACCAGCGTGGCGGCGACCGCGATGGCGAGCGCCGGTCCCATCTGCTTGAGGAAGCCGAGCGTGGACAGCACCAGCGCGAGGAAGGCGATGATGACCGCCCCGGCGGCCGAGGCGATGGCCTCACCCACCCGGTCGACCGCGTTGACCATGGCCTGCTTGGGTTCGTCACCGGCGCGCAGGCGTTCCCGGTAGCGGAACATCAGGAACAGGAAGTAGTCCGTACCCACGCCGAAGAGCACGACGATCAGGATCGACGAGATCGAGCTGTTGGCCTGGAGGTCGAACAGCTTGGTGGCGTAGGCGATCAGCCCGTTGGCGACGGCGGACACCAGGCCGATCAGGATCAGCGGCAGGATGGCGAGGATCGGCGCCCGGAAGATGATCAGCAGCGTCACCAGGATGATGACGAAGGTGCCGATGCCGATCAGTGCCTGTCCGCGTTTGGACGAGTCCTGCTGGTCGAGTGCCTGGGCCGCTGAGCCGCCCAGTTTCACCTCCAGGTGCGTGCCCTTGGCGAGTTGCTTGACGTCGTCGCGCAACACCTTGGCCGCGTCGGCCTGTTCGGGCTGGCCGGCCTTCTTGCTGTCCATCTGCACCAGGGTCAGGTCGTACCTGCCGTCCTTGGACGGCTGGCCGGGGACGACCTTCTGCACCTGGTCGATGTGCTTCTTGCCCAGCTCGGTGGTGATCCGGGCGACGTCCTGCTTGTCGGCGTCGGTCAGCCTGCCGCCGTCGGTGCGCTGGTACAGCGCGATGGCGGACGGCGTGAAGGCGCTGGGGAACGCCCTCTGCTGCAGGTCCGCCGCTCTGATGGACTCGTAACTCTTCGGCAGGAAACTGCTCTCGTCACTGTTCGAAGGCAGGCCGGGAGCGGTGGCCACGATCGCCACCGCGGCGATCAGCCAGGCCACGATCGTCCAGACGGGATGTCGGACGACAGCGTTGCCTATTCGTCGGAACATGCGGGGGGTCCTCCTGGACAGGAAGATCACCGCAGCCCGGGGAGCGGTCCCTGGCATCGGCGACCCCGGCCGGCGCGCGTCCAACGCACCGGCCGAATGGTTGTCTTAGGGTCACATGGTAGTGACCACGTAAAGGGATCATTCCAGCAGGCGCGCCCAGGCACGACCGGATATCGGGCGGCCGCCGCGGGCGGGCCGGAAGGAGCACCGGACATGACCACGAACAGCGTCCCGGGGCCGCCGCACCACACTCCCGAGGGCATCCTCTGGGAGCCCAGCGGCCGCTGGGTGCGCGGCCGTACGGCCGGGGTCATGGTCGTCGACAGCCGCCACCCGGTCCTCGTGTGGGAACCCGGCGTACCGGTACCGCTGTACGCCTTCCCGCGCGGCGAGGTCCGCGAGGACCTGCTGCGTCCGGCGCGGAACCCGCCCACCGGCACCCACACCGGGTCGACGGTCTTCTACGACCTGGAGGCGGGCGGCGAGTGGCGGGCGAACGCCGCCTGGACCTTCCCCGCGGACGCCCTGGCGGACCACATCGCCTTCGAGTGGGCCCGGCGCACCGGCACCGGCCTCGACCACTGGTACGAGGAGGAAGAGGAGATCTTCGTCCACCCCCGCGACCCGCACAAGCGGGTCGACGCCCTCCCCAGCAGCCGGCACGTCCTGGTCGAGATCGGCGGCACGCCGGTCGCCGAGACCCGCCGCCCGGTCCTGCTCTTCGAGACCGGTCTGCCCACCCGCTACTACCTCCCCCGCGAGGACGTCCGCCTGGACCTGTTCGAGCCCACCGACCACAGCACCGGCTGCCCCTACAAGGGCACAGCCGCGTACTGGTCGTGGCGCGGCGGGGGCGACGTCCCGGCCGACGTACTGTGGAGCTACGCCGATCCGCTGCCCGCGGTGGGCGCGGTCAGGGGACTGCTCGCGTTCTACAACGAGGCGGTCGACATCACCGTGGACGGTGAACGACTGGAGCGCCCGGTCACCCACTTCACCCGCCGCCCCTGAGGCGCCGGCCGCCGGACGGCTCGGGTCGGGGTACCGGCCGGTGGATCTCCGGTGCGATGATCCCCGCGGGGTTCGACGAACCCGGCCGGGTGTGGGAGCTGGCGTGACCGCTCCGGGAGACTCCCTTCCTCACGACAGGAGTTCGCAGTGAGCAGCGTCCACCACGACGTCAACCTCCTTCCCCCGCCCCGGGTCGAGGAGGTCAGCGAGAACGTCTTCGCCTACATACAGCCCGACGGCAGCTGGTGGATCAACAACACCGGCTTCCTCGTGGGGCGGCGCGGCGTGATCAGCGTGGACTCCTGCTCGACCGTGCGGCGCACGCGCGCCTACCTGGACGCGATCGGCACGGTCACGTCCCAGCCGGTACGGACCCTGATCAACACCCACCACCACGGCGACCACACCTTCGGCAACCACCTGTTCGACGGCGCCACCATCGTCGGCCACGAGGCGACCCGGACGAGCGTCCTGCAGTGGGGCGAGCCGGGCGCGGCGGCCGCGTTCTGGACCGACGTCGAGTGGGGTGACGTCACGATCGAACCGCCCTTCCTCACCTACACGGAGGGCGTCACGGTGTGGTCCGACGACCTGCGCGCCGAGGTCCGCCACGTCGGCACGCCCGCCCACACCACCAACGACTCCCTCGTCTGGCTGCCCGAACGGGGGCTGCTGTTCAGCGGCGACCTGCTGTTCAACGGCGGCACGCCCTTCCTGTTGCAGGGGTCCGTGGCCGGTGCCGTGAAGGTGCTGGAGGAGGTGGTCAAGCCGCTGGGCGCGACGACCATCGTCCCCGGCCACGGCGGGGTCGCCGGTCCCGAGCTGGTCGACGAGGTGCTCGGCTACCTGCGGTTCGTGCAGCGCACCGCCCGGGCGGGCCGCGACGCCGGGCTGACGCCCCTGGAGACCGCCCGCGAGACCGACCTGGGCGAGTACGCCGGGCTGCTCGACGCCGAGCGCATCGTCGGCAACCTGCACCGGGCGTACGCCGAGCTGGAGGACGGCCCCCTCGGCCGGACGATCGACGCCGCGGCCGCCCTCGGCGACATGGTCGCGTACAACGGCGGACGCCCCCTCACCTGCCTGGCCTGAGGTCGAGACCTCGCTCCCGGCTGTGTGAGGTGAGAGCCTGGGTTCGGGGTCCGTCTGCAGATGGGACCAGATCATGGGCTTGCCGGGCCGGGCGCACGGCGACAGCGTGAACGACCCGTTCGACCTCACCACGGCCGCGTTGGTGACGGTGGACGGGTCGGGGCTGATCGAGTGCTGGAGCCCGCAGGCCGAGAAGCTGCTCGGGCACGCCTTCGCGGACGTGGCCGGGCGGCCGGTGTCCGAGGTGCTGCGGGGCCCGGACGGCACGGACGGCGTGGCAGGCCTCACGGCGCTGGTCGAGGGCCGGCTGGTGGCCGACAGCTGGGAGGGCCCGGTCTCGGCGCGCCACCAGGACGGCCACCAGATCGGCCTGGGGCTGCGGGTGCGGGCCGTGCCGGTGCCCGGCGGCGGTTGCCGCTGGCTGGCCGCGCTGTGCCGGGCCGAGGACTGGAAGCGTTGGGAACTGAGCCAGGCGGCGCTGCGCGGCCTGCTGACCCAGTCGCCGATCGGGATCGCCGTGCTCGACGCCGGGCTGCGCTACGAGTGCCTCAACGAGGCGCTGGTGGCCATGGAGGGGCTGCCGTGCGAGGACGGCGGCCGCGGGCCCGAGGTGTTCCAGGCCGTGGAGCGGCAGGCCAGGCGGGCGCTGTCCGCGGGCAAGGCCGTCTCGTCCGTCGAGAATGTGACGCCCCCGCCCGACGCGGCCGGCCGGCCGTGCGCCGAGCACCTGCGGCTGCGCGCGTCCTTCCCGCTGCGGGCCCGCACCGGCACCACCCTCGGGGTGTGCCAGACCGCCGTCGACTTCAACGAGCACGACCCCGGCCGCCGACGCCTGCTGCTGCTCAACGAGGCCGCCGAACGCATCGGCACCACGCTCGACCTCGGCCGCACCGCGCAGGAGCTGGTGGAGATCCTGGTGCCCCGGATCGCCGACTTCGCGGCCGTGGACCTGCTGGACGGCGAGCGGTCCCCTGAGGAGTTCGCCGCCCGTCCCCGGGGCGGCGGGGGCGGACTGCACCGGGCGGCCCACCTGTCGATCCGGGCCGACCACCCCGAGGTCATCGTCCCGATCGGCGCCCCGACCCACTACCTCGCGCAGTCCCCGCAGAGCCGCTGCCTGGCCACGGGCCGTACCGTGCGGGACGCGCTGCTGACCCTCGCCACCCCCTGGCTCGTACAGGATCCGCCGCGGCGGGACAAGTGGCTGCACCTGGGCGTGCACTCGCACATGGTGGTCCCGCTGCGCGCCCGGGGGGTGACGGCGGGGGCGGTGACGCTGCTGCGCTGGGAGAACCCGGAGCCGTTCGACGAGGACGACCAGCTCCTCGTCGAGGAGTTGTCCGCCCGGGCGGCCGTGTGCGTCGACAACGCGCGGCGCTTCGCCCGGGAACACAGCGCCGCGCTCGCCCTGCAGACCAGTCTGCTGCCCCCGGTGCTGCCGGACCTCAGCGCCGTCGAGGTCGCCTACCGCTACCTGCCGGCCGACGCCGAGGCCGGTGTCGGCGGCGACTGGTTCGACGTCATCCCGCTGTCCGGCGCGCGTGTCGCCCTGGTGGTGGGGGACGTGGTGGGGCACGGCATCCACGCGGCGGCGAGCATGGGGCGGCTGCGCGCGGCCGTGCAGACCCTCGCCGACATCGACCTCCCGCCCGAGGAACTGCTCACCCACGTCGACGACCTGGTCCTCAGGCTGTCGGAGGAGGCCGAGGCCGCCGAGGGCGGCCCACTCGTCGTCGGGGCCACCTGCATCTACGCCGTGTACGACCCGATCTCGCGCAGACTGCGGGTGGCGCGGGCCGGGCACCCCGGCCCCGCGATCGCCCACCTGAGCGAGCCCGTCGAGATCCTGGACGTCCCGGCGGGCCCGCCGCTCGGGCTCGGCGGCCTCCCGTTCGAGTCGGCCGAGTTCGAGGTGGAGGAGGGAAGCGTCGTCGCCCTCTTCACGGACGGGCTGATCGAGGCGTCCGACCACGACGTGGACACGGGCCTGGAGCGCCTGTGCTTCGCGCTGGCCCACCCGGACCGGCCGCTGGAGGAGATCTGCGACACGCTGGTGCGCACGCTGCTGCCGGACCGCCCGCCCGACGACGTCGCCATCCTCGTGGTGCGCACCCGCGGTCTGGGCCACGACCGCGTGGCGTCCTGGGACATCCCCGCGACCGCCGCCGCGGTGGCGGAGGCCCGCCGCGCGGCCACCGAACAGCTCGGCCGGTGGGGCCTGGACGACGCGGTGTTCACCACGGAGCTGATCGTCAGCGAGCTGGTCACCAACGCGGTCAAGCACGCCGACGGGCCCATCCGCCTGCGGCTGATCCTCGACCGGAACCTGGTGTGCGAGGTGTCCGACGCGAGCAACACCTCCCCGCGGCTGCGCCGGGCCCGCTACTCGGACGAGGGCGGCCGCGGTCTCTTCCTGGTCGCGCAGCTCGCCCAGCGCTGGGGCACCCGCTACACGTCGCGGGGCAAGACGATCTGGGCGGAGCAGCCGCTGCCCGCCCGGTACGGCGGCGACGACCCGTCCGCGGCGTCCGTGCCGTACCCGGCGCCGGATCCCACGGCAGGACCGGGCTGACCCGGCTGCGGCGGCGGCCGGGGCCGTGCCCTCGTACATTGGAGGCGTGGGTGACACCGCAGCCGACGGGGAGCCGACCACGGACCAGGTCGACTACGCCGCTCTGTTCGCCGCCACCCCCAGCCCCTATCTGGTGCTCAGCCCCGAGCTGCGGATCGTCGGTGTGAACAAGGCCTACTGCCGGGCGACCGACCGCACCCGGCGGGACCTGCTCGGGCAGTACCTCTTCGACGCCTTCCCGGACAACCCCGCCGACCCGCAGGCCAACGGGGTCACCAACCTGTCCGCTTCCCTGGCGCGGGTGCTGGCGACACGGGAACCGGACACCATGGCCGTCCAGCGCTACGACATCCCCGTCAGCAGCCGGCCGGGCCTCTTCGAGGAGCGCTGGTGGTCCCCGGTCAACACCCCGGTGCTGAAGGACGGCGGGGAGGTGGCGTGGATCATCCACCGCGTCGAGGACGTGACGGCCTTCGTCCACCACCGCCAGGAGCGACGCACCGCCGGCCCGCCGAGCCGGCGGGAGGAGGGCATGGAGGCCGAGCTGTACGCCCGGGCCAAGGAACTCGAGCGGCTGAACGAGGAGCTGCGCCGGGCCCACGCCCGTGAGCGCCAGGTGGCGATCACGCTCCAGGAGGCCATGCTGCACTCCCCCGACCTGGCCCGGCACTCCGACGTGGCGGTGCGCTACCTGCCGGCCATCGGCTCGCTGAACGTGTGCGGCGACTGGTACGACACCGTCGACCTGTCCGACGGCCGGTTCTCGGTCGCCGTCGGCGACGTGGTCGGCCACGGCCTGGAGGCCGCCACCGTCATGGGGATGCTGCGCAGCGCGCTCTCGGCGGCGAGCAGGGCGGTGGCGGGCCCGGCCCAGGCGCTGGAGGTCCTGGGGCTGTACGCGCGTTCCGTCGACGGGGCGCTGGCGGCGACCGCCGTGACGGCCCTCGTCGACACCCGGGCGCAGGTGATCATCTACTCGAGCGCGGGCCATCCGCCCCCGGTACTGATGCATCCCGGCGGGGACTGCCAGCTGCTGGACCGGGCCACCGATCCCCCGCTGGGCGCGCGGCCCGAGCACGTCCCACGCCCGCAGGCCGGTATCGCCTTCACCCACGGCGACATCCTCGTGCTCTACACCGACGGTCTGATCGAACGCCGGGACGAGGACATCGACACCGGTCTGCAGCGGCTGACCGACACGCTGCGCGAGTGCCTCGGCCTCAGCCCCGAGCGCTTGGCCGACATGCTGCTGGCCCGCCTCGGGGTCAGCCATGGCGCGCGGGACGACATCGCGCTGGTCGTGGTCGGGCTGTGAGTCCCGGCCGGCGGCGCCTGGTCGCGCGCCCGGCCTAACTGGAGTTCGGCGGCACGCCCGCCTGCCGGCAGCGGACGGCGACGGCCGCGATGTCGTCGTCGAGCAGTCCGGCGCTGTAGTGCAGCAGGTCGCGGTGGAGCCGGTCGAGCAGCTCGCGGGGCGGCGTCGGGCCGATCTCCCGCATCCAGTCCGGCAGCGGGAAGAACTGCCCGTCGCGGTCCCGGGTCTCCGTCACGCCGTCGGTGTAGAGGAGCAGCTGGTCGCCGGAGCCGAAGGCGACCGTGTCGACGCTGTAGTCGTCCCCGAGGAGCGAGGCGAGGTTGAGCGGCGGCGAGGGCGTGGTCGGCTCCAGGACCCGGATCTTCCCGTCCTGGACGAGCAGTGGCGGCGGGTGCCCGCAGTTGAGGATCCGCACCTGGCCCCCGCCGTAGGGGATCTCGGCGATGAGGGCGGTGGCGAAGTGCTCGGGCTGGTCGGGGTCGAGGATCGCCACGCTGTAGCGCCCTATGCTCGTCTCCAGGCGGTGGATGATGCCCTTGAGGTCGGGCTGGTCGTAGGCGTTCTCCCGGAAGCAGTTGATGACCGCCGAGGCGGCCCCCACCGCGGACAGTCCCTTGCCGCGCACGTCGCCGATGAGCAGCCGCACCCCGTACGGCGTGTCGGCCACCTCGTAGAAGTCGCCGCCGATCCGGGCCTGCTCCTGGGCCGCCAGGTAGAGGGACTCGATGTCGACGTCCTGGATGCGGCGCGGCAGCGGGCGCAGCAGCACCTTCTGCGCCGCGTCGGCGACGAGCCGGACCTGGAAGAGCGTCTCCTCCCGCTGGAGCCGCAGATGGCTGGCGTAGGCGGCCGCGAGGGTGACCGCGACGATCGCGGCGGCGGTGTACGGCGTCCCCAGGTCGGTGTAGACGAGACTGAGCCCGATCATGGCCAGCAGGCAGAAGCCGCCCAGCACGACGGTCGGGAGCACCGGCCACAGCGCCGCGGCGAGGGCCGGCGCGGCGGGCAGGAGCCGGCTGAAGGCGATCTCCCGGGGGGTGGCGAAGGCCAGGCCGGTGATGAGGGCGGTGAGGATCACCGGGGACAGCAGAACGGTCTCGCGGGAGCCGCCGTTCGGGGCGCGGTGACGCCGGTGCCGTCCTGTCCTGATCACAAAAAGTATCTTATCGGTGCATACCGGACTTCTGTCGGCACGACAACGCGCGGCCGGGCGGTGGGCCGCCCGGCGGCACACGGGGTCAGCGGCCCCGTCCGCGCGGCTTGAGCGGCACGTGCGGGAGCTCCGGGGCCGGCAGCCGGTCCCCGTCGTAGCCGTGCACCTCGCCGAAGCGGGTGCCCGCCGCCCAGTCCGCGCGGGCCCGCGCGACGTCGTCGTGCGAGCGGCCGATGAAGTTCCACCACATGACGATCTCCTCCTCGAACGGGGGCCCGCCGAGCAGGACCGTTCGGGCGGTGCCGTCCGACTCGTTGACGAGGGTCAGTGTCTCGGCCCCCGGGCGGGCGTAGCCCAGCTCGGCGGGCCGCAGCAGGGTGCCGGCCAGGCGTACGTCGCCGCGGTCGACCAGGAGGCCGTGCTCGAAGCCTGGATCCACGTCGAGGGTGAGGGCCGAGCGCGGCGGCAGCAGGATCTCGGAACCGAGCAGCGGGGTGAAGGTGCGCACCGGGGAGACGGCGCCGGCGAGGGAGCCGAGGAAAACCCTGATCCCGGCTCCGTCGAGGGCGACGGGCTCGGGCACGTGGTGCTGAAAGTCGCGCGCGGTGCCGCGGTGGGCCTCGGGCAGGGCCACCCAGAGCTGGACGCCGTGCAGCACGGTGGTGTCCGGGGTCGACACCTCGGAGTGGGCGATGCCGTGGCCGCCGGTCATGAGGTTCAGCTCGCCGGGCCGTACGAAGGCGTGGCTGCCGAGGCTGTCGCGGTGTTCGATCTCCCCGCTGAACAGCCAGCTCACCGTCTGCAGCCCGGTGTGCGGATGCGGCGCCACGTCCATCCCGCCCGTCCGCGCGACGTCGTCGGGGCCGTAGTGGTCGGCGAAGCACCAGGCGCCGATCAAGGTCCGGGACCGCTGGGGTAGCGTGCGGCGCACGGTCATCGCCCGGGGGCCGCCGAGGGGGACGTCCCGCGGGGCCAGCACCTCGACCGGGGGCGCCGCGGACGGCCGGGCGCCGTCCATGGCCGCGCCGCGGCTCGTCGCGTGGGGTTCCGTCTCCGTGTCGCTCACCGTGGACTCCTCCAGCTCACTAATTGTTCTATGTTCAACTATTGCAGCCGATCGTAGACCCTCCGAAGGAGTTTCGGGTTGACCACCTACACGACCGGGGCCGCGCTCCCGCGGATCTTCGTCGACAAGCAGAGCCCCGCCGCGTACCAGGCCCTGGTGCACACGTCCGAGGCGGTGCGCGCCGTCGCCGCCGAAGCCGGCCTCGACCGTGCCCTGGTGGAACTCGTCAACCTGCGGGTCTCGCAGATCAACGGCTGCGCGTACTGCCTGGACGTGCACACCCGGGCCGCCCGGCGCGCGGGCGAGACCGAACAGCGGCTCGGCGTGCTGGCGGCCTGGCGCGACACGGAGGTGTTCACCTCCACGGAACGCGCGGCACTCGCGCTGGCGGAGGCGACCACCCTGCCCGACGACGCCGCCGCCCAGGAGAGGGCGTACGACACCGCGCGCGAGGTGCTCACCGACGACCAGCTGTCCGCGGTGATCTGGGTGGCCATCACCATCAACGCCTTCAACCGGGTCTCGATCATGAGCAAGCATCCGGTACGGCCCCGCCCGGCGTCCGGCTGACCCCGCCGCCGTGCGCCGGCGGGCCACCACCCGTGCGCTCTCGGGCAACTCGGCCCGCAGGGCCGCCCCTGGCGTCGGCGGCGCAGACACGCACCACACGCGGGAGGCACCACATGACCACCGGTTCCAAGGCCCCGAGCGGCCGGCCCTGGCTGCACCGGAAGGGGGAGGTCATCCAGGATTTCGGGACCGTCAAGCAGTTCCCGATCGGCCTCTCCCACGACGCGCGCATGTACCCCTGCCGGCGTCTGAACCGGGTGCCGGCGGACGGGGCCGAGGAGGTCCCGGCGATGCTCTCGCGCCTGCTCGCGGCGCACGAGACCATCCTGACGGACGCCCACGACGCGGCCGCCCGCACCGGGCGGTCGGGCGACGACGGCACCAAGGACCTGCTCGTCTCGCAGGTCGTCCGCACCGGCGAGCTGCACGCCTGGTTCCTGGCCGAACACCTGGTCGACACACCGCTGGTGCGCGCCTGAGCCGACGCCGGCGGCGGTGGGGGCACCCGTCCGTCCCGGGTGCCCCCACCGCCGCCGGCACCGCATGATCCCTTGCCATGCTCATGAGCGGTGTGGCAGGGTTCCCCGCGTCGAACCGCATGTCACTCTCGCACGGCGAAGGACTGAAGCCATTGATCGCGGCGTCCCCCAGCGGCCGCCGTCGGCACTGACACCCCTGCCCCACCGGCAGCGGCCCGCGGTGCCCTCGCGTCTCCTCACGGCGGTCCCACGCATGTCCCGTGTTCCCGGCCCGAGCCGGTTCCGCAGCCGTCACGGCTGCCCTTCATCGTGAGGTCATCACCATCGTGCGCACCGACGTGCAGCGCTTCGCCGTCGCCAACCTGCTCCGCCGCCCCGAGGCGGCCGAAGTCGGCGGATTCGTCGTGGGGTTCGACCCCGCGACCACCAGCCCCTACATCAACTACGCGACCCCCGTCCCCGGCGCCCAGCCGGCCGACCACGACGTCAGCGCCCTGATCGAGACGTTCCGGGAGCGCGGTCTCAAGCCCCGTCTGGAGTTCGCCCCGGACGCCGCGCCCGCCGTCGAACCCGCCCTGCTCCGGGCCGGGTTCACGACCGAGGCGGTCCACGAGTACATGGTCTGCACTCCCGCCGGCCTGGTGGTCCCGGCCGGGCACACGGTCGTGGAGACACCGGTCACCGACGAGGACTACACGGCCGTCGACGCCGCCCTGTCCGAGGCGTTCGACGGTGAGTTCCCGCCCTCCCCGGAGAGCGCCGCCCGGCTGCGGCGCACCCAGGAGGGCGGCGGCGCCGTCCGGTTCGTCCGCGCCGCCGACGGCGGCTGCGCCGGCGCGGCGATCTGCTCGGCGCCCGCCGACGGCACGGCCGAACTGGCCGGCGTGGGCACCCGGCCCGCCCACCGCGGCCGGGGCATCGCGGCCGCGGTCACGGCGGCCCTCGCCGCGACCGCCTTCGACCGCGGCACACGGTCCGTCTGGCTGGAGTACTCCGGCGAGGGCTCCCGCCGCGTCTACGAGCGGATCGGCTTCCGCCCCACCGGCACCCGCCTGTACATGTCCCTCGAAGCGTGACCCGCGCCGGGCGGGGGCCGAACGGGTCCCCGCCCGGCGCCGGGCGACCGGCCGTGCGGGTCCGGTGGCGGACGTGGCACTATCCTTGCGCCCTCGAACACGGGTAGGGAGAAGGGACATCGGCGTGGCAATGAAGGCCCTGCGTTCGGCGTTGGAGGCGATCTACCTACGTCGCCTGAACCGCAAGCTGGACGGCCTGCCCCGGCCGCGGCACGTGGCGATCATGCTCGACGGCAACCGGCGCTGGGCACGGGGTGCGGGCCACCAGGACGTCCGCGAGGGCTACCGGGTCGGCGGCGCGAAGGTCACGGACTTCCTGCACTGGTGCACCGACGCCGACATCAAGCACGTCACGCTGTGGATGCTCTCCGACGACAACCTGCACCGGCCGGCCGCCGAACTCGGCCCCCTGCTCGACATAATCGAGGAGACCGTCCAGCGCATCTGCGCCCCCGGGGAGCCCTGGGAGATCGAGATCATCGGCGCCCTCGACCTGCTGCCCGGGAACACCGCCCGGGTCCTCAAGGAGGCCGCCGCCCTGACGAACGGCCGCGGCGGGCTCAAGGTCGACGTCGCCGTCGGCTACGGCGGCCGGCGCGAGATCGTCGACGCCGTGAAGGCCGCCTTCGACAAGCACATCAGCGCCGGCGGCGACCCCCGCGACCTGGCCGCGGAGTTCGACCTGGAGCACATCAGCGACAACCTGTACTCGCCGGCCGGGCACGACACCGACTTCATCATCCGCACGTCGGGCGAACAGCGGCTCTCCGGGTTCCTGTTGTGGCAGTCGGCGTACGCGGAGGTGCACTTCGTGGACGTCCTGTGGCCCGCCTTCCGCCAGATCGACCTGCTGCGCGCCCTGCGTTCGTACGCCGACCGCGACCGCCGCTACGGCCGCTGACGGCCCAGGGGCAGGACGGTGTGCTGGGCCAAGTCCTCCAGGAGCAACTCCGAGCCGCCGTAGCGGGCGAAGACGACCGGACCGGCGCCTCACCGCCGGACTCCGGCACTCCGGTCGAGCAGGTTCCGCGGGCGGTCGGCGGGGGCTGTCGCGGAAGCACCCCGGAATTGTCCGTGATCGGTAACAGCGGGATCCTCCGGCCGTCCGCCTCCGTCCTCAGAGATGCACGGGGGCTGATCGACACAGCGAGGGGACGGGGCCGACATGGCACGGCACGGTGGGCGGGGATGGTACGGCCGGGTGATCGCGGCGGCGGTCGGGGTGACGGCGGTGGCCGCCGCCACGTCGGTGTGGACCGCACAGGCCGGACCCGTCGCGGAGCACCGGTCGTCCGCGCGCCCGGCCGCGCCCAAGGTGGCGCCGGTGGCGGAGACCATCGTGCACGCGTCGGACGGCGGTGACCACGCGGTCAACATCACCATCGACGACGGCCCCGACCCGAACTGGACCCCTCAGGTGCTGCAGGTGTTGCGGGAGAACGGGGTGAAGGCGACGTTCTGCATGGTCGGCACCCAAGCCGAGGCCCACCCCGACATGGTCAAGCGGGTGGTCGCGGCCGGGCACCGGCTGTGCGACCACACGGTCTCGCACGACACCGCCATGGACAAGAAGTCCCAGTCCTACCAGGCGCAGCAGATCCTGGACGCCGAGCGCCAGATCATCAAGGCGTCCGGCGGTGTGCGGCCGATGTACTACCGGGCGCCCGGCGGTGCCTTCACCCCGTACAGCAGGCATCTCGCGGCCTCGCACGGGATGCGGCCGCTGGGCTGGAACGTCGACTCCAAGGACTTCGAGCGGCCGGGCACGCAGGCCATCGTCTCCACCGTGCAGAGCGAGCTGTCCAACGGCCCGACCCTGCTCTTCCACGACGCCGGCGGCGACCGCTCCCAGACCGTGGCCGCGTTGCGCACCCTGCTGCCCTGGCTGAAGCAGCAGGGTTACTCGTTCGGTTTCCCGGTCCGCTGAACGCGGCCGCTGACGTCTCAGAGTTCGGCCCACAGGAACCCCTCCGCGACGCGTGCGCGGAGGGGTTCGGTCGTTCGGGGCCCTCAGTGGTGCGTGCGTGAAGGGGTTCGGCCGACGCGCAGCACTCATGGGCCCGTTCGCGGAGGTGTTCGGTCCTTCAGCGGCCGGCAGGGGCCCGCTCCGCGGCGAGGACGGCCGCCAGCGCCCCGGTCACCGCGGGCCAGGCCGGCGAAGCCGGGTCGATCACGTCGAAGTGGCCGCAGTCGGGCAGTTCGTGGAGCGTGGCGCCGCTCCGGGCGGCGTACCGGCGGGCCATGGTCACCGGCAGGGAGTCGTCGCGGCCGCCGTGCACCACGACCGTGCGGCCCGCGGGAGCGCCCAGTACGGCGGGGTCGGCGGCGGCATAGCGCTGCGGCACCTCGTCCGGTCCGCCGCCGAGCAGAGCGGCGACGGCACCGCGGCCGCTGCCCAGTTCACCGGCCCGGGCCAGGTCGGCCGTGGGGGCCAGGGCGAGTGTGCCCCGGATCGCGGCGGGGGCCGTGGTCCGGCCGGGCGCGCCCTCGGGCAGCCGGTGCCGGAGCGCGGCCCACAGGGCGAGGTGGCCCCCGGCCGAGTGCCCCGCGTGGACCGGACGGTCCGGGTCGACCCGGCCGGGTGCCGCCTCGGCGGCCAGGCCCGGCAGCAGGTCGACGGCCGCGGCGGTGTCGGTGAACGTGGCCGGCCAGCCGCCTCCGCCCCCGACCCGGCGGTACTCGGCGCTGACGACCGCGCAGCCGCTGTGCGCCGCCAACGCCCGTGCGAATCCGTCGGCATGCCGCCTGTCGTGCTCGGCGCGCCAGTAGCCGCCGTGGAAGAACAGCACCAGCGGCGCGGGGCCCTGCGGTCCGGTGGCCGGCAGGAACAGGTCGGCCACCTGATCCGGATGGTCTCCGTAGACCAGCGGGAGCGGGGCGGCGGGGACTCGGGACACGCTCATGCACCTCGTTTCGATGTACCTCGATTCGCGGTGTGAGCGTACAGGGACCCGGCCCCGACGGGCGGCTTATTTGCAGAGGAGTCAGAGAGCGACCGGGGGCGACCGCGCTGCGGGCGCTCGCGCGCAGCGCGGTGCTCTCGTCATGTCACCACGGAAGGCGCTCAGTTGAGCATGACCCGAGGTAACGGTCTACGGTGATCGCGACCACGCGTTCGACACGCGCGCAACGCGACACGAGGGCGGCCAGGCCGCCCAGGGGGAAGCGCCGACCCGCGCCGCACGAAGCGGCGCCATGAGGTCTGCGCCCTGAGGAAGAAATGTACCTGCACGCAAAACAGAAGATCGTCACGCTCGCGACCGCCTTGTTGCTGACCGTGGGCGCGGGCACCGCCGCTGCGGCCGCTCCGAAGCCCGAGCCCGAGCCCACCCTGCTGGAGATCGCGGCCAAGGTGGCGCGGTACTCCGACTGCGGTTCCCAGCCGTTGCTGGAACGGCCCGCCTGCATCAGGGACTTCGCTCTCAAGTCCGCCGGACTGGGCCTGGGCGTGGGTGTCTTCCTTTACGTCACCCGTGACGCGATGAAGGACGACGGCGCCTCCTTCAAGGGACTCGAGAAGGAGCTGAACGAGCTGTACAAGCTCAAGCCGCAGCTCCTGCTCGACCCGGACAAGGAGCCGGACCCGGAGAAGAAGAAGGAGATCGTCGAGCACACGCTCAAGGCGCTCAAGGCCGCCAAGCCGCACGTGGACAAGGTGCGCACCGATCTCGTGAAGGCGTCCCGGCTGCTCGACGCGCACACGGAGTCGGTCGAGGCCCTGGCCGTGCTCGCCGTGGCGGTCGGGGACTACTACCCGGATCCCAAGCCCGTCGACGACCGGCCGCCGAAGGACACCTGGGACATCGCCGGCTTCTTCAAGGACGTCGGCAAGAGCCTGGACCAGATCAACGCCGGGTTCGACAAGATGAACGGCGCCCTCGATGACATGAACCAGGCCACGGCCGAGGTCAACAAGGGCCTGGACAAGGCCAACAAGGGCATCGAGAAGGCCAACCGGGGTATGGACAAGCTCAACGAGGGGATCAAGGACGCCAACAAGGGGCTGAACGAGACCAGGAAGGCCGTCGACGGCATCGACAAGGCCGCATCGAAGCTCCACCAGGTACCCGAGTTCGACTTCGACTTCTCCCGCCTCGCCGAGCGGATCGGTTCGAAGGACACGACTCCCGAGGAACGGGCCGCGCAGGAGCGCCGGATGTCGCTGCTCCTCAACCTGCTGCCCGGGATCGGCGACGGCAAGGGCGTCCTCGAAGCCATCACCGGCACCGACCTGGCCACCGGCGAGAAGGTGAGCACCACCGACCGGGTGCTGGGCTCGCTCGCGGTCATGCGCTGGCTCAAGTACGGGGGCAAGTTGCTTCCGGAGAGGATCCGCACCGCCCGCAAGGGCGACAAGCTGCCGCCGTGCAACAGCTTCCCGGCCGGCACCCGGGTCCTCATGGGCGACGGCACCACCACCCTGCCCATCGAGGAGATCACGGCCGGCGACAGTGTCCTGGCCGGCGACCCGCAGGCGGGGATCACCGGCGCGCGTCCGGTGGAGGACACGATCTACACCCCCGAGGACGAGGACTTCACCGGCGTACGCCTGGCCGGCGACGCGGGCGAGGGACCGCCCGAGCTCACCGCGACCGACCACCACCCGTTCTGGGTGGAGAACCAGGGACGGTGGACCGACGCCCGCGACCTGAACCCCGGTGACACCCTCCGCGCCCCGGACGGCACCGGGGTACGGATCGACAAGGTCACGCACTGGAAGGAGCCGCAGGGCGCCTACAACCTGACCGTCAACGATCTGCACACCTACTATGTGCTGGCGGGGAAGACTCCCGTACTCGTCCACAACGCGTCGTGTGATTTCATCCGCGGCGAGATCCCCGACGCCGCGGCCATCGACCGCGGCTCCCTGGTCAAGATCAAGGAGAAGCAGCTCGAAAAGGCGCTGAAGAGCGTCGGTGAGGACCCGCACGCCTTCAAGGCCGACTGGGTGGGGAAGAACAACGTGTCGCGCTTCGACGCGATGCGCGACGGAGAGGGCAGGGTCGTCCTCGTGAGCAAGGACGGGAAGATCTTGGTGCCGACCAACTACAGGTACCGGCCGTGAGCGCCTTCCGGATGTACCTGAGGGTGGTCAGCGAGTCCCTGCAGCCGGAGCAGATCTCCGCGCGGCTGGAGACCGAGCCCGACGAAGCGACGGCGATCGGCAGCCGCAGGCGCCCCCAGTCGCCACCGCGCGCCCACACGACCTGGATCCGGCACGCCCCGGCCCCGGACGGGCCCGGACGCCCCGAGGACGTCGAGCCCGTGATCCTCGCCTGGGGACCGCAGTTCGCCACGGCCCTGGGGCAGCTGGCCTCCTCCGGGGACGCCGAGATCTCCCTGGTGATCGTGCAGAAGCTCACCGACCCGGAGGACCCGCAGCAGAAGGGCATCTGGCTGAGCGCACCCCTACTGGCCTGGCTCACGAAGGCGGGGGCGTCGCTGGACATCGACCAGTACGTGTACGTCGGCAACGACGACTGAGCGGTCAGCTGTCCGGAAAGCGGGCCCCGGAGGGTCAGGTCCCCGGCACGGCGAGCACGATGAGGACCAGCGGGGAGGGCCCGTCCCGGGTCCCCCGCCGGGCAGCGTCCGGAGGCGATGGGCGCAGGCTTGAGTCTCCTCCTGGTCGAGATGTACCGGGAGGGGTACGAACTGACCGCGCTCCTGCCCGCGGCACCGTCCGCACACCCCCTCGCCGGTCACCTGCACGTACGGACGCGCGGCCGCTGACAAGTGGGCGCAACAGACTTGCCTCACTACTTAATTCACCTCTTGACGCTTCTGGTTCAGACCTTTACGTTGCACCGCACCCCCCACACGACAGGAGCGCCCCATGCGCGGTGTCAGAACGTCGTCGTCCCCGGTCCTCGCCCTGTGCCTGCGACTGCTGTTCCTGCTGGCCGTCCTGCTGGCCACGGCCGTCACCCCGGCACGCGCAACGGCCGTCACCCCGGCGCCGGCCGCGGCCGCCCCCTTCAAGGTGCTGGCCCTGTACAACGGGACCTGGGACGCGGCGCACATCAGCTTCGTCGAAGAGGCGAACGAGTGGTTCCCGAGGCAGGCGGCGGCCAACGGCTTCACCTACACCGCGAGCACCGACTGGGACGTGCTCGCCGACAGCCGGGTGAACGCCTACCAGGTGGTCCTCTTCCTCGACGACCTGCCGCAGTCGCCGGCCCAACGCTCCGGCTTCGAGCGGTACATGCGTGCCGGCGGCGCCTGGATGGGCTTCCACGTCTCGGCGTTCACCACCGACGCGGCGGGGTGGCCCTGGTACCACGATCAGTTCCTGGGTTCGGGCGACTTCACGAGCAACACCTGGGGCCCCACCAGCGCCGTGCTGCGGGTGGAGGACCGTACGCATCCCGCGACGAAGAACCTGCCGGCCACCTTCACCTCGTCGGTCAGCGAGTGGTACAGCTGGTCCAACGACCTGCGCAAGAACCCGGACATCAGGATCCTCGCCTCCATCGACCCGAGCAGCTTCCCGCTCGGCACCGACCCCGCGCAGACCTGGTACAGCGGCTACTACCCGATCCTGTGGACGAACACCAAGTACCGGATGCTGTACGCCAACTTCGGTCACAACGCGATGGACTACGCCACGAACACGACGCTCTCGTCCACCTTCGCGAGCCCGACGCAGAACCGGTTCGTGCTGGACGGCCTGAAGTGGCTGGGCGGGCTCACGGACCCGCAGCCGCCGACCGGGCCCATCTCCGAGACGTCCTGGTACGAGCTGCGCGCCGACGGCAACGGCACCTGTGTGGACGCCCGGGGCGCCGCCACCGCCAACGGCACGGCGGTCCAGCAGTACACCTGCAACGGCACCGCGGCCCAGCAGTACCAGCTCCGTTCCACCGACGGCGGATACGTGCGGATCGCCGCCCGGGGCAATCCACAGCAGGCCGTCGACGTGACCGACCGCTCCACCGCCGACGGCGCCCCGTTGCAGCTCTGGACCTACGGAGGCGGCCAGAACCAGCAGTGGCGGCCGGTCCAGCAGGCCGACGGCGGCTACCACTTCGTGGCCCGGCACAGCGGGAAGTGCCTCAGCGCCGCCCCCACGGCCGCCGACAGCGTCCAGCTCACCCAGCGGGCCTGCGACGGCTCCCCCGCCCAGAGCTTCCGCCTGACCGAGCGTCCCTGACCGAGCAGACCCGGTCGAGCAGTCACGGTCGAGCAGTCCTGACCGAGCGGTTCCGACCGGGCGGCCCGCCCGGCCCGGTATCCCGTCGCCGGTGCCGGGCCGGCTCAGGGACCGGGGGAAAACCGCTGGCCGGCAGGGCAGCCGGATGCTGGGATGGCTCGATGCGAGACGACGTTGCGTGGACCGTGGACCGCGGCCGGTACGAGGACGCGGTGACGCCCTGGGAGCAGGAGTCCTGGCGGACGGCGGCCCTCGCCTGGGTGGCGGACGGGCTCGCCGCGCACGGGCTGCGGGCGGCCGGTCCGCTGGGGGTGCGGCTGCGGCCGTGGTCGGTCCTGGCGCGGGTGCCCGTGGCCGGGCGGCCCGCCGTGTGGTTCAAGGCGAACCCGCCGGCCAGCGGTTTCGAGGGGGCGCTCACCGCGGCGCTGGCCCGCTGGGTGCCGCGGCACGTCCTGGCACCGCTCGCGGTCGACGCGGACCGCGGCTGGTCGCTGCTGCCGGACGGGGGCGCCCTGTTCCGGGACGTGCTGGAGCGGCAGGCCGTGGGCCCGGAGACGTGGGAGGGGCTGCTGCGGCAGTACGCGGACATGCAACGGGCCCTGGTCCCGCACATCCAGGAGCTCGCACGGCTCGGCGTACCGGACGCCAGGTGCGACCAAATGCCCGGTGTCTTCGACGAGTTGCTGGCCCAGAACACCGCGCTGGGGCCTGCCGACCGGTCCCGGCTGGACCGGCTGCGCCCCCGCCTGCTGGACTGGTGCGCGGAGCTGGCCGACCTGGGCGTCCCCGACTCCCTCGACCACGCGGATCTGCACGACGGCCAGCTGTTCCACCCGGAACCGGACCGGTACACCTTCTTCGACTGGGGCGACGCCACCGTCTCGCACCCGTTCTGCAGCCTGCACGTCACCGCCCGCAAGGCCGCGGAGCGGTACGGCCCCGGTGTCATGGCCCGCCTTCGCGACGCCTATCTGGAGCCGTGGACGGACGACGGCCGCACCACGGCCGAGCTGCGGCGCGCGGTTGACCTCGCGTGGCGGCTGAGCGCGCTCGGCCGGGCCCGCGCCTGGGGCGGCCTGTTCCCGGCCGCACCCGGAACCACGGCGAGCGCCTCGCTCTGCGGGCACAGCGCCCAGTCGCTGCTGGAGCTGCTGGACGAGCCCCCGTTCTAGCCGCGCACGGCTTCCAGCCGGGCATGGCCGGTCGTGCCTGGCCGACCCTCCGTCCCGGCCGCCCCCACCCAGCAGCCCCTGCCGGCCGCCCGACCCGCCCCGCGGGCCTCTGACCTGCCACCGACCCGCCCAGCAGCCCCCGGCCCGCCACTCGTCCGGCACAACGGCCGGTGCCCGAGCCGACGCCCTCGCCGTCCCGTGCCGTGGGCGCCAGACGCAACCGAGGCGGCTCGGATCGGGGCCGTCGTGGGGTTGCGTGGAGTGCCGCCGGATCGGGAGGCTGGAAGAGGGGAGGGACGTACCGGGGCGGATCCGGGAGGCGCAGTGACCGCAGCACCGCTGGGCGGGGACGACGCGACCCGTCGGCGTTTCCTGGGCCTGTGCGCCGCCGCCGGCCTGGGCGCGGCGGCCGGTTGTACCGCCGCGCCGCCCGCGGCGGGCCGCCGCCGTGAGCCGTCCCACCTGCCGGAGGCCGAACAGGACGCGCCGGGCACCGCGGACTGGCGGATCCGCTCGGCGGGCCCGGTGGACGCCGTGACCGGATACACGGACCGGGTGAGCGTGGCACCCGGTGAGGAGTGCGGTCTGCACGTGTCGACCACCGCCGCGTCCTTCCGGGTGTCGGCCTTCCGGGTCGGCTGGTACGGCGGCAAGCGGGCCCGGCTCGTGTGGGCCTCCCCCCGCGTACCCGGCCGCGTCCAGCCGTCGCCGCGGGTGCTGTCCGGGACCCGGACCGTGCGTGCCGACTGGCCGGTCACGCTGACTCTGGACACCACCGGATGGCCGGAGGGCGCGTACCTGCTGCGGCTGGAGTCGGACGCGGGCCACCAGCGGCACGTCCCGCTCGTCGTCCGGTCCGCCGAAGGCACGGGGCGCACGGTGCTGCTGCACGCCCCCGCCACCTGGCAGGCCTACAACCGCTGGGGCGGCAGCAGCCTGTACGCGGGCTCCTCGGGCGCCTACGCCACCCGGTCGCTCGCGGTCAGCTTCGACCGCCCCTACGACGGCAACGGCGCCGAGAAGTTCCTGGTCCACGAGTGGGCGCTGGTGGTACTGGCCGAACGGCTGCGCATCCCGCTCGCCTACACCACCGGGCCGGACGTCCACCGGGACCCGTCGGTGCTCGGCGGGGCGCACGCCGTCGTCTGCCTGGGGCACGACGAGTACTGGACGCCCGAGCAGCGGGCGCACGTCACCCGCGCCCGGGACTCCGGCACGAACATCGCCTTCCTCGGCGCCAACACCTGCTTCCGCCGGGTGCGTCTGGAGGACGGGGAGCGGGCGGGCGGCCGTACGGTCGTCTGCTACAAGACGTCCTACCGCGCCGACCCGGTCTACGCGTCCGACCCGGAGCGGGTGACCACCGACTACCGCGTACCGCCCGCCGCCGACCCGGAGTCCTCGCTCACCGGCGTCCTCTACGAGGGCTATCCGGTCGACGCGCCCTATGTGGTGCGCAACGCCGGTCACTGGGTGTACGACGGCACCGGCGTCTCCGCCGGCGACGGCTTCGCCCACCTGGTCGGCGTCGAGTACGACCGGGTCACCCCCGGCTCCCCCACGCCCGGACCGCTGGAGATCACCGCGCACTCCCCGCTGGTGTGCGGCGGCCGGCCGAGTCACAGCGACTCTGCGTACTACACCGCCGCCGGCGGTGCGGGGGTCTTCGCGACCGGCACCATGCGGTGGGTGGAGGGGCTGCTGGCGGGCACCGGCGAACTCGGCCGCGACCACGGCATGGACGGCCGCACCAGGGCGTTCGTCACCCGCGCCACGGAGAACCTGCTGCGCACGTTCGCGAAGGGCCCGGCGGCGCGGCACGCCCCGGCGCCGGTTCCCGACACCGCTCGGGTGTACGGCCGCCCGGCCTGAAGCCGGAGCGGCGGTCAGGGCAGCGGGGTGCCGCCGGTGGCGTTGAGGATCTCCGCCGTGACGAAACTCGCCTGGTCGGAGGCGAGGTAGACGTAGGCCGGGGCGATCTCGGCGGGCTGGGCGGGGCGGCCGAGCGGGCTCTGCTTGCCGAACTCGGCCGTGTCCGGGAGCGTCGCCGGGATCAGGGGTGTCCACACCGGGCCCGGTGCCACCGCGTTGACGCGGACGCCACGCTCGGCGACCATCTGCGCCAGTCCCTGGGTGAAGGTGACGATGGCGCCCTTGGTCGTCGCGTAGTCCAGCAGGTGCGGGCTCGGCTTGTACGCCTGCACCGACGTCGTGTTGATCACGCTGCCGCCGGCCGGGATGTGCGGCAGGGCGAACTTGGTCAGCCAGAACATGCCGTACAGGTTCGTGCGGAGCACCCGGTCGAACTGCTCGGTGCTGATCGCCTCGATGCCGTCCGGCTGGGACATCTGGTACGCCGCGTTGTTGACGAGGACGTCGATGCGCCCGAACTCGTCGACCGCCCGGTCGATCAGCGCACGGCAGTTGTCCTCCTCGCGGATGTCGCAGGGCACGGCGACGGCCTTGCGGCCCGCGTCCTCCACCAGGCGGGCGGTCTCGCGGGCGTCGTCCGCCTCCTCCTCCAGGTGGGTGAACAGCACGTCGGCGCCCTCGCGGGCGTAGGCCAGCGCCACCGCCCGGCCGATGCCGGAGTCGCCGCCCGTGATCACGGCCTTGAACCCGTCGAGGCGGCCCGCGCCGCGGTACGACTCCTCGCCGTGGTCCGGCGGCGGGTCCATCGGCCCGGTCCAGCCGGGGTGCGGCTGGTCCTGGGAGGGGAAGTCGGGGCGGGCGTGCCGCGTGGTCGGGTCGGGCTGGGGGGTGCGGTTCTCCGTCACGTCGGCCTCCGGTGCTGCTCGGGCGGGCGGGCAGGCGACCGGGTTCCCCGGTCGTCCCGTCCGGAACCCCCGCGTCCGCCCGGGGCCGGGTGCGGGCGGGCGCGGGCGGCTCAGAGCGTGGGCGTCTGGTGGCCGGCGGAACGGAGGTGCTCCCTGCGGGCGTTGTTGTAGATCCGCAGGAGGTGCTTGGCCACGGCACAGGGCACGGTGTCGACGTGGCACTGGCGGCACCGGTGCAGGTGCTGCTCGTAGGTGAAACGCGCGTTTTCCAAGGCGTCGGAGGACTCAGAGGACATGGACATCTCCGGGCAGGGCACGCCACCGGGACGTGCCGAGTTGACTGACTGGTACAACCGGAGCCAAGGTCATCATGTTACTGGCGGTACTGGGAAACCGGCGGGTAACAAGGCTTCTCCGCCCGGTCTCACCACACCTCGATGCGGCGTCCCGTGAGCGTGTCCGGCGCGATGCGCACCCAGAGGTCGCGCCCCTCGCCGCCGGCCCAGGGCGTGCTGTAGGCCCGCGCGGTCAGCCGGCTCACCTCGCCGGGGTCGGTGACGGCGTGGGCGGTGCCGCGTACCAGGACGCTCCACCCCTGGCTCAGCGCGTCGTCCACGCGGTCGATCTCGAAGGCCACCTCCCGGCCGACGCCCTGGGCGGGCACCGAGTCCGGGTGGGTACGGAAGACGACGGCTCCGTCGACGACGCTGTAGTTCACGGGGACGACGACCGGTGCCCCGTCCCCGGCCAGCGCGATCCGGCCCACGCCGTGGGACGACATCAGCTCCCGGCACTCCTCCTCGTCCAGCTCGCTCAGCCGGGGATCGCGGGCGGCCCGTCCGATACCCGCCGGGAGACCGGTGTGGCCGCCGCCGAGTTCCGCGGGGCTGGTCCGCAGCGCCCCGGCCAGCCACAACAGGGTGCCGGCGTCCGGTGCCGCCGTGCTGTGCTCCTCCAGATGGGCGACGTACCCCTCGGACATGCCCGCGCGGAACGCCACCTCCGCCCGGCTCAGGCCCAGTTCCGTGCGGCGCCGCTCGATCCGGCGCCCGAGGTCGCCCCGCGCGGACGTATCCGGCGCCTCCTGCGCCGGGTGCCGCGGGCTCGTGCGGTCGGTCATCGTCATCCACTCCTCTTCCGGCCGGTCGCCCGGCACGGGGGTGTCGTGTCGTTCACGCCCGCTGGGGCACGACGGCCACCGGGCAGTGGGCGTGGTGCAGCAGCCGGTGCGCCACCCGCCCGAGCTGGAGCCCGCCGTGCCCGTGCCGGTGCCGGGCCCCGATGACGACGAGGTCGGCGGCGGCCGAGCGCTCCACCAGCACCTTCCGGGCCGCCCCCTCCACGGCGGTGCGGCGCACCAGGACGTCGGGGTGGTCGGCCGCCGGGCCCTCCAGCACCTCGTCGAGTGCGGCGGAGGCCTGCCGCGCGTGCCGGTCCTCGGGGCCGCCGGGCCGCAGGGCGTGGTCGGCGATCTCGTACAGCGGGGTGCGCCAGGTCCGGACGGCGTCGAGGACGCAGCCGCGCACCCGGGCCTCGCCGAGGGCGAAGCGCGCGGCCTCGGCCCCGGTGCCCGTATCGCCGGCGCCGAGCAGGATCCGCTCGTGGCTGCCGGTCAGTGCGGCCCGGTCACCGCGCACGACGATCACCGGGCAGCGGGCGCGGGCGGCCACGGTCAGGCCGACCGAGCCGAGCAGCAGCCCGGCGGGACCGCTCCGGCCGCGCGCGCCCGTCACCACGGCGAAGGCGGTGTCACCGGCGCCCACCAGGGCGTCCGCGGGGTCCTGCGGGAGGATGGCGGTGGTCGACTTCACCTCGGGGTCGCGCAGCCTGGCCCGCTCCGTCGCCAGGTCGACCACGCGTTCCACCATCGCCTGCTCGGAGCGGCTCTCCGGACCGCCCGGCAGGAAGCCCTCGTACCGCTCCCAGACGGAGGCGTACACCAGGCGCAGCGACAGGCCGCGCCGGGCCGCCTCGTCGACCGCCCAGTCGACCGCCGTCAGGCTGGAGTCGGACCCGTCGACGCCCACGACCAGTGGCATGTCCAGCATCGGGCTCACCGCCTTCCGGCCGCGTCGCGCCGCGTGCGGAGCGGCCACACCACCACCGTCCCATGCGCACGGCCGTCCGTCCCATGGGCCGGTCCGGCCCCTGCGGCAGCCGTTCGGCCCCTTCGGGCCCGGGGGGTGCGGACGGCCGGGCCGGCACTGCGCTCGGACGGCCGGGCCGGCACGGCGCGCGGGCGGCGCGTGTACGGGCCTGGGCGCGGGGCTGCGGGAGACTGGGCGCATGGGTGACACGAACGTGGACCGGCTGCCACGCAAGACGTACGAGAAGGAACTGCTGCGGTTGCAGGCGGAGTTGGTGAAACTGCAGGAGTGGGTGCGCGCCGAGCGGGCGCGGCTGGTGATCGTCTTCGAGGGGCGTGACGCGGCCGGCAAGGGCGGCACCATCCAGCGCGTCACCGAGCACCTCAACCCCCGGGTCGCCCGGATCGCGGCGCTGCCCGCGCCGACCGAGCGCGAGCGGACCCAGTGGTACTTCCAGCGCTACGTCGAGCACCTGCCGGCCGCGGGCGAAATCGTCCTCTTCGACCGGTCCTGGTACAACCGGGCCGGCGTGGAGCAGGTGATGGGCTTCTGCACCCAGGACGAGTACCAGCGGTTCCTGCGGCAGTGCCCGATCTTCGAGCGGATGCTGGTGGAGGACGGCATCCTGCTGCGCAAGTACTGGTTCTCGGTGAGCGACGCGGTGCAGCAGGAGCGGTTCCGGCGCCGTCTCGAGGACCCGCTGCGGCGCTGGAAGCTGTCGCCGATGGACCTGGAGTCGCTGTCCCGCTGGGAGGCGTACTCGCGCGCCAAGGACGCGATGTTCGTGCACACCGACATCCCCGAGGCCCCGTGGAACGTCGTGGAGAGCGACGACAAGCGCCGGGCCCGGCTGAACATGATCGCGCACCTGCTGGGGTCCGTCCCCTACCAGGAGGTGCCGCCGCCGGTGCTGGAGCTGCCCGAGCGTCCCCCGTCGACCGGGTACGAGCGGCCGCCGCGCGACCTGCAGACCTTCGTCCCCGATCACGCGGCCGGCCTCTGAGCCCCTCACGAACAATTTGCGCAGCGTTCCCGACAGGTCCGGCCCCGCGGCGGACGTCTTCCGGCCGCCTGCCGCACAGGACGTGACAAGACACCGCGCCGACGTCCCACATGCGTTGGGATGGCCGGACTTGCACGCCCGACACCCGCGGGGTTGCCCATGAGATCCTTCGCCCACCAGCCGCCACGGGTGGCGGCCCCGGCGCTCCCCGACGGCGGCGCCCGGCTCGCACAGGGCGGCCCCTCGGCGGCCGAGGAGCGGTTCCGCGGACTGCTGGAGGCGGCCCCGGACGCCATGGTGATCGTCGACGACACCGGAGCGATCCGGCTGGTCAACGCGCAGACGGAGGCCCTGTTCGGCTACGGGCGCGAGGAACTGCTCGGCCGGCCGGTCGAGTTGCTGGTGCCGCACCGGTTCCGCGACCACCACACCCGGCACCGCGACGGCTACGCCGACAACCGGCAGGTGCGCCCGATGGGCGCCGGCCTGGAACTGCACGGGCTGCGCAAGAACGGCACCGAGTTCCCTGTCGAGATCAGCCTCAGCCCGCTGGAGACCGCGGACGGGCTGCTGGTGTCGGCGGCGGTGCGCGACGTCAGCGACCGCAAGGCCGCCGAGGCCCGCATCACCGAACTGGCCGCGCTGGTCGAGTCCTCCCAGGACGCCATCCTCGCCAAGACGCTGGACGGCCAGATCACCTACTGGAACGCCGCCGCGGCACGGCTGTACGGCTACACGGCCGAGGAGGCCATCGGCCGGCACGTGTCCATGCTCGCGCCCGAGGAACTGCACGACGACATCCGGGTGCTGCTCAAGCGGCTGCGGCACGGCGAGAAGGTCGAGCACTTCGAGACGCTGCGGGTCACCAGGACGGGCTCGCTCCTCGACGTCGACGTCACGCTGTGGCCGACCCGGGACGCCCGGGGCCGGGTGGTCGGGGCGTGCGCGATCGTCCGCGACATCAGCGACCGCAAGCGCGCGGAGGCCGAGCTGACCGCGCTGCTGGAGCAGCAGCGGCACATCGCGCTCACCCTGCAGCGCAGTCTCATGGGCACCCCGCCGGCTATCCCGGGCCTGGCCACCGCCAGCCGCTACCGGCCCGCCACCCAGGGCGCCGGTGTCGGCGGCGACTGGTTCGACCTCATACCGCTGGGTGCCGGCCGGGTCGGCGTGCTCATCGGGGACGTGATGGGCCGCGGTCTCGAGGCGGCCGCCGTGATGGGCCAGCTGCGCTCCGCCGCGCACGCCCTGGCCAAGACGGAGATGCAGCCCCGCCGGCTCATGCAGGCTCTCGACACCGTGGTGACCGACCTCGACGTCCCCGACCAGCTGGTCACCTGCTGCTACCTGGTGATCGTCCCGGACGCCCAGACCGTGACGATCTGTTCCGCCGGTCATCTGCCTCCCCTGGTGGTTGACCCCCTGGACGGCGTGCGCACCCTGCCCACACCGGTCAACGCCCCGCTCGGGGTGGGCGGCGTGCTCTACGAGGAGTCCTGTGTCGCCATAGCGCCCGGCGCCACCCTCGTGCTGTACACCGACGGCCTGGTCGAGACCCCGGACAGCGACATCGAGGCCCGTATCTCCGAGCTCACCACCGTCCTCGACACCTGCCTGCCGCGGTCGACGGGTCTCGAGACCGCGGCCGACCACGTGCTCGCCACCCTGCTGCCCGACGCCGAGGGCCACAACGACGACGTGACCCTCCTGCTGGCCCAGTTGCCGGCCGCCCCGCTGGCCGCCGTCACCACCGCGCTGCCCGCCGTCCCGTCCTCCGTGCCGGAGAGCCGTTCCTTCCTCCGCCGCACCCTGGCGCTCTGGGACTGCGTCGCGGTCGCCGAGGACGCCCTGCTGCTGCTCTCCGAGACCCTGACCAACGCCGTGCAGCACGCCGAGGGGCCGGTGGCGCTGCGGCTGTGCCGTACCGCCACCGACCTCACCGTCGAGGTCAGCGACCACAGCCCGCACCTGCCCCAGCCGCGGCTCGCCGCCCAGTACGAGGAGTCGGGCCGCGGTCTGCTGCTGGTTCGCAACCTCGCCGAGAGCTGGGGCGTGCGGCCGACCGACGAGGGCAAGACCACCTGGTTCACGCTGAAGCTGTGAGGCGCGCCGTGGCCCCGTGGCCGCCGGGTCCGCTCGCTCCGCCTCACCCCACCGGAGGCCGAGCGAGCGACCACCGACAGGCACTCCAGGAGGCGGGCGGACAACCGGGGCCCGGGAACGGGCCGTCCGGTGGGGACGCCCCCCGACGCGTCAGGTCCCGGAGCGGGGACCCAGCGTGCGCGGGCCGCCCGTGCGGGGCTCGGCCGGGCGCGGGAGGCCGCCCGCGTCCCGGGCCTTGGTGGCGATGACGGCGGCCTGGATGCGCCGCTCCACGCCGAGTTTGGCGAGCAGCCGCGAGATGTGGTTCTTGACGGTCTTCTCGGCGAGGTAGAGGCGCCCGCCGATCTGCCGGTTGGTCAGTCCCTCGCCGATCAGGGCGAGGATCTCCCGCTCCCGTTCGGTCAGCCCGGGCAGGGCGTCCGGGGTCTCCTCCCGCCGCTGTCCGCCGCGCAGGCGTGCCATCAGACGGGTGGTCGCGCCGGGGTCGAGCAGCGACTGTCCACGGGCCACCGTGCGGACGGCGGAGACGAGGTCGGAGCCCCGGATCTGCTTGAGCACGTATCCGGACGCCCCGGCCATGATCGAGTCCAGCAGCGCCTCCTCGTCGTCGAACGAGGTCAGCATCAGGCAGGCGAGGTCCGGCATGCGCGAGCGCAGCTCCCGGCAGACGGTCACCCCGTCCCCGTCGGGCAGGCGGACGTCGAGGACCGCCACGTCCGGCCGCAGGGCCGGCACCCGGGCCAGGGCCTGCTCGACGGTGGCCGCGTCGCCGACGACGGTGATGTCGGCTTCGTCGTCCAGCAGGTCGTGCACCCCGCGCCGTACCACCTCGTGGTCGTCCAGGAGGAAGACACGGATCGGGGTGGCGGGGCCGGCCTGCTCGCTGTCCGCCATCGAGGGCTCCTCTGCCGCGCGTTCGGACGTCACCGTGATCCTTCCCGGCGCGCGGCCGCGGGCGCCAGGGTCCAACGGCCCTGTTTCCCCCCGCCACCGTAGCGCCGGACGTCCGGGCACCGGCTGTCCCCGCCGCTCGGCCGGCCGTCCAGGAAGCGGACCGTCACCGGCCGGGTCCACGCCGTACAGGGTCCGGCCGCCGACCAGTTCGCGTCCGGTGACCAGTTCGGGCCGGATGCGTACGAACACCTCCTCGGGCGAGGGCACCCAGGAGCGCGGGCCGTCACGGCTGAGGCGCTGCCGGTCGGCCGGGTCCCGCACCACCTCCGCGCGGCCGGTGACGACCACGCTCCAGCCCGACTGCCGGTCCGGGTCGATCGCGTCCGCCTCGAACGCGACCACGGTCGCGTCGACCGCGCGGGCCGGCTCCGAGGCGGCGCAAGGGCGCAGCAGCACGGCGCCGTCGCGGTCGAGGCGGAAGCCGAGCGGGAGCACGGCCGGCATCGCGGGCCGGGTGTGCACGACGCGCCCGACCGGTGCCCGCCCCAGCAGCCGGAGGCACTCCTGCCGGTCGGGTTCGCGGAATCCGTCGTGGGCGTACATGGTCGTCCGTTCCTTCGCCGGGCACGGCCTGATGCCTCCAGGGTCGGCCCGGCACCGCGCCCCGGGTCAGGGCCATCGGTCCCGCGAGCGGCAGGAGAGCGGCCCTTGTGCGGTGCGGTCGGCGCGGGCGCCGTGGGCCGTCCTCCCCCGGTCGGGGAATCGGCGCCGACCGGGCCTGGTTAACCGGCGGTTTCCGTGGTGTGCTGGTAGTGGCGGGAAGGACCCCAGCAGACGCGGGGAAGCGGCCGGCAGCCGCGCACCGCGCAATCCGGATCCGCGAGAAGCGGGTGGCGCCCTTCCCGCCCTGCCGAGCCCCGGACGCGCTGTGCCGCCCCGCGCATGGGGCGAAGGTCCCCCCGGCGGGACCGGGCGGCCCGTGGTGCCGGAGGCCGGGCGCGCGCACGCTGGAGGCATCCGCCACGAAGGGAGCCGGTGCGATGACCTCCGCGACCACCATGACCGCGGCTCTTGAGCCCCTGTACCGCGAACGGCTGCTGTGCCTCGCCCGCGAGGTCTCCTTCACGGCGGGCACCCGTCTGTTCCATGAGGGCCGGCACGCCGACCGCTTCTGGATCGTGCGCACCGGGACCGTGGCGCTCGACCTGCATGTGCCAGGCCGCCGCCCCGCCGTGATCGAGTCGCTCGGGCACGGCGAACTCGTCGGCTGGTCCTGGCACTTCGCGCCGCACATCTGGAAGTTGGGCGGCGAGGCGCAGAGCCCCGTGCGGGCGTGGGAGTTCGACGCCGAAGCGGTCCGTGCCCTGTGCGAGCAGGACCCCGAGTTCGGCCGGGCCGTCGCGGTCTGGGTCGGACGGGTGGTCGCCCAGCGGCTGCACGCCTCGCGCGTCAGGCTGCTCGACCTGTACGGCCCCTACGGCAGCGGCGGCCTGGTCTGACCTCGGCGCCGAACGGCTCCCGGGGGCCCGGCGGCCGGCCCGTTCCCGGGGTGGTCAGCCCCTGCCCCCGCTGAGGTTGCGCCACTCGGGCCCGACCCGCTTCCACTCCTCGCCCCACTCCGTCAGCCGCCTGCGGACGAGCCGGGCGCGCACCAGACGGCCGCCGGCCCAGACGAACGTGCCGGCGGCCTGGGCGACGAGCACGCCCGCCAGCACCGTCTGCAGCATCGCCTCGGCCGGTGTCGCGGGCGCCGAGACCAGCCGGCCGGTGCCGTCGGTCCAGACGGTGACCGTGCTGCCCGCGGGGGCGCCGGGGAACACCTTCGCCCGGTCGGTGTGCACGGCGCCGTTCGCGGACGTCCACCGCACGGGCGCCCACACCCGGCCGTCGTCGTAGCCGCTGCCGGCGGTCGGTGTCCTCGCGGCGCCGTCGGTGAGAACGGCGGACACGGCGTGCACCTGGGCCCTGCGGGCGGAGAAGGCCGCGTCCATGGAGCCGGCCGCCGCCTGGCCCGCGAGGACTCCGCCCAGCACGGCGAGGATCCAGGTGACGAGCACGATCCAGGCCTCGACGACGTCGCTGTGGCGCCTGAGGGGGTTGCGCCGCCAGCGCCACATCCGCACCCGCGCGACCGTCGTGGAAGGTGTCCCTGCCATGGTCGCCGCCTCCTCTCGCGTGCCGGCGGCCGCCCGTCGGGGGGTGCGGGCCCGGTCGGCGTCCCGAAGGTCCGGGCCGAGATCCCGGGTGACGGCGCGGGCCGGGCCGTGCCCGCCGCACGTCCGCCGCGCCGGCCGCGGCCCGCGCCGGGCGGGTCGTGACCGGCACCGGAGCCACCGCGTGGGGCCGGCCCGAATGCGTCACGACTCCATCGTGCACCCCGATCCGGACGTCCGCCGTGTGGGTGACAAGGAGCCGTACGGCGCCCGCCGGATCTCCCGGGCGGCGCGCCCGGGAGGCGTTGCGCCCACACGACCTAGCAGCCCGGCAACGGGACCGACCATTCCAGCGTCGCGCCGCCGCCGGTGGGAACGGCCACGTCGAACCGTCCGCCGAGTTGCGCGGCCCGCTCGGCCATGTTGGCGAGACCGCCGCGCCGGCCCTCGGCCGGGATGCCGACACCGTCGTCCGTGACCCTGAGCCGGACCTCGCGGCCGTCGGTGGTCAGCAGGACGTCGGCCCGGTCGGCGTGGGCGTGCCGGGCCACGTTGGTGAGGGCCTCGGAGAGCACGGCCACCACGTGGTCGGCGACGTCGTGGGGCACGTCGGTGTCGAGCAGGCCCTCCATCCGCAGGCCGGGCGCGAAGCCCAGCACCGGCGTGGCCTCGTCGGCGACCCGGACGGCCCTGGACCGCAGTCCGCCGCCCGCGGCGCCCTCACGGGCCCGCAGTCCGAAGATCGCGGATCTGATGATCTTGATGGTGTCGTCGAGGTCGTCCACGGCCCGCAGCACCCGCTCGGCGGCCCCCTCGTGCTCGATGAAGCGGCCGGCGCTCTGCAGGGTCATCCCGGTGGCGAACAGCCGCTGGATGGCGAGGTCGTGCAGGTCCCGGGCGATCCGGTCGCGGTCCTCCAGCAGCGCGATCTGCTCGGCGTCCGCGCGCCGCTCCGCCAGTTCCATGGCCACGGCGGCCTGCGCGGCGAAGGCCAGCAGCATCTCCGTCTCCCTGCCGGAGAAGAGCGCCCGGCCGGTCTCCCGGGCCAGCAGCAATACGCCCCGCAGGCCGCCCGCGCCGGTGCCGACCGGGACGGCGACGGCGGGGCCGAGGCCCTGGAAGCGCGGGGGTTCGGGCGAGATCCGCCCGTCCCGGGTGACGTCGTCGCTGGTGACCGGGGCGGCTGCGGTGAACGCCAGGCCCATCAGCGTGTCGTGCAGGGGCAGGACGAGACCCCGGTGCGCGTCCGCGTCCAGCCCGACGGCGATCTCCACGTCGAGCGACCCGCCGTCCGCCAGCGGCATGGCGACCGCGGCCAGTGCCGAGCCCGTGATCTCGCGGGCCTGTTCGGCGATCAGGTCGAGGACCTCGGTGCGGGCGCTGCCGGACATCAGGCTGTGCGTGATCTCGGCGTTCGCGCGCAGCCAGCGTTCGCGCAGCCGGGACTCCTCGTACAGCCGGGCGTTGTCGATCGCCACCCCCGCCGCCACCGCCAGCGTCGACAGCACCGCCTCGTCGTCCTCGTCGAACAGCGCGCCCCCGCGCTTCTCCGTCAGGTACAGGTTCCCGAACACCTGCTCCCGCACCCGGATCGGCACACCCAGAAAGCTGCTCATCGGCGGATGGTGGGCAGGAAAACCGTACGACGCCGGATGCTCCGACAACTTCGCCAGCCGCAACGGCTCGGGACGCCGGATCAGCTCACCCAGGATCCCGTGCCCCTCCGGAAACGGCCCGATCTCCGCGATCCGCTCCTGCGACACCCCCACCGTGTGGAACGCCGACAGGGTCCTGCCGTCCGGGCCGATGACGCCGAGGGCGGCGTACTCGGCGTCCACGAGGACGGCCGCCGCGTCCACGATGGCGTGCAGGGCCTGCTCCAGGTGGAGTTCCCGGCCCACGGAGAGCACGGCCTCCAGCAGGCTGTGCACCCGGTCCCGGGTTCCCCGGGCCGCGTCGAGCCGTGCCTGCAACTCCTCCAGCAGCTCGTCCAGCCTGAGCTGCGGCAGTCGTACCCGGGGCTCCGGGGCACCGCTCACCACGACCTCCAGCGCCCGTCGGCACGTGGTTCCGAACCGGCGGGTCATCTGCCACGGTATCGGTCGGCGGCGAGGGGCGGTACACGCCGCGTCGCCCGCGCCGCCGTCGGGGCGCAATCCGGCGCGAGGGTCCGACGGCCCCGCGTCAAGGGCCGAACGGCCCTGGGGGTACGGCGCGCCGTTGCGACACAGTGGGTCCAAGGAGCGGCACCGATCCCCCGCGGTGTCGCTCCGTCCGTACGGCTCGTACCGCCGGTGCGGCCGCGGCGACGCGACACGCGGCGCGGGGCGAGCGACACTCACGTCCGAAGAAGCCAGCCATGATCCGTAACGACGTCCCGACCCGCAGGCGTGTGGACCTCGACCGCGTCGAGGCGTTGCGTCTGCTGGCCGGCGTGCCTCTGGGCAGGCTCGTCTTCACCCGGCAGGCGCTGCCCACGGTCCGCCCGGTCAACCACGTGCTGGACGGCGGCGACATCGTCATCCGCACCCACGAGGGGGCGGCCCTGACCTCGCAGGCCCAGCAGGCCGGGGGCGCCGGGGTCGTCGTCGCCTACGAGGCGGACGCGATCGACCCCGACACGCACCTGGGCTGGAGCGTCGTGGTCACGGGGTACGCCCGGCTGGTCACCGACCCCGAGGAACTGACCCGCATCCGGGGGCTGCTGGAACCCTGGGCGCCGCAGCAGGGCATGGACCACGCGGTGCGCATCCGCCCCGACCTGGTCACGGGGGTACTGCTGACCGAGGCCGGCGGCCCGGCGGCGGGCTCCGGCTGAGCCACCGCCCACGGCTCACGGCCCACGGCTCACGGCCCACGCGGTGCGACGGGGTGTCCACGGCGGATGTGTCCTGGACGGTCCCGGGACGGGGGCCGAACGGCCCTATCGGGACCCCGACGCCCCCGGTTGGCTTGGTGACATGTCCGAGAACCACGCGAGACCCATGTCCGAGTGCCAGATGGGGTTCGTGGCCGAGGACGGCACGGCGTTGGCGCCGCAGGCCGGGGGCCGGGCGCCCGGCGGAGCGACCGTCGTGCCGCTGCACGGCGAGATCGACGTGCTGACCGCGACCGCGCTGTCGGAGCGGCTGGACGCGCTCACCGCGCATCCGTGCCCCGACCTGGTGCTCGATCTGCGGCCGGTCGCCTTCATCGACTGCACCGGACTCGGCGTGCTGTGCCGGGCCCGCAACCGGGCGCTGGCCCGGCGGGGCCGGCTGCGGCTGGTCGCCGACAGTTCGAGATTCCTGCGGGTCCTGCGCGTCACCGGGCTGTCCGACGTCTTCGAGGTGATCCCACGGCTCCCGCACCACGGCGAGCCGGACACCGAGGGCGCCGCCTGACCGCTGACGGGGCCGCACGGCGGGAGGAGACACCGCGTGACGAGGACCGGGAAGGGACGGCGCGGACGGCGCGGCGGCGTGCTGTGGCGGTGGCGGAAGAACCCGCTGCGGCGGCGCGAGGACATCCTGGAGGCGTGGGTCGTCCTGGCCGTCTGGCTCGTCGTGGTGATCGGCTCGGCGGCGGCCGCGGTGGTGACCGCCCGTGCCGCCGGGGCCGAGTTCGCCCACCAGCGCGCCGACCGGAGCCAGGTCCGGGCCGTCCTGCTGGCCGACGCGCCCGGCGGCACCTCGGCGGCCTGGTCGTCCGGCGGCCGGGTCTGGGTGCCCCTGCGCTGGACCGCGCCCGACGGCACGTCCCGTACCGGGCGGGCGCCCGTGGACAGCGGGCTGCGGGCCGGCGCGCGGGTGGTGGTCTGGCAGGACGGGCACGGCCGTATCGCCGCCGGCCGGCCGACGGGCGGTGCGGACGGCGTGGTGCAGGCCGGCCTGTTCGGTGCCGCGGCCGCCCTGGCCGTCGCCGCTCCCGCCTGCCTCGCCGGAGCCGTCGCCCGGGCCCACCTGGACCGCCGCCGCCTGACCCGCTGGGACCGGGAGTGGGAGCGGGTGGGCCCGCACTGGGGCCACCGCACGAGCTGACTCCCGGGACGGGGGCCGGGCTCCGGCCCGGCGCCGCACCGCCGTCAGCTGGAGGGGGACGGTCCGGTGCCGGCGATGGTGAAGTGGGCGATCGTGCCGGTGACGGTCAGGAGACGGGTGACCGCCGGCTGGAGTGGGCCGAGCAGCACCAGTTCCCGGCCGTCCGCCGCGTGGCGGCGCCGGGTGTCGAGGAGCGCGTTGAGGAGCGTGCTGTCGGCGAACGTGACCCGGGACAGGTCCACCGCTGTGGTGGGCAGCCCGGCATCGTCCGCCGCCGCGAAGGCGTCGTCGACGGCCTCGGCGTCGTCGTGGTCAAGCTCCCCGCGCACCGTGATCACCAGAACCTGCTCATAGCGAGTGACGTGCACTTTCGTCTCGAAGGCGGCGGACATCGCGCCATCTTCACACCACATCCGCAGGGAAGCCAATCGCTCCGGCGAACGGTGACCGGAACACCCGCGACAAAGTGTGCGCCACCGGCCCCGCCCGCCGGGTACGTTCAGCTGTTCCAGGTCCAGTCCGCGACCTCGGGCAGGTCGGTGCCGTGGGCGCGGATCCAGTCGTGGTGGCGGGTCCTCGCGTCCACCATGGCCTGGCGCACGGCGGCGGCGCGCACCGCGAGACCGGGCACGCGGTCGATGACGTCCATCACGAGCCGGTAGCGGTCGAGGTCGTTGCGCACCACCATGTCGAACGGCGTGGTGGTGGTGCCGGACTCCTTGTAGCCGCGCACATGCAGGTTCCCGTGCCCGGTGCGGCGGTAGGCGAGGCGGTGGACCAGCCACGGATAGCCGTGGTAGGCGAAGATCACCGGCTTGCCCACGGTGAACAGGCCGTCGTACTCGAAGTCGCTCATCCCGTGCGGGTGCTCCTCGTGCGTGAGCAGCCGTGTCATGTCGACCACGTTGACCACCCGCACCGCCACGTCGGGCAGGAACCTGCGCAGCAACTGCGCGGCGGCCAGCACCTCCTGGGTGGGGACGTCGCCGGCGCAGGCGAGGACCACGTCGGGTTCGCCGCCGTTCTCGGTGCCGGCCCAGTCCCAGATGCCGGCTCCGCGCGCGCAGTGGACCCGGGCCTGGTCCAGGGAGAGCCAGTCGAAGCACGGCTGCTTGCCCGCCACGACCACGTTGACGTAGTCGCGGCTGCGCAGCACGTGGTCGGTCACGCACAGCAGGGTGTTGGCGTCCGGCGGCAGGTAGACGCGCACCACCTCCGGGCTCTTGTTCAGGACGTGGTCGACGAACCCGGGGTCCTGGTGCGAGAAGCCGTTGTGGTCCTGGCGCCACACGTGCGAGGTGAGCAGGTAGTTGAGCGAGGGGACGGGAGCCCGCCAGGACAGTCCGCGGGAGGTCTTCAGCCACTTGATGTGCTGGTTGACCATGGAGTCGACGATGTGCACGAACGCCTCGTAGCAGGAGAACAGTCCGTGCCGGCCGGTCAGCAGGTAGCCCTCCAGCCAGCCCTGGCAGAGGTGTTCGGACAGGATCTCCAGGACCCGGCCGTGCCGGTCCAGGTGCTCGTCGACCGGGAGGGTGGCGGCCTGCCACGCCTTGCCGCTGGCGTCGAAGACGGCCTGCAGCCGGTTGGAGGCGGTCTCGTCCGGCCCGACGAGGCGGAAGTTCCGCCCGGCCGCGGTGTCCCGCATGACCCGTTCGAGCAGCCCGCCGAGCACCCGGGTGGGTTCGTGCAGCGTGGCGCCCGGCTTGTCGACGGGGACCGCGAAGGACTCGAGCGGGGGTACGGGCAGGTCGCGGACGAGCAGGCCGCCGTTGGCGTGCGGGGTGGCGCCGAGCCGACCTGTTCCGGCGGGGACGGCGGCGAGCACGTCCGGGTGCGGCCGCCCGTCGGAGCCGAACAGCTCCTCGGGCCGGTAGGAACGCAGCCACTCCTCCAGTTGGCGCAGGTGCTGGGGGTTCTCCCGCACGCCCGCGAGCGGGACCTGGTGGGCGCGCCAGGTGCCCTCGACGGGTGTGCCGTCCACCTCGGCGGGTCCGGTCCACCCCTTCGGGGTGCGCAGGACGATCACCGGCCAGTGGGCGCGCTCGGTGGTGCCGTCCTCGCGGGCGGCGCGCTGGATCCGCGCGATGTGGTCCAGTGCCCGGTCCATGGCGGCGGCCATGGCCCGGTGCACCTCGGCCGGGTCGTCACCGGTGACGTGCAGGGGTTCGTGGCCGTATCCGCGCAGCAGGGCGTCGAGTTCGTCCTCGGGCAGCCGGGAGAGCACGGTCGGGTTGGCGATCTTGTAGCCGTTGAGGTGGAGGATCGGCAGGACCGCCCCGTCGTGGACGGGGTCCAGGAACTTGTTGGAGTGCCAGGAGGTGGCCAGCGGCCCGGTCTCCGCCTCTCCGTCGCCGATCACGCAGGCGACCAGCAGCCCGGGATTGTCGAAGGCGGCGCCGTAGGCGTGGGCGAGCGAGTAGCCGAGTTCACCGCCCTCGTGGATCGAGCCCGGGGTCTCCGGCGCCACGTGACTGGGCACGCCGCCCGGGAAGGAGAACTGCCGGAACAGCCGTTCCATACCGGCCGCGTCCCGGGAGACGTCGGGGTAGGTCTCGCTGTAGGTGCCCTCCAGCCAGGAGTTGGCGACCACCGCCGGTCCGCCGTGCCCCGGCCCCCAGACGCACAGCGCGTCGAGCCCGCGCGCCTTGATCACACGGTTGAGGTGCGTGTACACGAGGTTCAGCCCGGGCGAGGTGCCCCAGTGGCCGAGCAGCCGCGGCTTGATGTGCTCGGTCCGGAGCGGTTCGGTGAGCAGCGGGTTGGCCATCAGGTAGATCTGGCCGACGGACAGGTAGTTGGCGGCACGCCAGTGCGCGTCCAGCACGCGCACGTCCTCGTCGGTCAGTGCGGTGGCGTCCTGCGGGGCGTCCAGGGACATGGGAACTCCGTCAGTCGTCTTCGATTGCCGGTAATCAGGTACGTTACGTCACACGATGTCCGTTATCGTCGGCGCGAGCACGGGGCGATGCACGTGCCGCCCGGGCCCGCGACGCGGTTCCAGCCTGGAGGGCGCGGCGGTGGCGGTACAGGGGCCATCCGGCCCATCCCGTGGCCCGCTGGTCCGCGGGCGAGCCGCAGGACGCGGGCGGGGTCGGGGCGCGGGCCGGGCGGACGCACCGCGGCCCGGGGTGCGCGAGCGGCCGGGAGCGGCCGGCCTGGTGCATCCGGCGTCGGAGGGCGATGATCGGCCTGGGGGACGCACAGTCCACGCCCCGTCCCGGACGGGGCACGGGAGGCCGCCATGGCGCCGACGCGCACCTTCACCGAACGGGACCCCATCCGGGTGTTCCTGCTCGACGACCACGAAGTCGTCCGCCGGGGCCTGGCCGACCTGCTCGACGCCGAACCGGACATCACCGTCGTGGGTGACGCGGACACCGCGGGGCACGCGCTCGCCCGCGGCCCCGCCCTGCGCCCGGACGTGGCGGTGCTCGACGTGCGCCTGCCGGACGGCGACGGCATCACCGTCTGCCGGGAGCTGCGCGGCCGGCTGCCCGGGCTGGCCTGTCTGATGCTGACCTCGTTCGACGACGAGGACGCCCTGCTCGACGCGATCATGGCAGGGGCCGCCGGCTATGTGCTGAAGCAGGTCAAGGGCGCGGACCTGGTGACGGCGGTCCGCACGGTCGCCTCCGGGCAGTC
This sequence comes from Streptomyces sp. WI03-4A, assembly GCF_033792105.1. Taxonomy (NCBI): domain Bacteria; kingdom Bacillati; phylum Actinomycetota; class Actinomycetes; order Kitasatosporales; family Streptomycetaceae; genus Streptomyces; species Streptomyces sp. WI03-4A. The sequence goes on from NZ_JARAUO010000009.1 coordinate 206,867, forward strand.
GATGCTGGACCCGGCGACGACGGCCCGCCTCATGCGCGCGCTGCGGGCCGAGACCCCGCCCGTGCCCCCGCCGGATCCGGCCGCGTCGGCGGCGCTGTCGCCCCGGGAGCGGGACATCCTGGCGCTGATCGGCGACGGGCTGACCAACCGCGAGATCGGCACGCGGCTGTACCTGTCGGAGAAGACCGTGAAGAACCACATCTCCCGGCTCCTGGCCAAGCTGGGCGTCAGGCGCCGGGTGCAGGCCGCGGTCCTCGCCTCCCAGCTTGGCGGCCCCGGCACGGCGGAGCGCCCGGAGCGGTGAGGACCGCCCGCAGCGGGCGGTGGCGGTGGGGTCGCGACGGGCCCCGGATCAGGTCCCTTCGGTCCGGACGATGACGACCGGGCACGCCGCGTGCTGGGAGACGTGCTGGCTGACGGACCCGAGCAGGGCGCGGGCGAACCCGCCTCTGCCCCGGCTGCCGACCACCACCGCTTCGGCCCCCTCGGCGGAGCGCAGCAGGACCTCCGCCGCGTTGCCGTGCACCACGTGCGCCCGGACCGCCCCGGCCGTCTCCGCGCCCAGCACGTCGGTGAGTTCCTGGCGCATCATCTGCCGTGCCTCGTCCTCGTCGACGTCCGTGTCCACCGCGGGCGCCGACCAGCCGTACAGACCGGGCAGCTCCCACACGGTGACCGCGTCCACGACGCCGCCGAGGAGCGCGGCGTACCGCACGGCCCAGCGCACCGCCGCGTACGAGGAGTCCGACCCGTCCACGCCGACCACGACCCTCGGCTCGGAGACGTCCCTGTCCATGCGCTCCACCTCTCCCGCTCTCCCGCGGCGCTCCCGCCGTCCGACCGGCGCCCTTCGCCTCCACGCTGCGCGAGGCCGGGCCCGCGCGCCACAGATGGGCCTCCGGGGGCATGACGGAGGCGGGGCGGGGGGCGTGGACGGGACGGGGCGGCCGGCTCAGGGCAGCAGCCGCTGCTCCTTGGCGCGGCGCGCGGCGGCAGGGTGCGCAGGCCGGTGTAGAACAGCGGGACCGCGCACCAGGCGAAGCTCGGGGCGAGCACGACCAGCAGCGCCCAGACGGCGACGACCAGGCCCAGCCAGACCGTCCGGCGGCGGGTGGGGCGGGTGCCGGACGCGATGCCGGGAACGGCGGAGACGCCGGGCACACGGAGGACACCGAGCACGTAGAGCAGGGCCAGCAGCGTGGACAGGGCGACGATCCACGGGGTGTGGGGGCCCCTCGGCGTGCCGGGCGAGGGACGCGCCGAGCAGCACGAAGAACGCCGGGTGCATGACGACGGTGAGGGCGCGGGTGTCGTCGCGTACGGTTCCCGGCACCGCCCTCACCTCCCTGTGACCGCGCTGAACTGGGCAAACACCTTCCATTGTTGCCTGGTCCCGCGGGCCGGGGGTCATCCGATCGGATGACCCCCGAGGCAGCCGGTCCGGCGACGGGAGACGGCCGGAACCGGGCCCAGGATCGGTACCGGGAGCGATTGCGCCCCTCTCGACGCCACAGGAAGGCCGTTCATCATGTCAAGCCGCAAGAAGCCGTCCCGTCGTACCCGTGTCCTCGTGGGCGGTGCCGCCCTGGCCGTCGTCGGCGCGGGCGTCGTCGGTACGGTCGCCGCCAACGCCGCCGACTCGTCCGGGACCACCCCGGCCGCCGCCCCCGTCGCCGCGCGGGAAGGTGACCTGACCCGGAGCACGCACCTGACCCTGGACGCCGCCACCGAGGCGGCCCGCGCCGCGGTGCGCGCCGCGGAGAAGGAGGGCCGGCACGTCTCCGTGGCCGTCGTCGACCGCGACGGCAACACCCTGGTCACCCTGCGCGGCGACGGCGCGGGCCCGCAGTCGTACGAGTCCGCCGAGCGCAAGGCGTTCACGGCGGTGTCCTGGAACGCGCCCACCTCGGAGCTGGCCGGGCGGCTGGCGCAGGCGCCGACCCTGAAGGACATCCCGGGCACGCTGTTCCTCGCCGGCGGTGCCCCGGTGACCGCCCAGGGCGCCCCGGTCGCGGGCATCGGCGTCGCGGGCGCCCCGTCGGGCGACCTGGACGAGAAGTACGCGCAGGCCGGAGGGGCGACGCTCGGCCACTGACGCCCGGGCCCGCGCTGCCCCCGCCGGTCCTGCCCGGCGCGGGGGACTCGGGCCGGACAGCAATGCGTCCGGGCCCGCCCCCGCGAGGGCGGACCCGGACGCTGCCGGCCGGTGGATCAGACCAGGTCGAACCGGTCCAGGTTCATGACCTTGTCCCACGCGGCGACGAAGTCCTTGACGAACTTCTCCTTGGCGTCGTCCGAGGCGTACACCTCGGCGAGCGCGCGCAGCTCGGAGTTCGAGCCGAAGACCAGGTCGGCACGGCTGCCGGCCCACTTCAGCTCGCCGGTGGCGGCGTCGCGGCCCTCGAACGCGGTCTGGTCCTCGCTGGTCGCCTTCCACGTCGTGCCCAGGTCGAGCAGGTTGACGAAGTAGTCGTTGGTGAGGACACCGGGCGTCCGGGTGAGGACACCGAGCTGCGAACCCTGGTGATTGGCGCCGAGGACGCGCAGGCCGCCGACCAGGACGGTCATCTCCGGGGCGCTCAGGGTGAGCAGGTTGGCCCGGTCGAGCAGCAGGTACTCGGCCGGCAGGCGGTTGCCCTTGCCGAGGTAGTTGCGGAAGCCGTCGGCGACCGGCTCCAGCGCCTCGAAGGACTCGGCGTCGGTGTGCTCCTCGGTGGCGTCCACACGGCCCGCGGTGAAGGGCACCTGGACCTCGAAGCCCGCTTCCTTGGCGGCCTTCTCCACGGCGGCGGCGCCGCCGAGGACGATGAGGTCGGCCATGGAGACCTTCTTGGCGCCGGAGGCGGCGTTGAAGTCCCGCTGGACGCCCTCGAGGACGCGCAGCACCTGGGCGAGCTCGTCGGGGTCGTTGACCTCCCAGCCGCTCTGCGGGGCGAGGCGGACGCGGGCGCCGTTGGCACCGCCGCGCTTGTCGCTGCCGCGGAAGGTCGAGGCGGACGCCCAGGCGGTGGAGACGAGCTGGGAGACGGTGAGGCCCGACTCCAGCAGCTTGGTCTTGAGGGCCGCGACGTCGGCGGAGTCGATCAGCTCGCCCTCGCGCTCGGGCAGCGGGTCCTGCCACAGCAGGGTCTCCGCCGGGACCTCCGGGCCGAGGTACAGCGACTTCGGGCCCATGTCGCGGTGGGTGAGCTTGTACCAGGCGCGGGCGAAGGCGTCCGCGAACTCCTCCGGGTTCTCGTAGAACCGGCGGGAGATCGGCTCGTAGATCGGGTCGTAGCGCAGCGACAGGTCGGTGGTCAGCATGCGCGGGCGGTGCTTCTTCTCCGGGTCGAACGCGTCCGGGACGTTCTCCGGGGCGTCCTTCGCCACCCACTGGTTGGCGTCGGCCGGGCTCTGGGTGAGTTCGTACTCGTACTCGAAGAGGTTCTTGAAGAAGCCGTTGCTCCACTGGGTCGGGGTCGTGGTCCAGATGACCTCGAGACCGGAGGTGATGGCGTCCTTGCCGACACCCGTGTTGTAGGTGCTGCGCCAGCCCAGGCCCTGCTCCTCCATGGTGGCGGCCTCGGGGTCGGCGCCCACGTGGTCGGCGGGGCCGGCGCCGTGGGTCTTGCCGAAGGTGTGGCCGCCGGCGATCAGGGCGACGGTCTCCTCGTCGTTCATCGCCATGCGGCGGAACGTCTCACGGATGTCGCGGGCCGCCGCGATCGGGTCCGGGTTGCCGTTCGGGCCCTCCGGGTTGACGTAGATCAGGCCCATCTGCACCGCGCCGAGCGGGTTCTCCAGCTCGCGGTCGCCGGTGTAGCGGCGGTCGTCCAGCCAGGTGGTCTCGGGGCCCCAGTAGACGTCCTCCTCGGCCTCCCAGACGTCGGCGCGGCCGCCGCCGAAGCCGAAGGTCTCGAAGCCCATCTGCTCCAGCGCGACGTTGCCGGTGAGGACCAGCAGGTCGGCCCAGGAGATGTTCTGGCCGTATTTCTTCTTGACCGGCCACAGCAGGCGGCGGGCCTTGTCGAGGTTGCCGTTGTCGGGCCAGCTGTTCAGCGGGGCGAAGCGCTGCTGGCCGGCGCCGGCGCCGCCGCGGCCGTCGCTGATGCGGTAGGTGCCCGCGCTGTGCCACGCCATGCGGATCATCAGCGGGCCGTAGTTGCCGAAGTCGGCGGGCCACCAGTCCTGCGAGGTGGTGAGCACCTCGGCGATGTCCTGTTTCACGGCCGCCAGGTCGAGCCGGCCGAACGCCTCGGCGTAGTCGAACTCCTCGCCCAGCGGATTGGCCACGGCCGGGTTCTTGGCCAGGATCTTCAGGTTGAGCCGCTCCGGCCACCACTGGCGGTTGCCGCCGCCCTGGGTGGGGTGCGGGGCACGGTCGTGCGCGACGGGGCAGCCGCCGCTTCCCTCCGCCTTCGCGTCAGTGACGATCGCGTCGTGGTTCTCAGTCATGGCAATCCTTCCGAACTGTGCGGAACTCGGTGCTCAGGAACTGCGGCCGGTGGAACAGTCGGGGCAGGTGCCCCAGTAGACGACCTCGGCCTCGTCGATCGAGAAGCCGCGGTCGTCGGAGGCGGTCAGGCAGGGTGCGTCGCCTACCGCACAGTCCACGTCGGCGAGGGCACCGCAATCTCGGCACACGACGTGGTGGTGGTTGTCGCCGACCCGCCCCTCGAACCGGGCGGGACTCCCGGCCGGCTCGATACGGCGTATGAGGCCCGCTGCGGTGAGGGCGTGCAGGGCCTCGTAGACGGCTTGCAGGGAGATGTGACCCACGCGGTCGCGGACCCCGGCAGCGATCGCCTCGACGCCGAGGTGGTCACCGTCCCGGACGGTCTCCAGCAGCGCTACGCGGGCCGCCGTCACGCGCAGTCCGGCACCGCGCAGCTCCTCGGCGGTGGTCGGGATCTGGGATCCGGTCATGACCCAGGAACCTACCCTCATAAACACGAAGGGTTCAAGAAAACGAATGATGCAATTCTGGCCTTCCGCGGTCGGCCGCCGTTCGCCCGCGCGACACCCGGCCCCGCGGGACCGGCGCGGCCCCCTGGCGCCCGGGCACGGACGCATCATCCGGCCGCGCGGCCGCCCGGTCGGAACGCCGAGCCGCGGGGTCCACCGAACGGGTGAGCCCGCCCCCCGCTCCGCCCCCTCGCCGCCCCCGCGCCGCCCCCTCGCCGCCCCCGCGCCGCCACCCCTGCCGGCCGCCGCGCGTTCGCGCCGGGCGGCCTCACCCGTGCGGGTGCACCCCGTCCCGCCGTCCGTGGCACAGCGCGGGTCCTGTCGTTCGGCAGCCGTGTGACGTTCGCTACGAGAGGTGATTGAGACAGGGGGAACGGGCAACGTTCCCCCTCATGCCCCACGCGAACCTCCAGCGGCAGGTGATCGGATGACGACGGCGACGACCCGGGAGACCCGGACGCCGCTCGCACGAACCGGCACGGACCACCCCTCGTCCAGCTCCCCCACGCCCGCCGCCATGACCTCCCTGCCGTCCCTCACGGGGCTTCGGTGGATGGCGGCGCTGCTCGTGTTCGGGCTGCACGTGAACAACTTCGGCTACTTCGGCGGGGGTGCCGGACGCATCGTGTTCTGGGGCTTCGGCGCCGGCGCCACCGGGGTGTCGTTCTTCTTCGTGCTCTCCGGTTTCGTGCTGACCTGGTCCGCGCGGCCCCATGACCGCGCCCTCGCCTTCTGGCGGCGGCGCGTGGCGCGGATCTACCCGGTGCACCTGGTCACCCTCGGCGTCGCGTTCCTCATGGCGTACACGCTGGCCCGCCAGCCGAGGCCGGCGCCCTCGCAGGCGCTGGCCAACGCCCTGCTGGTGCACTCCTGGTGGCGCCCCTGGTGGCAGACCCTGAACCCGGTGAGCTGGTCGCTGGCCTGCGAGGCGTTCTTCTACGCGGTCTTCCCGCTGCTGATCCTGGTGCTGCGCCGGCTCGGCGCCCGGGGCGCGACGGCGCTCGGCGCGCTCTCGGCCGCCGCGGTGCTGGTCCTGGCCTGGGCGGACGCCCACCACTGGTGGAGCCAGACGGTCTACGCCCTGCCCGCCGCCCGCCTCCCCGAGTTCGTGCTCGGCGCGGTCACCGCCCGGCTGGTGCTGCTCGGCCGGTGGCGCGGACCCGGTCTGGAGGCCTCGCTGGCCCTGGCGGTCATCGGTTACTTTTTCGTGCCCCAGGTCACCCCGGGCTACCCCGCCACCGTCTGCACCCTCCTCGGGTTCACCCTGCTCATCCCGGCGGCGGCCGTCGCCGACCTGCACGGGCTGCCGTCGTTGTGGCGGCACCGGCGGCTGGTGCGGCTGGGCGAACTGTCGTTCGCCTTCTACATGATCCACCTGCTGGTGCTGCGGACCGGCACCCAGTTGCTGGGCACCAAGCCGCACTTCGGGGTGGCGGCGGGCCTGGCGGTCACCGCCGTCGCCTTCACCCTGTCGCTCGCCCTGTCGTGGCTCCTGTACGAGGCGGTGGAGAGCCCGGCGCGACGCCTGCTGCTGCGCCGCCGCCGCACCGGCGGCAGGCCCGCCGACCCGCCGAGGGAGCCGGCCCCCGCGTGCCCCGCGGTCGCGGCCGTACCGCCCGAGTGACCCGGCGGCCCGCCGGACCCACGGCCGAACCGCGTGCATGACATGCCCGCGGACAGGAACCCGGACCTCTCACACCACCGACGACGAGAGGCGGAACCCATGTCCCAGGTCGAGGAGTCCGTGCGGGTCGACGTCCCCGTGCACACCGCGTACAACCAGTGGACCCAGTTCGAGACCTTCCCCCGGTTCATGGAAGGGGTCGAGCGCATCGAGCAGCGCACGGACACGCTGACCCACTGGGTGACCAACGTCGGCGGGGTCCGGCGGGAGTTCGACGCCGCCATCACCGAACAGCGGCCCGACGAGCGGGTGGCGTGGACCACCGTGGACGGTGAGGCGCGGCAGGCCGGGGTGGTCACCTTCCACCGCATCGACGACTCCACCACGAAGGTCATGCTGCAACTGGAGTTCGAACCCGAGGGGCTCGCCGAGAACGTCGGCGACAAGCTCGGCCTCGTCAAGCGCCGGGTCTCCGGCGACCTGCGGCGGTTCAAGGACTTCATCGAGCAGCGCGGCGGCCGGGAGACCGGGACGTGGCGCGGCGAGGTCGGCGGCCCGGACGGCGCCGGACTGCACTGACCCGTCGTCCGACCCGTCGCACTCCCGGGTGACATGCACAACAGCGAGGAGAGCCCGTGCCGATCCGGGGTAGACGGCTCTGCGGAACCCGCCCGGCGGCCTGAACCGCCGGGCGCCGTCGACGCAGTGAGGGAGCCGTGGCGACCATGCGCGAAGGCCCGGCCGACGCGTCCCGGTGGGCGGGAGCAGAACCCTGCTCCCGCCCACCGCGCCGTCGTCCGCCCGTACGCACCGTGCCGCGGAGCCCGGCCGTCGCCGGGCGGCGCGCAGCCGGACCACCCGGGCCGCGCGCCGCCCGCGCACCGGGCCTGCGACACGGAGGGCTTGACGGCCGGTGCGGCCGGTCGAGCCCTCCGGTGCGCGTCAGGCCCGGCCGGCCAGGGACAACTCCCTTGGCGGGGACGGATTTTGGACCGGTCAGAGCCTCGCGGTTGCCGTGACCGGACGGCATTGACCGGCCCCGGGCCGGCCGTCCGGCGGCGGACCTGGGGGTCGTTGGAAGGGAGAGGATGTACGTGCCGGAGCAGGACGCGACCGGATCGGCGGCGCGGTTGGTGAGCTCCTTCCTGGAGCGGCGGCGGGAGCAGATCGCCCAGCGCTGGGCGGACGCGCCCTTGTTCCGTTCGGTCTTCACCGTCTCCCGCGACGAGGCGGTCGAGGCGTGCAAGGCCGTCGTGGACGCGCTCTCCGACGTCGCGGTGAGCGGACGGCCGGAGCACATCGGCGCTCCCGGCTTCACCACCGTGCGCGAGCAGCTGGGCCGGATGGCGGCGACCCGGGCCCGCACCGGGTCCACCCCGGCGCAGATCGCCGACGAGGTGGCCGCGCTGCGCGAACCCGCGGTCGAGCTGCTGCGCCGGGAGTTCCCCGATCCCCACGGCGCCGAGGCGCAGGAGTGCGTGCTCACCCTGACCCTGATCATGGGCACCCTGCGCCTGGTGGTCATGGAGACGACGCTCAGCGAGGGCGAGGACCTGATCGAGCGGCAGCGGCTGCAGCTGATCGAAGCGGCCACGCCGGTCATCAGCCTGTGGGAGGGGACCGTCGCCGTCCCGCTGATCGGGACCCTGGACAGCGCGCGCAGCCAGGTGGTCATGGAGTCCCTGCTGGAGGCGATCGTCGACCAGCGGGCGCGGTACGCCATCCTGGACATCACCGGTGTGCCCACGGTCGACTCGCTCGTCGCGCAGCACCTGATGAAGACCGTGGCCGCGGCCCGGCTGATGGGGGCCGAGTGCATCGTCTCCGGTATCCGGCCGGCGATCGCGCAGACGATCGTGCAGCTCGGCATCGACCTCGGGACCGTCGTCACCCGTGCCTCGCTGGCGGACGCGCTCGCCTACGCGCTGGGCCGGCAGGGCATCGAGGTCACGGCCCGCGCGGACGCCGCTGCGAGCGCCCGGTGAACCAACCGCTCACCGGACCGGCCCAGGTGCCCGTGCTGGCCCTGGGCGACATCCTGCTCGTGTCGCTGCAGGGCGAGCTGCACGACGGCCTGGCCGAACAGCTCCAGCACGACCTCACCAGCCGTGTCTCCGCCAGCGGCGTCACGGGGGTGGTGATCGACATCTCCGGTGTGGACATGGTCGACTCGTTCCTCGGGCGGGTACTCGGCGAGATCGCCTCGATGGCCCGGCTGCTCGCGGCCCGTACGGTGATCGCGGGCATGCGGCCGGCCGTGGCGATCACGCTGGTCGAGCTGGGGCTCACGCTGCCCGGGCTGGTGACCGCCCTCGACGTCGACCGCGCCCTGGAACTGCTGTCCTCGGGGGGAACGTGATGCAGGCATCCGGCCACGCGTCCGCGACCAGCCTGCCCATCGGCTCGGACGCGGATCTGGCCTGGGTCCGGCAGCAGGTGCGGCAGTGCGCGGCGCGGCTCGGCTTCGGTCTGGTGCAGCAGACCAAGCTGGTCACCGCGGCCAGCGAGCTGGCCCGCAACACCCTGGTGCACGGCGGCGGCGGCCGGGCGGAGATCACTCCCCTGGACGACGGCCGCGCCCGGGGGCTGCGGATGAGGTTCACCGACGACGGCCCGGGCATCCGCGACCTCGACCTCGCGATGAGCGACGGCTACACCTCCGGGGGCGGCCTCGGACTGGGGCTGAGCGGCGCGAAGCGGCTGGTGCACGAGTTCGCCGTGGACACCGAACCGGGCCGGGGCACCACGGTCACGGCCGTCGCCTGGGTCACCCATGTGCCCTCCTCCCGCCCGGGGGTGCGATGAGCCGGGTCTGGGAGATCCCGGTGCACGACTCGACGCGGGTGCGGGACGTCCGGGTCGCGGCACGGGAGGCGAGCGCCCTCGCGGCCCTGGACCGGGACCGCACGGCGGCCGCCGAGCTGGTCGGCACCGAGCTGGCGACCAATCTGCTCAAGCACGCGGGCGGAGGCCGCATGGTGCTGAACCTCGTGGACGGCCCGGCCGCCGACAAGGCCGCCGGCGCGCCGTCGGTGCAGCTGTGCTCGCTCGACCACGGGCCGGGCATGGCCGACGTCGGCGCGGCGCTGCGCGACGGGTACAGCACCGTCGAGGCGTCCCTCGGCGCCGGCCTGGGCAGTTGCCGGCGGATAGCGAACCACTTCCGGCTGTACAGCGCGCCGGGCCGGGGCACGGTGGCGACGGCCCGGGTCGACCGGGAGCCGGTCCGGCGCTCGGCGGCGGCGGCGGACGACGTGCTGACGGTCGGCGGGATCACCCTCGCGCTGGGGCAGGCGGCGGATTCCGGCGACGCCTGGGGCTGGGCCCGGTCGGGTCCCCTGCTGACGCTGTTGCTCGCCGACGGCCTCGGCCACGGCGGCAAGGCCGCGCACGCCTCCACCGCCGCGGTCGAGGAGCTGCGCCGCGCCGCGCACCTGCCGCCGGTGGAGATACTGCGCCGCCTGAACGACACGCTGCGCCGCACCCGCGGAGCGGCGGTCGCGGTGGCACAGGCGGACACCGACCGGCGGGAACTCCGCTTCGCCGGGGTCGGCAACATCGGCGCACGGCTGCGCTCGGCGGACGGCTGGACGCCCCTCGTCTCCCACCCGGGCATCGTCGGCGCGTACTTCCCGGCGCAGGTTCCGCTGCGCCGGGCGCCGTGGGGGCCGGACAGCCTGCTCGTCCTGCACAGCGACGGGCTGCCGAGCCGCTGGTCGCCGCCCGACGACCCCCGCCTGCTCACCCGTGATCCGACGGTGGTGGCCGCGACGGTCCTGCGCGACGCCGGCAGTCCCGCCCGCCCCGTACGCGACGACACCAGCGTGGCCGTACTGGCCCCCGACCGCCGGACCAGCACCCATGACAGCCGCCTCTGACATCTGGACCATCGCCTCGACCGCCGACGCGGCCCGCGCCCGAGCCCTGCTGGCGCGGCTCACGGCGGACGCCGGCGTGCCCGCGCTCGAACGCGCCCGTTTCCTCACCGCGTTCACCGGTCGCGTGCGCGACAGCGTGGCCGCGGGCGGCGCGCAGGTCGGCGTCGTCGCCGACCGGGAGCGGCGACTGCACGTCTGCGTACGGCAGCCGGACCGCCCGGAGCCGTGGCTGCGGACGCTCGTCTGCCCCGCTCCCCTGCCCCGGCCGCTGCCCGACCCCGCCGGCCTGGACGGCACCGAACTCGCCGAGGCGCTCCTGGACGCCGACGAGGACGCGGCCGCCGTGCTGGAGAGCCTGAGCGAGAGGGAGGAACTGGTCAGCTTCCACCGCGAGGAGCTGCACCAGACCAACCAGGGCGTCCTCGCGCTGCACGCCGAACTGGAGGCGGCCGCGCGGGCCCAGCGCGAACTGCTCGAGGCCGAGCGGAGCGCACGGGCCGCGGCGGAGCGGGCCCGCCGGCTGCTCACCTTCCTGACCAACGCGAGCGCCGCCCTCAACGCCTCACTGGACCACGAGGACATCGTGCACCGGCTGCCCGACCTGCTCGTCCCCGACTACGCCGAGCACGTGGACCTCTGGCTGGCCGAGGACGAACGCGCCTCCGCCGACGGCCGCGCCGCCGCCACGGTGACCGCGGCCCGCACCGGGCGCCCCCAGCACGCGGCGGCCCACCCCGGCGAACTGCCCGGCGTGGACGACGCGCCGCCGTCCGCCCTCTCCCCCGGGCGGCCGCTGCTGTGCATCCCGCTCGGCGCCCGCACGGTGCAGGGGGTACTGACCCTGTCCGCGCCCGGTGACCGTTTCGACCCGGACACCACCGTGATGCTGCTGGAACTCGCCCGGCGGGCGGGCATCGCGCTGGACAACGCCCGCCAGTACGAACAGCACCGGGATGTGGCCAGGGAGTTGCAGCAAGCCCAGCTCACCGACCTGCCCAGCACACCGGACCTGGCGCTGGCCGCCCGCTATCTGCCGGCGACCCGCGGCCTGAACATCGGCGGCGACTGGTACGACGCCTTCCCGCAGCCCGACGGCAGTGTGCTCGCGGTGATAGGGGACGTCACGGGGCACGGGCTGCGCGCGGCCGTCATCATGGGGCAGTTGCGCACCGCCCTGCGCGCGTACGCCGTCGAGGGCAACGGACCCGCGCGCATCCTGACCCTGCTGCACCGGATGCTCCGCCACCAGCAGCCGGAGCTGTACGCGACCTGCGCGATCGCCCGTTTCACGCCGGGCGATCCCACCCTGGTGTGGGCCGCCGCCGGGCATCCGCCCGCCGTCGTGCGCGAGCCGGACGGCGCCGTGCGGGTGCTGGAGGTCAAGCCGGGGATCATGCTGGGCGTGCCGCTGGCCTACGAGTACGAGGAGAACACGGTCGAACTGCCCGCGGGGTCCACCCTGGCGCTGTACACGGACGGCCTGGTGGAGCGGCGGGCGGCCGGGATCGACGCGGGGATCGAGCGCCTCGCGCAGGCCGTGGGGGCGCTGGGGTCGGTGGAGCTGGAGGACCTGGACACGGCGGCCGACTCGCTGCTGAAGCCGATGCTGCACGACTCCGAACACGACGACGACGTCTGCCTGTTGCTCTGCCGTACGACGGCCGCGCCGCCGGATCCCGCGCCCGCGTCCTGAACGGCCGTGGGCCGGCCCCCGCGTCGGGGGGCCGGCCCACGGTGGCGTCAGCCGTTCGTGCAGGAGCTGCCGCCGGCCGGGTTCAGCAGCCCGATCACGTCGATGGTGTCGCCGCACAGGTTCAGGCCGAGGTCGACCGGCACCTGGACGACGTTGCCGGAGAGGACGCCCGGGCTGTTGGCGGCGGCGCCTACGGGGTTCGGGTCGGCCGCGAAGGCGGTCGTGGTGCCCGCCATCGCGAGGGCACCCGCGAGAACTGCCGTGGTGACGAAGCTGCGCTTGCGCATGAGTTGCCTCACTGGTTGACGAAAGGACCCTCTCATCACAACGGCAGCGGACACCGGCCGCCTGTCCTGGTACGCCGTCCGGGCCGGGCAGTTGCCCCGTTCAGGTGGCGGCGGGGAACCGTTCCCAGACCCGGTGGGCGCCGAGCAGCGAGGCGGCCTGCTGGAGGGCGGTCGACACGCTGTCGGCGACGATCACCCCGGGGGCGTCCGACGGGATGCCGGCGGCCTCCAGGACCTCCTCGCCGCCCTTGGCCGCGCCGATGGCCTTGCCGTGCCGGTACGCCTCGTTCAGCAGCAGCCCCACCCGCGGGTCCGGGGTCGCCTGCCGGGCGGCGGGCAGTCCCGCCTTGGCGTCCCGGGCACCGTAGGCGTCGACGCCCACCCCGGCCGGGCCGGCCAGCAGCAGGGCGTCGTACTCGACGGAGCGCGCGGTGGCGTAGGTGCGCTGGACGGCCAGGGCGTCCGCGCCCGAGCCGAGGGTGCCGCCGGCCGGTGCGATGACCAGCGGGACCATGCCGGCGTCCAGGATCTCCTGCCGTACGGCCCGTGCGCCGTCCAGGTCGCCGTCGGGGCCGGTGATGATGCCGATGACCCGTCCTTCGGTGGGCCAGGTGCGGCCGACCTGGGACAGGGCCGGGCTCGGCTCGACGTCGGCGAGGGGGACGGTGGGCTCGGGTGCGGGCAGGCCGAGGCCGTCCGCGACGCCCGCGCACAGCTCCGGGTCGATGTTGGCGAGGACCCCCAGCGCCCGTTCCCTGATGGCCGGTTCGTAGCACTTCGCGAGTTCGAAGGAGTACGCGCCGATGATGTGCTCGCGCTCGACCGGGCTCATGCTCAGCCAGAACCGGCGCGGCTGGCTGAAGTGGTCGTCGAACGACGCCGGTGCCTCCCGGACCTTCGTCGCCTCCGGCACCCGCACCGGCGCCTCGACGAACGCGCCGGTGTCGGCGCCGGCCGTGAACGGGCAGCCGCCGTCCAGGGAGTTGGGGCGGTAGGGCGCCACCCCGCGGTGCACCGCCGTCTGGTGCATGCCGTCGCGCAGCATGTCGTTGACGGGCGCCTGCGGCCGGTTGATCGGGATCTGGGCGAAGTTGGGGCCGCCGAGACGGGTGATCTGGGTGTCCAGGTAGGAGAAGAGACGGCCGGACAGCAGCGGGTCGTCGGTGATGTCGATGCCCGGCACCAGGTGACCCGGGTGGAAGGCGACCTGCTCGGTCTCGGCGAAGAAGTTCGACGGGTTCCGGTTCAGGGTGAGCAGCCCGATGGGCTGCACCGGGGCCAGTTCCTCGGGCACGAGGTTGGTCGGGTCCAGCAGGTCGATGCCCTCGAAGGTCTGGTCGGGGGTGTCGGGGAAGGTCTGGATACCGAACTCCCACTCCGGGTAGGCGCCGGCCTCGATGGCGTCGGCGAGGTCACGGCGGTGGAAGTCCGGGTCGACGCCGTTGACGATCTGGGCCTCTTCCCACACCAGGGAGTGCACGCCGAGCTTCGGCTTCCAGTGGAACTTCACCAGCGTCGTGCCGCCCTCGGCGTCGACCAGCCGGAAGGTGTGGACGCCGAAGCCCTCCATCATGCGGAAGGACCGCGGGATGCCCCGGTCGGACATGTTCCACAGGGTGTGGTGGGTGGCCTCGGTGTGCAGGGTGACGAAGTCCCAGAAGGTGTCGTGGGCGCTCTGTGCCTGCGGGATCTCCCGGTCCGGGTGCGGCTTCGCCGCGTGGACGACGTCCGGGAACTTGATCGCGTCCTGGATGAAGAACACCGGCATGTTGTTACCGACCAGGTCGAAGACGCCCTCGCTGGTGTAGAACTTCGTGGCGAAGCCCCGGGTGTCCCGGACCGTGTCGGAGGAGCCCCGGGAGCCCAGCACGGTGGAGAAGCGCACGAAGACGGGTGTCTCGACGTCCTCCGCGAGGAACGCCGCCCTGGTCACACCGGCCGCGGTGCCGTAGCTGCGGAACACACCGTGCGCTCCGGCGCCGCGCGCGTGCACCGCGCGCTCCGGGATGCGCTCGTGGTCGAAGTGCATCACCTTCTCCCGCAGATGGTGGTCCTGGAGGAGCACCGGTCCGCGGGGGCCCGCCTTCAGCGAGTGGTCGGTGTCGTACAGCCGGGTGCCCTGGGCGTTGGTGAGATAGCTGCCGCTCTGGGCCATCCGTGCCTGGTCGGCGCCGGTCGGCTGTCCGGTGGGCGAGACGGTGGCCGGGCCGGACTGGTCGGGCTTGGGGGGCAGCGGGTCGCGCGGCTCGGTCGGCTCGGCGACCGGCGGTGACTCGGGAGCCGGCCTGCCGGGGATGCCGTCCTTCGGGGCCCCGTACGCGCCGTCCTCGCCCTGCACGGCGTGGGCGACCTTCTCCGCCGCACGCTTGAGGGGGTTGGTCTCACTCATCACTACCATTCCTTCACTGGTCACGAGGGTTGCCCCCGTACGGGCGAGGCGGGTTCGCGGCACACGGGGACGGGCGCCTGCGGTGGTACGCGCGCATGCGTCCGTATCGGATCATGTGCGGTCGAATCGGTCGGACGTGGGTCCTCACACCGAGGTCCCCGGGCCGGGGCATCCGAAACCGGGGATCGCATGGCATTTCCCCGTGGGGTGAAGTCGGGCCGGGACACCACACCTTGGCGGTGCGGCCGGCCTTTCGGACGTGTGCGCCCGGACCCGGAGACCAGCGGGCGGGGTCAACGGCCCCCTGCCGACGGAGGGTTCGCAGCAGGGCCGGTTTCTTGACCCGGTGGCGGGCCGCCATGCGCGCCCGCACTCGACACCCTAGGCGGTGCACCGGGGCCGCGCAGGTCGGACACCGCCGGTCAGGGGCGTGCGACGACGCGCAGGGTCTTCAGCGCCGGGTCCGCCGAGTCGGAGATCAGGAAGCCGTGCCCGACACCGCTGCGCAGGCGGTCCAGCACCTCCGCCGTGATGACCTCGCCGGGCACGTGTTCGGCCTCGGCGAAGAACGCCTCGCGCGGCGGGACGGCCTGCTCCCGTTCCAGCACCCCGGGGGCGGCCAAGCACTTCCGCGACAGCGAGGTGCTGTGCGAGCACTTCGCCGGCCCCCTGACCCGCGCCGGGATCGACCTGAGCCCGCCCACCCCCCGCGTCCACCTGGGGTCGGGGTTCGCCGCGGCCGCCGCTTCGGAGCGGGCCCGGCGGGTGCTGGAGGCGGTCGGGGAGCCGCTCGCCTGCACGGCCGGGGACGTGCTGCGGGACGCGGGGCTGCGCGGCCGTGCCTGGGACGGGCACCGCCGACCGGTGTGAGGTGCCTCAGGCGGTCGGGGTGTCCTGGTCCGCGGGGGTGGTCGTGGCGGCGCCGCGGGCGTGGTCCACCGCGGCGGGCAGCGCCTCGCGGATCCGCTCGGGCAGCCGGCCCGTGGCGGGCCACTGCACCAGCCAGTGCGCGACCTCGCGCAGCTTGATGTTGGTGTGCTGCGAGATGTGGCGCAGGACCACCCAGCCGTGCTCGGGGTGCAGGCTCCCCACGGTGATGACCACGCCGATGGCCTGGTCGATGAGCGCGTGCGAGGCCATGGCCCGGCGCAGCTGGCCCACCTCCTCCTGCAGGGTGGTGAGCGGGTCGGGGTCCACGTACGGTCCGGTCATGTCGGGCAGCCTCCGTGCTGCGCTCAGTCGTGGAAAGCCGATACGCGAACAGCCTGGCTCGCGATGGTACAGATTACGAAAAACACCTGGTCAGCCTCGCTATCTCGGGCCCCTTCGCGGGCATGCGCCCCTCATGGAGACGCTCACCTTCGACAGTGCCGACCTGGCCGTGACCGAGGACTTCCTCAGCCGCGCCTACGCCAGGATGAGCATCGGCAGCAGCGCGCCCGGCGCCGGCCGGGCCCGCATCGTGCGCAACGGCGTGCCCTGCGTCAGCGTCGACGAGCTCGATCTGGACTTCGAGATGAGCTACTCGGTGACGCCGCTGGGCCGGATCTGCCTGTGCCTCGTGCACGACGGCACCGTGCGCGACCACTCGTTCCCGGGGATGGAGGACGCCTTCGGCCCCGGTGACGTGGTGATGTTCGCTCCGCCGGACCTGCCGTACTCGGGACGGATCTGCGCCGCCCGCTACAACATCACCATGCTCGACCCGGCCCTGCTCGGCCAGGTGGCCTCCGGCGGGCCGCACGGCGACGGGCCGGTCCGGCTGACCGGGCACCGGCCGCACTCGGCGGCCGCCGCCCGCTACCTGAGCCACGCGATCGCCCACCTGCGCGACCACGTGCTGGCCGACCCCGCCGTCGCCGACCAGCCACTGATCGCCTCCACGGCCGCGCAGCACCTGGCGGCGACGGTGCTGGCGACGTTCCCCAACACCGCGCTCACCGAGCCGGCGGGCCCCGATCGCGGCGACGCCCGCCCGGCGACCCTGAGACGCGCCCTGGCCTTCGTCGACGACCACGCCGACCAGCCGGTGACGGTCGCCGAGATCGCCGCGGCCGCGCATGTCACCGTGCGGGCGCTGCAGTACGCGTTCCGCCGCCATCTCGGCACGACCCCCCTCGCCCATCTGCGGCGGGTCCGTCTCGCGCACGCCCATCACGACCTGGTGGCCGCCGACCCGGCCGGCGGGACGACGGTCACCGAGATCGCCGCGCGCTGGGGCTTCCACCACGCGGGCCGTTTCGCCGCCGAGTACCGCAAGACCTACCGGCGGGCTCCGCACCGGACGCTGGCGGACGGCTGAGACGGGTGTGTCCCCGGACGGAGGTGCTCCGTCCGGGGACACGGTCCCGCTGGGGAACCAGCAGAACCAGGGGAACCAGGGGAACTAGGGGAACGACGTGATCTTGGACGGGACGGTGTCCGTGCCCGAGGTCGCGGCTCCGGTGCTGTTGACGACGTGGGCGTACTGGCCCTTGCCGCCGAGGGAGATCACGAGCAGGTCGTGCATCTTGATGCCCGTGGTGGTGGGCACCTGGAAGCCGTGGGCCTGCACGATCGAGGGATCGGACGTGTAGTTGCAGTAGCTGCCCAGGCCCCATGCCTCGTGCGTGCCGACGGTGTCGGCGACCTTGTAGGCCGCGTAGCCGACGATGCCGTCATGGGTGATGGCGGCGGCGTTCGGGGCGTCATAGGCCTTCTCGTTCTGGAAGAAGATCGTCCGGCCGCGTTCTCCGCTCCAGTACACGTCGTACTTGTTGAAGTGTTCGACGAACAGGCCGGTGGCGAGCACGTCGTTGCCGTTGACCCGCAGTCCGTAGTCGGCGCGGTTGGTGTCCCAGCCGACCCCGGTGCCGTGGTCCGCGCGCCAGAGCCAGGTGTGGTCGATGATCACGTTGTTGCTGTCGACGACGACCGAGTTGGTGGCGAGGCCGGGTCCGGCGCCGCCGATGCGGACGAACACGTCCTGCATGCTGGTCGGGTTGGCCGAGTGGTCGGCGCCGGAGCCGGGCGCGCCGATCCGCAGCAGGGTGTCGGAGTTGACCGGTCCCGCGTCGATGAGGAACCCGGCGAGCTTCACGCCGTCGACGTCGGCGACGTGCATGGCGTCGACGCCGTTGTCCGGGATCAGGGTGGCGAGGCCGAGGCCGAGGACCACGGTGTTGGCGCGGGTGACGTCGATCGTCCGGTCGAGGTGGTAGACGCCGGGCGTGAAGAGGAGGTTGAGGCCCTGGGCGAGGGCCGCGTTGATGGTGGTGGCGGTCGCTCCCGGCTTGACCACGTAGAACTGGTCGAGCGGCAGCGAGGTGCCCGCGTTCGCCGGCCAGGAGACGCCCCGGGCGTTGGTCCGCTTGGCCGGGACGAACACCTTGTAGGTGGAGCCGTCCAGGTAGAGGAAGGGCTTCTCGCGGGAGACCGGTGTGGTGTCCAGGGTGGTGTACGGGCCGCTGTCGAAGTTGGTCGCGGGTGCGCCCTGGACGCCGGAGAACGTCATGTTCCACACGCCGTTGGTCCAGCCGCCGACCGAGCTGTCGCGGGTGTACCACTGCTGCTGGGAGTACGGCCCGACGGTTCCGTCGATCTTCGAGTCGGCGATGTAGCCGCCGGAGGCCCAGCCGTAGCCGTTGGGTGCGAGGTTGAGGCCGCCCTGGACGTGGATCCGGCGGAAGGGCGCCGCCTGCGCGACGGCCCAGCGGTCGTCGCCGTGGGAGGGCCTGATGGCGAGGTTCTCCGCCGAACGCCAGAAATTCTGGGTGGCGTTGCCGTTGAACCAGCCCGCGTCCACGGTGACGTCACCGTTGATCTGGGTGTCGTCCGGGTTCAGGCCGAGTCCGGAGATGGAGGTGTAGAAGCCGATCTGGGCGTTGACGCCGTTGTAGGTGCCCGGCTTGAGCAGGAACTGGTAGCGGCCGGTGCCGAACTGGCTGGACTCCTGCTGCTTGAAGACGTCGTCGAACTTCTGCTGGAGGTTCGGGGTCGAGGGGTCGACGACGATCACGTTCGGGCCGAGGTCACCGCCGCCCTCGATCGGGGGCGTGCCGGTGCCGCCGGTGTGCACGGCGACCTCCCACAGGGAGTAGCCGTAGCCGGTGCCCCGCGCGGTGCCCAGGATCCGGACGTAGCGGCCCGAGCCGCTGACGTCGTAGGAGGCGGTCCCGCCGGTCGCGCCGTCGACGCTCTTGAGGGTGTTCCAGCTCTGTCCGTCGGCGGACGCCTGGATCTGGAAGTCCTTGCCGTACGCGGCCTCCCAGGTGAGGTCGACCTTGCACAGGTCCTTGGCCGCGCCGAGGTCCACCTGGAGCCACTGCGGGTCGGACGCCTGGCTGGACCAGCGGGTCCCGGTGTTCCCGTCGAAGGCGGCGGAGGCGGGGGTGCCGGCGTTCTCGGTGGAGGACGCCGTGGCCGGTCGGCCCTGGGCGGCGTTCGCGGTCCCGCAGGTGGGCTGAGTGCTGCCGCCCGTGGCGCCGAACACCTGGAACTCCCAGAGGGAGTAGCCCCATTGCGTGGCGCGGTGCACGCCGAGCATGCGCACGTAGCGGCCCTGTCCGGACACGTCGAGGGTGTCGGCGCCTCCGTCGGAGCCGGTGACGGACTTCAGGTCGGTCCAGGCGCTCCCGTCCTTGGAGATCTGGACCTTGTAGTCCTTGCCGTACGCGGTCTCCCAGTTGAGGACCACCTGGGTGACCGACGCGGTGGCCCCCAGGTCGACCTGGAACCACTGGTCGTCGGTGGCGGCGGAGGACCAGCGGGTGCCGGTGTCGCCGTCGACGCCCTTGGCGGCCGCGGTTCCGGCGTTCTCCTCCGACGACGCGGTGGCCGACTTGCCCTGGGACAGGGGGGTCTCGGCGGCGGCGGCCGGTGGATGGGTGGTGGGCAGGGCGATCAGCGCGGCTGCGGCGGCCAGCGCGACGCCCAGGGATCTCAGTCTCATGCGGCGGCTCCATGCGGCTAAAGGCGGCAGAAGGGGTCGGCGCACGACCCCTCGACTTAGTTCATGTTTTGATTTAAGTGATGAACCAAGCGGGCGGCAAGCCTTCGGAAGACAAAACCTTGAACTGCTAACGCACCTGTGCCGCTTGGCCGTTGACCATCTCCAGCAGAGCGGCGTGGGTCTCGGCGTCCGCGGCCGCGATCAGGCCGCCCGTGCCGGTGTGGACGGGCGTGCCGTCGAGGCCGGTCACCACGCAGCCGGCCGCCCGGCACAGGGCGATACCCGCCGAGAAGTGAACGCTGTCCCGCAGGAGGCCGTCGGTGACGTACGCGGCCCGGCGCCCCGCGGCCACCCAGGCGACCGCGAGGGTGGTGGACACCACGCGGGGCCGGAACCGCCGGACGAAGCCGGGGTCGGCCAGCAGCCGGGCGGCCTGGAAGCCGGGGGCGTTGGGGAACGGCGGGTCGAGGTTGACGTCCACCAGCCGGGAGCCGGGCGAGGGCGTCAAGTCCTCGTCGCGGTCCTCGTACCGCATCCGGGCCCGCTGTCCGTCGGTCCAGAAGACCTCGCCGCTGAACGGGTCGGCCGTCGCCGCCGCCGTGATCGCGCCGTCCACGCGCAGGGCCACGTTCACCCCCACCAGCATGGAGCGCGAGGCGTAGTTGAGGGTGCCGCACAGCGGGTCGACGAGCCAGCGGCGGCGGGCGTCCACCGCGCCGCTGCTCCCGCCCTCCTCGCCGGTCACCGCGTCGCCGGGCCGTGCGGCGCGCAGCACGCCCACGATGGCCTCCTCGGCCGCGAGGTCGGCGGCCGTGGCGAAGTCACCGGCGGACTTCTCGACGCGGGCCCCCGGTTCGCCGAACATCGCGCGGACCACGACCGCGCCCGCCAGGGCCGCCCGGACGGCGAGCCGGCCGTCCGGCTCCGAGTCGATCATCCCCATCCGGGCAGGATAGCTCCCGCCTCACAACAGGACGGGGGTCAGCGCGAGTTCGGTGGACGGCGGCCGCTCCTCAGCGCTCCGTGCCGGCGGCGGGGAGCGGGTCGTCCCAGGTGAGCTGGTGGAGCAGCGCCTCGTCGGGCTCGTGTCCCGCGGACGGGCCGCGCGAGGGGGCGCGAGTGCCCCGGGAGATGCCGCCGCTGACGGTGATGTTCTGCTCGACGCGCGGGCGGCGGTGGTGTTCGTAGCGGGCGAACGCGGCGCCGGACCCGGGGGCGTCGCGCAGCGCCTTGGCGAGGACGACCGCGTCCTCCAGCGCCATGGAGGCGCCCTGCCCGGTGGCAGGGGACGCCGCGTGGGCCGCGTCGCCGACGAGCAGCACGCGGCCGGTGTGCCAGGGGACGCCGAGTGGCATCTCGGTGGCGTTGACGGCCATGACGGGCCCGGCGCAGGCCGCGACGATCCCGGCGGCGGGGGTGTCGTCCCCGGCGAGCAGCGGGAGCAGTTCGGCGCGCGGGTCGCCGGCCGGGCGGTCCGGGTCCTGCCCTGCGGGCAGCGGGTCGCCGCCGGCCCGGGCGAACCAGTACGTCCGGCCGGCCGGGGAGACGGCGTACCCGAAGGCGGCGGCGCTGCCGCGCACCATGGTGATGGCGCCGGTGCGCCCGGCGGCGGGAGCGCCGTCCGTGTAGCCGTAGAAGACGCGCTGGCCCGCGTAGTGGGGTTGGGCCTCGGGCGCGACGACGAGCCGGCGCACGGCCGAGTTCAGGCCGTCCGCGCCGATCAGCAGGTCGGCGGTGAGTGCCCCGCCGTCGGCGAAGTGCGCGGTGACGCCGTCGGGGCCGTCCGCCACGGACACCAGGCGGGTGCCGTGCCGCAGGGGTACGCCGCGGCGGACCACCTCGCCCTGAAGGGCGGTGTTCAGCTCGCCGCGGCGCAGACAGCGGTAGCGCAGGGCCGGGTCGTCCGCCCCGCCGAGCGGCGTGTGCGCCGCCTCGGCGCCCCGGCTGTCCAGCAGGCGGAGCGAAGTCAGCGGAAAACCGACGGCCGTGACGGCGTCCGCGGCGTCGAGCTGGGCCAGGGCGCGCATGCCGTTGCTCGCCAGGGTCAGGAACGCGCCGATGTCCTCGGCGGCGTCGGGGTGCGCCTCGACGACGGTCACGTCGTGTCCGGCCTTGTGCAGGCCCAGGGCCGCCGCCGTGCCCGCGATGCCGCCGCCGACCACCAGGATGCGTGCCATCGGTTCCACCCCACCGTCCGTTCCGGTACCTCGACCGGTGGCACAGGTACGCCATGGAGGGCGGGGCGGGCAAACCGGGGCACCACATCCGGTCGTGTCGGCGCGGGTGGCGGCAGCGGGCCCGGGGCGCTCGCCGGTCACCGCTCCCGGGGTGGCCGGTTCACCCGGCGAGCTGCGGGTAGAGCGAGGCGAGGTCCTGCGACAGGACGGACTTGACCCAGCGGGTGGTGTCGTCGCCGAGCACCTCGTGCGCTCCGGACTCGACGCCGTCGAGGGCGGCCACGGCGATGTCGTGGGCGTTCGCCTTGGGGGCGTCGACGCCCGAGGTCATGTCGGTGTCCACGTAGGCCATGTGCAGGCCCGTGACCTCGATGCCGCGCGGGCGCAGCTCCAGGCGGAGGCTGTTGGTCTGCGACCACAGGGCGGCCTTGGTGGAGCTGTAGCTGCTGCCGTCGGCGGCCCAGGACAGGGCGGAGTGGACGTTGAGGAGATGGCCGCCGCCGTTGCGTTCGATGACCGGCGCGAAGGCGCGGGTGAGGAGCAGCGGGCCGTAGTAGTTGGTCTCGGTCTCGTGGCGGATGTCGTCGAGGGGCGAGCCGAGGACGCGGGCGCCGGTCGAGACGCCGGCGTTGTTGATCAGCACGGTGACGTCGGGCGCCTGTTCGGCGAGGGCGGCCACGGAGGCCGGGTCGGTGACCTCCAGGGGCAGCGCGACGGCGTCGGGGTGGGTGACGGTGCGGGGGTCGCGGGCGGTGGCGTACACCTTCCCTGCGCCCCGTTCGTACGCCTCCTCGACCAGGGCCTTACCGATGCCCCGGCTGCCGCCGGTGACGAGGACGACGGAGTTCTTGAGTGCGGTCACGGCAGTCTCCAGACAGGTGAAACCGATCGGTTTCCGCTAGCGTAAACCGATCGGTTTCCTGCGTCGAGCCGGGGGTCCCGCCGCCGGAGCGGGGGCATCCTGGAGGCGCACGTGGACGGCCGAGCGGGGAGGTGCGCGCATGCGAGGGTGGGCCGGTGGCTGGAAGGCCGCCGTGGTGGTCGTGCTGCTGGCGGGGTGCGGCGCTCCCGCGGGCGGCGGTACGGGCGCGGGCCCCGGCCCGTCGGAGAGCGCGGGCACGGGTACGCGACCGGCGGAGAGCGGCTCGTCCGGGCCGGCCCGGCCGTCGCAGCCCGCGCGGTCGTCGCCTGCCCCGTCGTCGCCGTCGGCGCCCGCATGCACTCCCAGGAAGACGCCACCAAGTTTGTCGAGACCTTCCTCAACACTCCGTTCTCCGGTGACGAGCACCACATC